>JADJQT010000001.1:1595480-1953461 GCA_016712595.1 Rhodospirillales bacterium
CGACACGCCGGACATCAGCAACGCGTCACGGGCGATCAAAGCCTCCGAAATCGAGCTTTGCGCCAAGAACGGCGTGAAGGAGATCACCCAGGTGATGATTGGCTACGACGGCATCGTCGTCGCCAACTCGAAGGCTTCGCCGCAGATGAACATCACCCTCGAACAGCTCTATCGGGCTCTGGCCAAGGATGTTCCCGACGGCAAAGGCGGCATCATCGCCAACCCGAACAAGACGTGGAGTGATGTCGATCCGTCACTGCCGAACATCGCGATCGAAGTGCTCGGCCCCCCGCCGACGTCCGGTACGCGCGATGCCTTCGCCGAGTTGGCGATGGAGGGGGGGTGCGACAAGATCCCGGCGATCGTGGCATTGAAGAAGACGGATGAGGCCAAGCATAAGGCCATATGCCAGGGTGTTCGTGAAGACGGCGCCTACATCGAGGCAGGCGAAAATGACGTGCTTATCGTCCGCAAGCTGGAAGCTAATAAGAACGCCTTCGGGATCTTCGGCTATAGCTTCCTTGAACAGAACCAGGATAAGATCCAAGGAAGTCTGATTAACGGCGTCGACGACGACTACAACAACATTTCCACGGGAAAATATCCTATTTCCCGCTCGCTTTACTTCTATGTCAAGAAGGCACATGTCGGCGTTGTTCCAGGCATTAAGGAGTATATTGCCGAGTTCACCAGCGAGAAAGCCTGGGGGCCAGACGGTTATCTGGCCGAGAAAGGCCTCATCGCGCTGCCGGCGGCAGAGGCGAAGGCGGCACGCGAACAGGCGATGGCGTTGGTCAGCAACGTCGGCATGTAGCATGTACGAGACACGCGACGGAGCCTGCCGGCGCTCTGCTGGCAACGGCAGGGGCCGCGGGCCTTGCCTCTGCTCGCCGGATGCTGGCGCGGCGCCGATAAACCCGCGCACCGAATAAGGACGCGCAACCCAATGCAGTTCGCAATCCTGATGGCGACGCTTCTCGTCCTGACCGCCATCGGGTTTTACCTCGGCCGGGCGCGGGCGGTGGATGTCGGACGCCGCGGATACGAGCGGCTGCACTCGCGCCCTCACTACTACGGCTACTATGTCGCCGTGTGGTGCGGTCTCCCGGCGCTGCTCGTGTTGCTGGTCTGGCTGATCGCTGAACCGCAGATCGTCCATGCCGTCGTCATGGCCAGCCTTCCGGACGCGGACCGGGCGCTACCGCCGGAGCGACTCGGCCTGCTGTTCAACGACATCCGCAACGTTGCGAGCGGCAATATTGCCGGCAGCGCCGCCGGTACCGATCTGCAGGCGGCGGCCGATTATTACGCGCGGATCAGCGCCATGAGTAGGACGGGGATGTTCGTGCTGGTGCTGGTCGCCTCGGTCTCAGGGCTCGTCTTCGCCCGTGCTCGCATTGTGCCGCGTCTGCGCGCGCGCAATGCCGTCGAAGCGGTGATCAAGGTCCTGCTGGTTGCCTGTTCGATCGTCGCCATCCTCACCACCATCGGCATCGTGCTGTCGCTGGTGTTTGAAGCCGTCCGCTTCTTCATGCGCGTATCGCCGCTCGCATTCCTGTTCGGGCTGGAATGGAGCCCGCAGATCGCGATGCGCGCCGATCAGGTGGGCGCCGGCGGCAGCTTCGGCGTCGTCCCGTTAATGGCCGGCACAATGCTCATCGCCACCATCGCCATGGCGGTCGCCATGCCGGTCGGTCTGATGTCGGCCATCTATATGGCGGAATACGCGCCTCCGCGCTTGCGCGCGGTGGTCAAGCCGATGCTGGAAGTTCTTGCGGGAATTCCGACGGTGGTCTACGGCTTCTTCGCGGCGCTGACGGTCGCGCCCTTTTTGCGCAACCTCGGTGCCGGGTTCGATCTGTCGATCTCGTCGGAGAGCGCGCTTGCCGCCGGCGTCGTCATGGGGGTGATGATTATCCCCTTCGTCTCGTCGCTGTCGGACGACGTCATCACCGCCGTGCCGCGGTCGCTGCGCGAAGGCTCGTACGGGCTTGGAGCAACGCGCTCGGAAACCATTTGCCGTGTCATTCTGCCGGCGGCCCTGCCCGGGATCATTGGCGGTTTTCTACTGGCGATCTCGCGGGCGATCGGCGAGACGATGATCGTCGTTATGGCCGCCGGTCTCGCGGCCAATCTCACCGCCAATCCGTTCGAGGCAGTAACCACCGTGACCGTACAGATCGTCACGCTGCTCATCGGCGATCAGGAATTCGACAGCCCGAAGACGCTTGCCGCCTTCGCTCTCGGCCTCGTGCTGTTCATTTCCACGCTGTGCCTGAACATCGTCGCCCTGCGCATCGTTGCCCGGTATCGAGAACTCTATGATTAACAACGTCGCGCGACCAACGTTCATCCGTTCGCGCGCTGACGCGCGCGATGTATCGCAGGTGATTTCGGCCGGCCTTGCCCGACGCTACGCCGCCGAACGCAGATTTCGCCTCTACGGGCTCTGCGCGATCGTCTTCGCCACTCTTTGCCTTGTGGTGCTGCTGTGGACGATCATTCGGACGGCAATTCCCGCGTTCACCCAGACAATGATCGATCTGGACGTGACCCTCTACCCACAGGACATCGATCCCGACGGCGCGCGGGACGATGGCGTGCTCTCGCGTGCGGACTACCAGAAGCTGATTCGTCAATCGCTCGAAGACTTGTTTCCGGGCGTCACCGATCGACAGGAGCGGCGCGAGTTGTTCGCGCTGATCAGTCCTGGCGCGACCTACGCCTTGCGCGATAAGGTGCTCGCGGATCCGGCGTTAATCGGCCAGCGAGTCCGGGTAACCGTGCCCCTGTCCGATGATCTTGACCAGTTCGCCAAGGGACAGATTGCCCGGGCAACGGCACAAAACGGTAGCCGCGTGTCGGACCGGCAGATCGACTGGTTTCATCGCCTTGAACAGCGCGGACTGATCGAGCGCGTTTTCAATCGCACATTGTTCACCGCCGGCGATTCCCGCTCACCCGAACTCGCCGGCGTATGGGGCGCCCTCGTCGGCACATTTTGGACGATGCTGATCACTATCGCCATCGCCTTTCCGCTTGCCGTTGGCGCGGCGATTTATCTGGAGGAATTCGCGCCGAAGAACGCGTGGACGGCGATTGTCGAAGTCAACATCAACAACCTTGCCGCCGTGCCGTCGATCGTATTCGGCCTGCTCGGCCTTGCCGTCTTTCTCGGCGTTTTCGGTCTGCCCCGCTCATCGCCCCTGGTTGGCGGCATGGTGCTCTCGCTGATGACCATGCCGATCATCATCATCGCCAGCCGCGCCGCTTTGAAAGCGGTGCCGCCGTCGATGCGCGAGGCGGCGCTCGGCGTCGGCGCATCGAAGATGCAAACGGTCTTCCATCACGTGGTGCCACTGGCGATGCCGGGCATGCTGACCGGGACAATTCTCGGGATGGCACACGCATTGGGCGAGACGGCGCCGCTGCTGATGATCGGCATGGTCGCCTTCATCGCCGACATCCCGCAAGGACCGCTCGATGCAGCGACGGTGATGCCGGTCCAGATCTATCTGTGGTCGGATGCGCCGGAGCGCGCCTTTGTCGAGCGATCATCGGCGGCGATCCTCGTCCTGCTGGCGTTTCTGATCGCCATGACCCTCGTTGCCGTGGTCTTGCGCAAGCGATTCGAGCGAAAGTGGTGATCCATAAACAGCCAACGGTCGATTGCAAGAACGCAGCGTTCCGCGGAATAACAGCAATGTTCACGGTCTAGATGCAAAAAATGGCAATGCAGCCCGCGACCCTGGCAATACCGGCGGCAGGCACGGTGAAATTCCACACCGACAAGGTCTGTGTTTTTTACGGCGGCAAACAGGCACTCGACAACATCAGCCTCGATATCTATCGCAACGAGGTCACGGCGCTGATTGGTCCCTCGGGCTGCGGCAAGTCGACCTATCTCAGATGTCTCAACCGCATGAATGACATCATCGATGGCTGCCGCATCACCGGGAGCATCCTGCTCGACGGCGAGAACGTTTACGCGCCGCAGATGGACCCCGTTCACCTGCGCGCCCGTGTCGGCATGGTTTTCCAAAAACCCAATCCGTTTCCGAAATCGATCTTCGAGAACGTCGCCTACGGTCCGCGCATCCACGGACTTGCCAGCGACAGACGCGATCTCGAGCAGATTGTTCAGACCAGCCTGGAGCGGGCGGGGCTGTGGAAGGAAGTGCAGGATCGGCTGAATCAGCCGGGAATCGGCCTTTCCGGCGGCCAGCAGCAGCGGCTTTGCATCGCCCGCGCGATCGCGGTTCAGCCTGAAGTAATCCTGATGGACGAGCCGTGTTCGGCGCTTGATCCGATCGCCACCGCGCGGATCGAAGAACTGATCGACGAATTGCGGCAGAACTACACGATCATCATCGTTACCCACTCGATGCAGCAGGCGGCGCGTGTCTCACAGCGCACCGGCTTTTTCCATATGGGTGTTCTGGTGGAGACCGGCTTGACCGAGATGATCTTCACCAATCCCGACGACAAAAGAACACAGGACTACATCACCGGGCGTTTTGGCTAGGCGGCTCGTATGACCGCGGGACTCGTCCGGAGGAGACCAAGGACCATGACGTCCGAGCACATCGTCAAGTCGTTCGATGATCAGTTGAAGCGGCTGGAAAACCTGATTGCCGAGATGGGCGGCCTCGCCGAGGTTCAGCTTGCCAAGGCGATCGACGCGATGAGCAAGCGGGATCTCGAACGCGCCGCCCGCATCACCGCCGATGACCAGCGGATCGACGATCTGGAGCTCCTCGTCGACCAGGAGGCGGTTGCGATGCTGGCGCTGCGTCAGCCGATGGCCAAGGACCTGCGCGAGATCATCGGCGCGCTGAAGACCGCGGGCATGCTCGAGCGCGTCGGTGACTACGCGAAAAACGTCGCCAAACGTACCGCGGCACTGGTCGAGATGCCGCCGGTGCCGTCGGCGCAAACGGTCGTGCGGCTTGGCAAGCTGGCGCAGGAGATGATCAAGGATGTGCTTGATGCCTACATCGCCCGCGATCTGGAAAAGGCGGAACTGGTACGGCAGCGCGATAAGGAGTTGGACGCTCTGCATACCAGCATATTTCGTGAGTTACTGACGTATATGATGGAGGACCCGCGCAACATAACCGCGTGTACCCATCTATTGTTCATCGCTAAAAATATAGAGCGCGTCGGTGATCATGCGACAAACATTGCAGAAGTCGTCGGTTTTCTTGTGCATGGACGGGCACCATCAGACGAAAGGCCGAAAGACGATGTCACAAGTTTTACTGTACTGTAGATAGTGACAATAGCAGTATAAGATAATTCAAGAAGGGACTTTGCCGTGCAGCTCAATCACGCAGCGATTTCGGCTAAGCCGAAAGTGCTTATTGTAGAAGATGAAGAGGCGCAGGCAGAAATGCTTCGCTACAACTTCGACCGCGAAGGGTTTGACGTCTCGATGGCTGGTGACGGTGAGGAGGCGATGATCGCCGTGGAGGAGCACCAGCCGGACCTCGTGCTGCTCGACTGGATGCTGCCCGGCACCTCAGGCATCGCCGTTTGCCAGCGCCTGCGCGGCAAACCGGAAACGCGCGCGTTGCCGATCATCATTCTGACCGCCCGCGGCGAGGAAGGAGACCGGGTGCGCGGCCTCGAATCCGGCGCGGATGACTACGTGGTCAAGCCGTTCTCGCCCAGCGAACTTGTCGCCCGGGTCCGCGCGGTGCTGCGGCGGACCCGCCCGTCACTCAGCGAAGAGCGGCTGGTGTGCCACGACATCATCATGGATCTCGCCACTCACCGGGTGTCCCGTCGCAACAAGCACATCCACCTCGGCCCCACCGAATTCCGGCTGCTGCGCCTGTTCATGGAGCGACCGTACCGGGTGTTTACCCGCGAGCAATTGCTCGACAAGGCGTGGGGTCGTGACATCCACGTCGAACTGCGCACCGTCGACGTGCACATTCGCCGGCTGCGCAAGGCGCTCGGCGCTCATGGCGACGAGGACGTCATTCGCACGGTGCGCGGCACCGGCTACGCGCTCGACGTCGACCATGGGGTCAACTGACCGGATTCGCTGGAACTCCACCGCTTCAGCTCCGCCCGCACCGTCCCGACGAGAGCGAGGGATCAGCGCCTAAGCCTGCCTCGTTACGTTCGGTAGCGGAATTCTGCTGGAAGCATGCTATATCTCGGGGCATGGATGGTGACATTCCCGTGTCCGAGGCCCGATTGTGCGCGCCGGCCGCTTATCTCGGGCTGCTGAACGCAGGTCAGGCCGAGGCGGTGCAGGCGACGGAGGGGCCGGTGCTGGTACTGGCCGGTGCCGGTACCGGCAAGACGCGGGTGCTCACCGCCCGGCTCGCTCACATCCTTGCGACCGGTCGCGCCCGACCGTGGCAGGTGCTGGCCGTGACCTTTACCAACAAGGCGGCGCGCGAGATGCGCGAGCGCGTGGTCGGGCTGCTCGACTGTTCGGTCGAAGGCTGGTGGGTCGGTACCTTCCATGCGACGGGGGCGCGGATTCTCCGCAGCCATGCCGAACTGCTCGGCCTCAAACCCAACTTCACCATCCTTGATGCCGACGATCAGCTCCGCCTGATCAAGCAGCTCGAGGAAGCGCGGCGCATGGACGTCAAGAAGATGCCGCCGCGCCTCGTCTCCTCGATCGTCCAGCGCTGGAAGGATCGCGGACTGACGCCGGAGCAGGTGACGGAGGCGGAAGGTGCCGACGCGCTCGACGGCCTGGCCCTGCCGCTCTATGCCGAATATCAGGAGCGCCTGAGGACGCTGAATGCCACCGACTTCGGGGACCTGCTGCTGCACAACATTACCCTTTTTCGCCAGCATCCGGAGATCGCGCTGAAGTATCAGCGGCAGTTCCGCTACCTGCTCGTCGACGAATACCAGGACACCAACGTCGCCCAGTACCTGTGGCTGCGCGCGCTGGCGCAAGGGCACCGCAACCTCTGCTGCGTCGGCGACGACGATCAGTCGATCTATTCCTGGCGCGGCGCTGAGATCGACAACATCCTGCGCTTCGAGCGCGACTTTCCCGGCGCCCAGGTCATCCGCCTCGAATGCAACTACCGCTCGACACCCCATATCCTCGCCGCCGCGTCCGGGCTCATCACCCACAACCGCGGCCGGCTCGGCAAGACACTGTGGACGACCCAGGGCGAGGGCGAGAAGGTGCTCGTGCGCGGTGTCTGGGACGGCGAGGACGAGGCGCGCGTCGTTTGCGAGCACATCGAGGCTCTGCGGGCCGCTGGCGAGCCGCTGCGCAGCATGGCCGTGCTCGTGCGCGCCGGTTTCCAGACGCGTGAATTCGAGGAACGGCTGATCACTGTCGGCATCCCCTATCGGGTCATCGGTGGCGCGCGTTTTTACGAACGCCAGGAGATCCGCGACGCCATCGCCTATTTTCGCACCGTCGTCCAGCCAGATGACGACCTCGCCTTTGAGCGTATCGTCAATACCCCGAAGCGCGGTCTCGGTGTCGCCAGCCTGCGCAGCATTCACCTTCTGGCCCGCGATCTCGGCATCCCGCTGCTGGCCGCTGCCGCCCGGCTGATCGAGAGCGACGAGCTCAAGCCGCAAGCCCGCGGAACACTGGGCCGGCTGCTGGCCGACCTCGCGCGCTGGCGGGAGCAGATGGCCCGGACGCGGCACGCCGAACTGGCGCGCACGATCCTTGATGAGTCCGGCTATACCGCGATGTGGCAGGCCGACCGCAGTCCGGAAGCATCCGGGCGACTCGACAACCTCAAGGAACTGGTAGCGGCGCTCGTCGAGTTCGAAAGCCTCGCCGGCTTTCTCGAGCACGTCAGCCTGGTGATGGACAACGATGACGCGGCCGGTGATGACAAGGTCGCGCTGATGACCTTGCATGCCGCCAAGGGGCTCGAATTCGATACCGTCTTCCTGCCGGGCTGGGAGGAGGGCGTGTTTCCCAACCAGCGCTCGCTCGATGAAGGCGGAGCGGCCTCGCTCGAAGAAGAGCGCCGGCTCGCTTATGTCGGCCTCACCCGCGCCCGCAAGCGCGCGGTGGTCAGCTACGCCGCCAACCGCATGGTCTTCGGAACCTGGCAAAGCGCGCTCCCGTCACGCTTCGTCAGCGAGTTGCCGGCGGACCATGTCGAGGTATCGGCGCCCACCGGGCTGTTCGGCGCTTCCCGGTACGGCGGCAGGGATCGCGAATGGCTGGACGATCTGCCGTCCGTCGTTGCGAGCAGTGTCCGTGCAGGCGGCGGTGCGCGGCTTCGCCGGCCGCCGCTGATCGATGGTCTCGCCGCCCATCGCCCCTCGGCGCGTCCGGCGCCTGCCTGCCCGTTCGCCCCCGGTCAGCGAATATTTCATCAGAAATTCGGCTACGGCACGGTCCGCAGCGTCAACGGTGATCGCCTTGAGATCGATTTCGAAAAGGCTGGAACGAAGACCGTCATCCAGAGCTTCGTGCAAGCCGCGTAATTTTATCTGTGCCTGCGTGGCAGGACGCCGGCGCGACGTCGACGATCTCTCGGCAATAACTGAAAAACCAAAGAGGGGCCGCTTGCCCGGCAGAGAGCCGGACGAGGACGATTTCCAACGAATGTGCCGACGCGTTCGTGCCTGTGTTCGGCAAAAAATATCGCCAGCCCCTGCGAACAGCAAAGATGGCACTGCCCGCTCGGCGGTCGTATGGTGGACCAAAAGCAAAGAGATGGGGGATTTCCATGGATATCGGCTCGCTGCTGCCGCGCCATGCGCGTTATCGGGCGGAGCATCCCGCCCTGATCGTCGGTGGACACTCGCTCACCTACAAAGCGCTCAACGCGCGCGTTAATCGCTTGGCGCACGCCCTTCTGCGCGCCGGGCTCAAAAAGGGCGACAAATTTGCCACGGTTCTGCCTAACTGCCTCGAGTTAATGGCCGCCTACTGGGCGGCGGCGAAGACCGGCCTCGTCATCGTGCCGATGAGCCCGCTCCTTCAGGACGGTGGCCTCGCCTCGCTGCTCAAGGATTCCGATACGTCACTGGTGCTGGGGCATGTCTCGTTCGCCGCAACCTTCGAGCGCCTGCGCCCGCGACTGCCGCACATCGCTGCCGAACGCTGGATTCTTCTTGGCACCGACGCCACGCAACAGCCGGCGTTTTGCACTTACGAGGCCTTCATCGGCGATGCGCCGGACGATAATCCTCCCGATGCCGGCATCGTCGATGCGGACATGTTCAATATCATGTACTCCAGTGGCACCACCGGTCTGCCCAAGGGCATCATCCATTCCCACTATGTGCGGGCGATGTACTGCACGCTGTTCGCCCAGGCCTTTCGCATCTCGCCGGAGAGCGTCGTCCTGCACGCCGGCTCGATCGTCTTCAACGGTGCCATGGTCGACCTGATGCCGTGGATGTTCGTGGGTGGCACCTACGTGCTGCATGAGAGTTTCGATCCGGCGCGGGTCATCGCCGATACCCACCGCTACAAGGTCACCCATATCATCATGGTGCCGGCGCAGATCACCGCCGTGCTCGACCACCCGGACTACACGCCCGAGAAACTCGCCAGCCTCGAGATGCTGCACAACCTCGGCGCGCCGCTGCACGTTCGCGTCAAGCAACGGATCAATGCCGAGCTTCCTAACCGCTTCTACGAGCTTTACGGGCTGACCGAGGGGTTCATGACCATCCTCGACAAGCACGATGCGATTCGCAAGCTGGGCTCGGTCGGCTGCCCGCCGCCGTTCATGGAAATCCGTATCGAGCGCGAAGACGGCAGCGCGTGCGCCGCCGGCGAAGTGGGCGAGATCTGCGGGCGCAGCCCATGCATGATGCCGGGCTATTACAAGCGTCCGGACCTGAGCGCGGTGGCGATCCGCGACGGCTGGCTGCACACCGGCGACGCCGGCTATGTCGACGAGGAAGGCTATCTGTTCCTCGTCGATCGCATCAAGGACATGATCATCGTCGGTGGCGTCAACGTCTATCCGTTCGATGTCGAAAAGGTGATTGCGGGTCACCCGGCGGTTCGCGAGGTCGCGGTGTTCGGTGTCCAGGACGCGAAATGGGGAGAGGTCCCGATTGCCGCCGTTGCCCTGAAGCCGGGGGATCGGCCGGGGCGAGAAGAACTCGTCGCCTGGACGAACGCACGGGTCGACGCCAAGTTTCAGCGCATTCAGGACGTCGTGCTCTACGAGGAGTTCCCCCGTAACGTCGCTGGCAAGACGCTCAAGCGCGAGATGCGGGACGCCTACGCCAAGGCTCAGGTTTCGTAGGGGTGGTGGAGCATCCACCTGTATAGGTTGCGGTCGGCGTAGGCGGCGTTACACGTGCGCACGTGGGCGATTTCGCCGTCGCGGGCGCCGACGTGGTAGGGGCGGGCGACGACATTGCCGAACGGCGCCAGGCGCTCGACGACGTCCTTCGATCCGCGCGTCAGCTTTTCGATCTCGTCGTCCTCGGCATAGGCAACCCACGTCGGTGTGTGCCGGAGGCGCCCGACCTCGCTGATGTTTGTGCACCGCCCACACACCGAGGCGATTGCGGCAAACCGCTGAGGGTCGCGCAACGCCAGACAGAACGTGCCGATCCCGCCCATGCTGAACCCGGTGAGATAGAGCCGATGCGGGTCAGCCATGCCGCCATCGATGATCTGGCGGACCAGCGCCTCGACCGCGGCCAGAACGGATGCATCGCACCAATTTCTGCCGTGCGGGCATTGCGGCGCGACGACGACGAAGGGGAACGGGGTGTCGGTCAGCTTGCGATGTTCAAGCCGATGCTTCGGCAAGCCGCAGTCCGTCACTTTGTGCAGCCGGCGGCCGCCCTCGCCTTTCTGTCCACTGCCGTGAAGATAGATGATGAGCGGTGGATGCTCGTCGTGGCGGATGGACGCGGCATCGGCGGGAAACCACCAGCAGTTGAGGTCGAGGGTATATTCGATCATGCGACACCGAAGCCACCCGAAGGGGACGAGCGATCAGCCGGAAGACAGCGGGGCAAGCAATGCGCGAGCACTCACGGGCCGGACGGCGGGCGCGCGTGTCGCGGGTCAAGCAGCCAGTGGTAAAGGGCGGTTTCGGCGAACGCGGCGTCCGCGGTGCGGGGATGGGCGCCGATGTTGCCGGCCCGCCCGACGCAAAATGGCCGTTCGACCAGTCGTCCGAAGCGGGAGAGTCGCGCAACCACGTCCTTCGAGCCGCGCGTGAGCCGCTCGATCTCGTCGTCCTCGCCGTAGGCGATCCACATCGGCAGGTGGGCGAGTTCGGGCAACCGCTCCGGCTGGTCCTCGCACGCGCCACAGACCGAAACCAGCGCCGCGAACTGCAACGGGCGATCAAGGGCGATACAGAAGCTGCCGATACCGCCCATGCTGAAGCCGGCGAGGTAGAGGCGGGCGGGATCGGCCGCGCCTGTGGCAACCAGATGGTCGACCAGCGCGGCCACCGCGTCACGCATCTCGCGATCGCACCAATGGCGATCGGGCGGGCACTGTGGCGCGACGACGAGGAAGGGAAAGCCGGACTCGTTGGTCAGGCCGTTGGTCGTGCGCAGCTTCGGCAGTCCCCACGCGGCGACACGCGCGAGTTCGGGGCCGCCGCAGCCCCGCTCGCCGATGCCGTGTAGAAAGAGGATGAGCGGCGGCGGGCCCCCCGCGGATCCTCTATCCGGCGGAATCCACAGACCGGTTTTCCCGGCTTCGAAGCCGATCATCACCGCACGGTCCGAAGGAGCGCACGGAATGCGACGCGTGGCTTCATGCGCGGCAGGGGTCGAGGCGCCAGCGAGGCGCGGTGCCGCCGTTGATGAACGCCGAGCAGATCATATCGCACTCGGCGCGCGCCCAGTGCTCGGCGGGCGACGCCTCCGGTTCCTCCTGCGACAGGTAGTAGGCGCGGACGAGAATATTCTCGCGCAGCAGATCGACGAGGTCAGCGCGGCAGCCATGGTAGGCTTCCCATGATGGATCGGCCTCCGGCTGGGCGGCGAGGATCGTCGCCGTCGCGTTTTCAGTGGTTTCTTTTTCGACGAACGTCAGGTAGCCGAGCGCCGCGAGCGGCGCCCGCGAATATCCGGACGTGCAATGGACGTAAGTCTTGTGACCGGCACAGAGGAGATCCCGCAGGCTGCGGACGGCGTAAGGCAGGCTTCGCCGTTGCTCGCTGGCGTCGAAGTCGTACATCGGCGCGTTGACCATCGCAATCTGCCTGCGTTCGCCAAAGTCGCGGTGATCCGCGAAGTCGATGTTGTAGTGCGCCCGGCAAGCGTCACTTTGCAGTGACAACAGGGCCGTCGCGCCGGTCTGTTCGCGGATGTTTTCGATGTCGTCAACGGTCATCGGGCTGGAGCCGAGGACGAGATCGTCCCTGACTTCGCTCCAGCGAAGCGCCCACTCCCACATTTTCCAGGCTCCCCTCCTGTGCTTGTTGACGGTCATGGTGGCTCACGCCCGGGCGGATGTCCACCGCCACAAAATCGTCAGAAAGAGTTCAAGCAAGCTTCCGAAACTCGCGCACCTCGCTCGGCTAGCGTTTCGCGCCCGGCCAGTTGTGCTCACACATGCGCGATGCGCATCCCCGCGCGCGACCGGTCGCGGCTATCCGCGTTCTGGAGGAGGGGAATCAACGTGCTACATCTGAGACTTGCCGTTTTGCCCGCGGCGCTGCTAGCGTCGTCCATGGTTTTCGCGCCGATCACTGCCCGGGCGACCGGCGATGCACCGCTGCCATGTGTCGAAAGCAGTGATCCCATCGTCATCGCCCACCGCGGCGCCAGCGGCTATGTGCCCGAGCACACGCTGGGCGGTTACGCGCTCGCGATCGAGATGGGCGTCAATTATATCGAACCGGACCTGGTAATGACCAAGGATGGCGTGCTCGTCGCTCGCCACGAGAACGATATCTCGGGAACGACCGACGTCGCCGACCACCCCGAGTTCGCCTCCCGCAAGACGACCAAGACGATCGATGGCAACGCGATCCAAGGTTGGTTCACCGAAGACTTCACTCTTGCCGAACTGAAGACCTTGCGTGCCAAGGAACGCCTGCCGCAGGTCCGCCCGACCAACGAGCGATTCAACGGCGACTTTACAATTCCCACGTTTCAGGAAGTTCTCGACCTCGCCCGCGGCGTCAACTTCCGCTTCCAGCTTGAAGCCAGGGCGAAGGGCCTGACGCACCGCCGCTGCGTCGGCGTCTATCCCGAGACCAAGCATCCGACCTACTTCCAGAGCATCGGCCTGCCGATGGAAAAGCTGCTGGTCAAGACCATCAATCGGGCAGCGTTCTTCCGCGAGACGAAAAAGGTGTTCATCCAGTCCTTCGAGGTCGCCAACCTCAAGACCTTGCGCGGCCTGACCGACCTTCCGCTTATCCAGCTTATGGATTCGAGCGGGGCACCCTATGACTTCGTTGCCAATGGCGATACCCGCACCTACGCCGATCTTGCCACCCCGGCCGGCCTTGCCGAAATCGCCACCTACGCCAATGGCATCGGCGTGAACAAGTCGCTGATCATCCCGCGGGTGAACAACGCCCTCGGTGCGCCGACGACGATCATCGCCGATGCGCATGCCGTCGGCCTCGATGTTCACGCCTGGACGTTCCGCGCCGAAAACACCTTCCTGCCGGCGGATTTCCAGAGCAGCGCCGATCCTTTGGAGTTCGGCGATCTCGCTGGCGAAATCACCGCGTTCCTCGATCTCGGCCTCGACGGCTTCTTCACCGATCAGGGCGATATCGGCGTGCGTGCGCGCGACGCGTTCGTCAAATAGCCTCAAAACGTTTCCTTGTCTTTCGACCGCCGCCCCGGGACTGCCGGGGCGGCATTTTTTTGACCAATCCGCTCCGCGCAATTTGCCACGCTCGCTCCCGGCCGCGGTCTTGGCTAAAACTATGAAACGACTCACGGCAGAGGAGCCCTGGCGGATGGCAACGGCGCGCACCGGCGGGCGGCTGATCGTCGATGCCCTGCTGAATTTTGGCGTCGAGCGCATTTTCGGCGTTCCTGGCGAAAGTTACCTTGCGATTCTCGATGCGCTTTATGACGTGCGCGCGCGGATTGCCTTCATCACCTGCCGCCACGAGCACGGCGCGGCGATGATGGCGGAGGCCGACGGCAAGCTGACCGGCCGCCCCGGTGTCTGTCTGGTCACCCGGGGTCCGGGAGCCTGCAACGCGGCGATCGGTGTACACACGGCACGGCAGGATTCGACCCCGATGGTGCTGCTTGTGGGGCAGGTCGAGCGTGCCAGGCGCGGCCGGGAGTCTTTCCAGGAGGTGGACTTCGAGGTGATGTTCCGCCCGCTTGCCAAGCGGGTGGAGGAAATCGAGAGTGCGGCGGCACTCCCCGAGGCGCTCGCCCGGGCGTTTCATACCGCGATGCGTGGACGGCCGGGGCCGGTTGTCCTGTCGCTGCCGCAGGACGTTCTTGGCGAGAGCGCCGTCTGCGGCGATGCGCCAATGCCGCGCCTCGCCGATGCACCTCCTGATCCCGGCGTGATGGAGCGGATCCACCGGGTGTTGGGCGATTCGCTGCGCCCCGTGCTGCTGCTCGGCGGCAGCGGCTGGAACGAGGCAGCGCGCGCGGATATCGAGCGCTTCGCCGAAGCCAACGCCCTGCCGGTATGCTGTGGGTTCCGGCGCCACGACCTGTTCGATAACAATCATCCGTGCTTCGTGGGTGAACTCGGCATCGGCGCCAATCCGGCGCTCGTCGCCCGCGTGCGCTCCGCCGATGTGCTGCTGGCCGTAGGCTCGCGTCTTGACGAAGCGACGACACAGGGTTTTTCGCTCCTGGCCGCCGGCGGACCGGAACTCGTGCACGTCCATCCGGGGGCGCAGGTGATCGGCCGAGTGTTTCCGGCGGCGATCGCCTTGTGCGCAAGCGCCCCGGCATTTGCCGCCTCCGCCTGCAAGCTCGCCCCAAGCGGCGGCACGCATCGGCGCGCATGGACCGACGCCGCCCGTTCCGAATATCTCGCCGATACGGCACCCGCGGCGTCCGGCGGCGGGCTCGACCTCGGCCAGGCCATGATCCATCTGCGCACCGATCTGCCGGGGGATGCGATCGTGACCGTCGATGCCGGCAATTTCTCAGGCTGGCCGCAGCGCTACCTGCGGTTCGGCGGCGGCCGGCGGCTGTTGGGCGCCGTCAACGGCGCCATGGGCTACGGCGTGCCGGCGGCGGTGGCGGCGAAGCTGCGCTATCCGCAGCGCTTGGTCGTCGCCTGTGCCGGCGACGGCGGATTCGGCATGACCGGCCAGGAATTGGCGACGGCGGTGCAGCACGGGGCCGCGCCGATCGTGATCGTCTTCGATAACGGCATGTATGGCACGATCCGCATGCACCAGGAGCGCGCCTATCCCCGACGCCCGCTTGGTACCGGCTTGCAAAATCCGGATTTCGTCGCTTTCGCGCACGCCTGCGGGGCCTTTGCGGAGCGTGTCGAGCACACCTCGGAGTTCGCGCCAGCGCTGGCGCGCGCGAAGGCGGCCGGCCGTGCCGCCGTCCTCGTCCTTGCCGTTGATCCCGACGCGATCAGCACGCGCACCACCCTGGCCCGCCTGCGTGCGAGTAGCCCCTGACGCGGGGCGTTCGTCGCGGCTGCCGTCAGTCGAGAACGATTTCGCCGACGACGGGCAGGTGATCGGACGCCGAATGTGCGAGCGGCGTCGCATGCGCGCGAAAGCACGGGGATGCTGCGATGTTTCTGTAAAGAATGCGGTCGAGTGCGAGCAGCGGCCGGCGCGACGGAAAGCTTGCCCGCCGCGGGCTCGCCGCCACCATAGTCAGCAGAGGGCGCAGCGAGGGGCATCCGGGACACCAGTCGTTGAAATCGCCGAGGACAAGCAGGGGATGGTCCGGGTGATCGGCGATGGCATCGCGCAAGCGCGCGGCCTGGCGCCAGCGCTCGATCGCCCGGAGTCCGAAATGCGTGGCGATTACCCGCAGCGTAGCCCCGCCGCCGGTGAGATCGACATCGATCGCGCCGCGCGGTTCTTTGCGGTTCTGTGAAAGGTCGATCCGCCGCACCCGTCGCACGGCAAGCCGGCTCAGCAGCAGGTTGCCGTACTCGCCGCGATGGCGGCGCAGGTTCGAGCCGGCGACGGCGTGATAGCCCGTCTCGGTGGTGGCGGCGGCGATCAGGTCGTCATCCCGATCCGATCGCCAGTCGACCTCCTGAAGGGCGATGATATCGGCGCCAAGCTCATCAATAACAGCGGCGATGCGCGCTGGATCTCGCTGACCGTCGTTGCCGATTGTCCGATGAATGTTGTAGGTGGCGACGCGCAGGTGTCGGGTTGCTGTCATCGGCGACGATGGTGCTGACGCCTGCGCATCGGCGCATTCCTGCGCATCGAACGCAATGATCACGCCTTTGCCTTATCGGAATGGCGATGCACGAAGCGCCGCCAGGCGAAGGCTGCCGCCAGGATCAAGGCTGCCGCGAGGACTGCGAGGATTAAGAGGTTCGAAGCGTCGGGCGAGCGTAAAACCTGCCAGAGCTGAGCCGAAAACAGGGTAATCGCGGTAATGCCGGGCGCCATGCCGAGCACCGTACCCGCGACGAAATCGCCGAAGCGAATATGCGAGGCGCCGGCGGCGAGATTGACCACGGTAAACGGCGCAACCGGCAGAACGCGTATAATGGTCATCGATAGAATTCCACGACGCGCAAGCTGGCGGCTGATGCGATCGAGCCGGCCGCCAGCGAGGCGGCGGAGATGGGCGCGGCCGATCACGGCGCCCACCGCATAGCCGGCGATCGCGCTCAAGACTGAACCGCCGCCGGCGATCAGCAGCGCGTACACCGGCGAATAAACCATGCCGGTCGCGGCGATCAACACGATTACCGGAAACATCAGCAGGCCGCCGACGACATAGACAGCGAGCAAGGCCACGCTCGCCTGCCAGTCGTTGTTCATGATCCGCGCCAGATATTCGATCGTCTCGGGATTGGCGTATGCGGCCAGTGGCCCCCAGTGCCACAACGCGGCGAAGCACAAAAGCACAAGAACGACGGCACACAGGCGTATGACGCTCGCCTGCAGAGTCGATCGCCCGCGGTGATCGCGGGCGAATTCATCGGCGATGCGTTCGGGCTCGACCGGCGCAGTTGGATCAAGCAGGTCGAGATCGGCGGCAAACGCCTGAAAGACGTCGGTATCGTTCGCATGATCCGGAAACGGAGCGAGGCTGCGACCGGGGCCGCGCAGCCGTTCGATTGCCGTGATCAGTGAGCCGCCGGCCTCGATCTCGGCGAAAACGCGGCCGATCGGCGCATTAAGATGTTCGGCGAGCAGGCGATTGCAAAACCCGGCGATCGCTCTTGCCTCGGGGGAGCCCGCCTTTCCTTCGACGGCGAGGTTGCATTCGGAATCGAGGCCAACGGAGCGGTTGTTGAGGTTCGCCGATCCGACATTGACGAACCGGCCGTCGATGATCATCACTTTCGAGTGGACCTTGATGCCGACGTCTCCCGACGTGCCGACGACGGGGGTATAAACCCGCACACGGTTGTACTGATCGGCTTCCCGCACGCGCGCCAGCATCTGCTGTTGGCGGCTGCCCATCGTCGTTCGCTCGAGCCAGCCTGTCGGTTGACGGGGTAGAACGAGGACGATCTCGGGACAGTCCGGGCGCGCCAGGCGCTCGATGATGACCTGGACGATGGGCACGGCGCAGAAGTACTGGTTTTCGATGTAGATGCTCGTTTGGGCGCGGCGGATCGACTCGACGAACAAGGCTTCGATCTCGCGGACCTCGCGATGCCCTTTCCATGCGGGATACGTGCGGGCGATGGTGACGTCGACGAACCGCAAGTCGGCGGTAAGGTCATCCGGCCAGGGATCCTCGTTTCCGTTCACCGCCGGTACCAGCCGCTGGCCGGTCGCTCGTTGCCAGCGATCGCGCGCCACTTCGGCCAGCATCTGCGCCGCGGCACCGTCGACCGCGACCTGAATGTCATGATGTGGCTCATACGGCGTGCCGTCGGCATTGCGGCGGCGGGGATCGGCGGGGCGGTGCGCGGGCGCGTCCAGCCGGCAATCCGTCAGGTCGATGCCGCCGACAAAGGCGAGTTGATCATCGATGACCACGAGCTTCTGATGCTGCGAGGCGCCGATCGGGTGTGCCTCGTCGAGGGCGAAACATAAGCGCGGATTGGTGAACCAGTCGAAGCGTGCCTGCTGTGCCCACTCGCGGTCGAGCCCGTAAAGCAGTGGCGAATCCCAGTTCAGTACCCGGACCCACAGATGCGGACGCAGCCTCGTGACGTGGTTGAGAAACGGGCCGAGCTCGTTGGGAACGTCCGGGCGCGCCTCGCCCGGAAACTCGAGCAGCGTGCGGCTGTTAACGTCCCAGCCGATGATCAGGATTGAGCGTTGGGCCCGCATCGCCGCAGTCTTGAAAGTGCGAAAGTAATCTTGTGCGTCGATCAGGAAAGCAAAGCGATCCGCCCGGCATTTCATTTCGCGCAAAGCCGTCCGCTGCACGCGCGTGCGCTCCGCCCTGACCAATGTCGTCGTCATCGACCTCCCTCCGCGTCTGGATCGCCGCGTGAGAGAGACACATAGCCTCACTCTGTTTCTGGCAGCGTCTCTGTGCAAAGACGCATCCGGCTGGCGATGCCGTAAGCCCACGGAGCCACAGTCGGTTCACGATCCTTGCAGCGGTAACCCATTGTTAATCGCGATCGACGAGGATGGTTCCCGCGTGTACCTTATAGGCGAATGACTCACGGCATTCATCGCGCAACGGTACCTACGTATCCCCGGGAGACATCGAGTTCGCCGGGCTGCCATACTGTCTGGAGCATCGTGCATGTTGGATCGGTTCAATAACCTGGCGATCAGAACGAAGGTGACGCTGGCCTTTGCCATGGCCCTTCTCGTCACCGTGGCACTGGGCGCCTTCTCCTTGGATCGCTTGGCCGGCATCAATCAACAGACCCAGGTAGTCACGCAGAATTGGCTGCCGAGCCTGCAGGCCATCGGTGATCTCAATGACGCGATCGGCAAGTATCGCCGGCTGCAGGCCAACCACATCCTGTCGACGACCGGTAAGGAAATGGATGGCTACGAGGCCGAGATGCAGGAGACGGCGGGCCGGATCGCCAAAATTCGCGCCGCCTATGAGCCGCTGATTTCGACGGACGAGGAGCGAGCGCTGTACAACAACTTCTCTCGCCTCTGGGAGATTTATCTCGAAAAATCAAAGGAGGTTATCGAATTATCGCGCAATAACGAAAATGATAAGGCAGGAAACATATTCAATACAACACTGCGCGAAGCGTTTAATTCTGCCCACAATCCCGTTAAAAATGACGTCGCGTTGAATGTCCGCGAAGCCAATAATGCGGCACGATTCGGCGAAGAACTCTACAATTCGACGTTCATACTTGTGGTCATCGTTCTTGTCGTCGCCGCGATGATTTGCTGCGTTAGTGGCTTTTTGATCGTGGTCAGTGTTTCGCGACCGATCGCGGCGATGACCGCGACGATGCGCAAGCTTGCCGCCCGCGATCTTGCCTGCGAGATCAATGGGGTCGGCCGTCGCGACGAGATCGGTGGCATGGCCGCGGCGTTGCAGGTGTTCAAGGACAACATGATCACCGCCGATCGCCTCGCGGCTGAGCAAGAGGCAGAGCGCAAGAACAAGGAACGGCGCGCAGAAGCACTCGACTCGCTGACGAAGGGCTTCGAGGCCAAGGTGGGGCAGCTCGCCGCGTCGCTGTCCTCGGCGGCGGGTGAGATGCAATCTGCGGCGGAGGCGATGTCGACCGCGGCCGATCAGAGCAATCAGCAGGCATTGACGGTGGCCTCATCTGCCGAGCAGGCATCAGCGAACGTCCAGACAGTCGCGAGCGCGGCCGAACAATTGTCCTCGTCGATCAGCGAGATCAGCCGTCAGGTGACGCAGTCCTCGCGGATCACCCAGCAGGCGGTCGAGGAGGCTCGCCGCGTTGACGGCACCATGCAGGCTTTGGTCGAGGGCGCGCAGAAAATCAGCGAAGTGGTCGGGCTGATCAACGATATCGCCAGTCAAACCAACCTTCTTGCCCTCAACGCCACGATCGAATCTGCGCGCGCCGGTGAGGCTGGCAAGGGTTTCGCGGTGGTCGCCAGCGAAGTGAAATCGTTATCCGGGCAGACGGCTCAGGCGACCGATCAGATCGCCGGCCAGGCGGCGCAGATGCAGGCGGTGACCAAGGACGCGGTAGCAGCGATTGAGGAGATCAGTCGGGTGATCGCCGAGATCAGCGAAATTGCCACGGGAATCGCCTCGGCCATCGAACAGCAGAACGCGGCGACGCAGGAGATTGCCAGCAACGTTCAGGGCGCGGCGCGGGGGACTCAGGAGGTCACCAGCAGCATCGCCGCCGTCAAGGAGACGGCGAGTGGCGCCGGATCGGCTGCGGGCCAAGTGCTCGGTGCCTCGAAGCACGTTGCCGAGCAGTCCGCGCAGTTGACCCGCGAGTTGAACACCTTCCTGGCCCAGGTCAAAGCCGCGTAAGCTGAAGCGTCAGGCGATGCCGATCGCTCCTTGACACTGTGTTCAGGGGGGCGGGTTTCACAGAGCCTTTCCCATACCCGACGATTAAGTTTTCGGTCGGCTATGGACATGCGGCTCGCTGGGATGATCTCCGACGGTGTGCTCGTGGCTGTCGAGGCGAAGGTCGACAGGCACGAGCCAGAGATGACCGTGGCGGACGCCGCGTTGTGCGGTGATGGTGCCGGCGAAAGCGGTGACCTGCTGCGTCGGCCCGCGCAGGATGGCGGCCTCCATGCAATTTTCATGATCGAGATGAAGGTGGATCGTCGAGATCGTCAGATCGTGGTGCGCGTGCTGCGCCTCGATCAGGCGTCGCGGCAATTCCCGCTCTGAATGATCGTAGACATAGGTCAGGCACCCGATGCAGGCGGGCGCCGAGACGCTGGCGAAGCGCTCTCGCTCCAGCCGCTCGCGCACGAGGTCGCGAAAAGCCTCCGAGCGGTTGCTGTAGCCGCGAAGTTGCATGAGTGCGTCGAACTCCGCGAGCAACGCGTCGTCGACGGAGATCGTGATCCGCTGCATCGCCTGGGTCTCCCATCGTTCCTTGGTGCGCGACGGTCCTTGCATTCGCGCCGACGCGTGGTATGAAGAATTCGCAGATCATCATACCGGCGCGGGGCGCGGCAAAAGCATCGCGCAAATCAACGATGCCGGACCGCCACCCGGTCCGCCAACCAAGAATCGATGGAGACGGGACATACGAACATCGACGACAGGGGCGATCGTAAGCGTTGGTTTTCTCCTACTCGCGCCCGGCGGAGATGCGCAGGCGCATTTCCAGGTGGTTAAGCCCTCGACCGACACGGTTACCGCGGAAAGCGGTGGTAACGTTCTGATCGATCTTATCTTCACGCACCCGATGGAGCGCGGCCCGGTGATGACCATGGAGCGCCCCCAACGCTTCGGCGTCAAATCGGGCGGCACGATCGAGAATCTCGATGCGCGTCTGCGGGCGACGACGCACGACGGCAAGCAGGCGTGGCAGGCGTCCTACGAGATCAAGACACCGGCGGACTACGTCTTTTTCGTCGAGGCGAAGCCGTACTGGGAGCCCAGTGAAGGCAAGATGATCGTGCACTACGCCAAGGTCGTCGTCGATGCCTACGGAGCGGGTGAAGGCTGGGACGAACTGGTCGGGTTGCCGGTGGAAATCCGTCCGCTGACCCGTCCTTACGGCGTTTGGACAGGCAACGTTTTCCGCGGTGTCCTCGAGCGCGATGGCCGGCCGGTGCCCGACGCCGAGGTCGAGGTCGAATGGATGAACGACAGCTCGGTGACGCCGCCGTCGGATGTCTTCATTACCCAGGTGGTCAAGACCGACGCCGCGGGCGAATTCGCCTACGGCCTGCCGCGCGCCGGCTGGTGGGGCTTCGCCGCCTTGACTCAAGGCGAGAAGACGATGAAGAACCCGGCCGGCAAGGATGTCCCGGTCGAACTCGGTGCGCTGATGTGGATCCGCGCCGTGGACATGAAGTAGCGGCGAGGAGCCGCAGGCAAAAAATAACGGCGAGGAACCGCGGACATGGCGCATATTCCGGATGGCGTGCTTTCGGCGCCGGTGCTGGTCGGTGGCGTCGCCGCCGCGTCCATGCTTCTCGCCGTCTCGCTCAAGCGATTGGATTACGAAAAGATCCCACAGGCGGCGTTGCTGTCCGCCGTGTTCTTCGTCGCGTCGCTGGTCCACATCCCGGTCGGTCCGACGAGCGTTCATCCCCTGCTCGGCGGGCTGATAGGCCTTGTGCTCGGCTGGTCCGCCGTACCGGCGATCCTGGTGGCGCTGACCTTGCAGGCCCTCTTTTTCGGCTTTGGCGGCCTGAGCACTCTCGGGGTCAATGTCGTCGACATGGCCGTGCCGGCGCTTTTGATCGCGGCCGTTCTTGGCCCGCTTTTGCGTCGACTCGAATTACCGCGCGCCATCTTTGCACTTGGCGCATGCGCGGGAGCCGGCGCGGTCGCGCTGACTGCGCTGTTCGTCTGCGCGGCTCTGGCGCTGAGCGGCCCTGAATATCGTCCCGCCCTCGGCATCGTGCTGCTGAGTTACGGGCCGCTGATGGTGATTGAGGGGGCGCTGACCGGTGCGGCGGTGGTGCTGCTGAAGAAGGTCAAGCCGGAGATCCTCGGCGTGGGGAGTCCGGCGCATGCCTGAGTTGGCCGTGCGACCGGCGCGCGCCTTGCGCGTGCCAATGCTGTCGACGGCCGTGCTGGCGGTGGCCGTTTTGGCAGTGGCTGTTTTGGCAGTGGGCATGCTGGCGATGGCGGTGCTGGCAGCATCACCGGCTTACGCCCACAAGTTGAAAGTATTTGCCACCGCCGTCGGTCCGCGCATCGATGGCAGCGCCTATTTCGTCGGCGGCGGCCCGGCGCGGGGAGCGAAAATCGTCGTCGCCACACCGGGAGGCGAGACACTGGCGCTGCTGCAGACGGACGACGACGGCAAGTTCGCGATCACTGCAACTCGGCGTGTCGATCACGTCATCATCGTCGATTGTGGCGACGGGCACGTCGCCCGTTTCGTCATCGCCGCCGAAGATCTTCCGGCTTCGTTGCCCGAATCGTCGCAGGCCGGCGCCCAGGCAGCGGTCAACCCAAATGTTTCGCGTCCGTCCGTCGAGGAAGCGATGCAGCCGGCGGGAAAAGCGGGGCCGGAGGCGCTCCCGGACGCCGTCGCCGCTGCGGTCGCGGCGCAAATTCGCCCCTTGCGCGAGCAGCTCAACGCCTTCGAGGACGAAGTCCAGCTTCGCGACATCTTGGGTGGTCTTGGCTACATCCTCGGTCTTGCCGGTCTCGCTGCGTGGCTGCGCGCACGCCAGAGGGAGCGGGCACGGCGTTGATGAACCTGCTCACCGCCGACGCCCGAAATGGCAACGGGGAAGAAACGGGCTTCGTCCAAAAGGTCGAGCCTCGCGTGCGCATTCTCTTGAGCCTCATCTTCGCGGCGGTGACCTTGGCGCTGCGTTCTCCCGCGCTGCTGGCTGCGGCGCTGGCGCTGGCGGGCGCGCTCGCCTGTCTGGCACGCCTGCCGCCCGCGCCGCTGCTGCGCCGACTTCTCGCGCTCGAGGCCTTCATGGTGCCGGTCGTGCTGTTCCTGCCGTTCACCGCGCCGGGGCCGGCCATCGCCGAGATCGCCGGCTACGCGCTCAGCCGCGACGGCATAGAGCAGGCGCTGCGCCTGGTTCTGACCAGCAACGCCGTTGCTCTCACCCTGCTGTCGCTCGTCGGCACCATCGAGCCGACGACGCTGGGGCATGCGCTGCTGCAACTGGGCGTTCCCGACAAGCTCGCGCGCATGCTGCTGTTGACGGTGCGTTACGTTGCCGTGCTACACGGCGAGTACGCCCGGCTCCGGCTCGCCATGCGGGCGCGGGCGTTCCAGCCGCACTCCGACCGCCATACGTGGACGAGCTTCGGCTACCTTTTCGGCATGCTGCTCGTCCGCAGCTTCGAGCGTTCGGAGCGCGTTGGTCAGGCAATGAAATGTCGCGGCTTTTCCGGCCGCTTTCTGACGCTGGACGCATTGCCGCCGACACGCGCCGATTGGGCCTTCGCAGGTGTCTTGTCCGCCGCGATTGCCACGCTCGGTGTTTGCCAGTTCGTCGTAGCGTGACACTGCTCTTTTCGCTGCAGGACGTCGGCTTTGCCTATCCCCATGGGCCCGCGATTCTCTCGCGGGTCAACTTCGAGTTGCGGCCGCGGGAGCGCGTGGCGATCATCGGCGCCAACGGCTCCGGCAAGACGACACTGCTGCACCTGCTCGTCGGATTGTGCAAACCGACAGCCGGATACCTCGTCGCTTTCGGTGCGGCGCGGAGCAGCGAAGCGGATTTTCGCGAGGTCCGCGCCCGCGCAGCGCTCCTCTTCCAGGACCCCGAAGACCAGCTCTTCTGCCCGACCGTCCTCGAAGACGTGGCGTTCGGTCCGCTGAACCTCGGCAAAACCCGCAAGCAGGCGGTTGGCATCGCCGAGCGCGTCCTTTTGGCGCTGGGCCTTGAGGGCTACGGCGCGCGCATCACCCACAAGTTGTCCGGCGGTGAAAAGCGGCTGGTCTCACTGGCAGCGGTGCTGGCGATGGAGCCCGATGCTCTGCTGCTTGACGAGCCGAGCAACGGGCTCGATACCGCTGCGCACGCGCGCCTGATCCATCACCTTGCCGCCTTGCCGCAAGCCCTCGTTCTCGTCTCCCACGACGAGCGCCTGATCGAAGCCTTGGCGACGCGCACTCTGCTGCTGCGTGATGGCGAGCTACAGACGCTCAACCGCTCGGAAACTTCCGACGCCACTCCCGATACGACCGAGAGTCGACAACAACCCCTCCCGATTAGCTGAACCCGCCGGACAGGACAACGCCACCCAGCACGGCCGCATAGTGGCAGGCGGCGGCGGCGGCGACGAAGCCATGCCAGATGGCCTGCTGGTAGGCGAGTTGTTCCCAGAGATGAAACAGGACGCCGGCACTGTAAAGCACGCCCCCGATCGCCAGCAGCACGACGGCCGGAGTCGCCATCGCAGTCGACAAGGGGCCGATCACCACCAGAATGGTCCAGCCGAGGAAAAGGTAAAGCAGGACGGAGAGGCGCTCGAAGCGGTTTATCCAGATCAGCTTGAGCGTCACGCCGACGCCGGCGACCGCCCAGACGTAGACCAACAGCCAGCGTGCCCATCCGGCGTCGAGCTTCATCTGCAAAAACGGCGTGTAGGTCCCGGCGATCATCAGGAAGATCGCCGCGTGATCGAGCCGGCGCAGGAGGTCCTTGTGCCGCGAGGAGGGCAAGGCGTTGTAAAGCGCTGAAGTTGTCAACATCGCCAGCAGTCCGGCGGCGTAAACCAGCAGGCTCATCGTCAGCCGGTCATTTGCCTGCGGGATTGCCACCACCATAAGCACGACGACACCGACGAGACCGGCGGAGATCGCCACGCCGTTCACGCAACAATCGGCGATCCTTTCATTGCGGCTGAGCGGGCGTGGCAGGGAAGTGCGAACACCCCAGGTTCGATACGCCATCGTCCCACTCCGTGCATCATGGCCGGCGCAGCGTTCAATCGCTGACGCGCAGCATCTCGATCAGCGCGCGCAGTCCCGCCGGCAGTTGCCGGCGACTGGGATAATATAGGAACAGGCCGGGAAATGGCGGACACCAGTCGGCGAGGACGCGCATCAGTCGTCCGCTGTCGAGATGCTGTGCGGCGTATGCCTCGAAGACAAAGGCCAGTCCGGCACCCCCCAGCGCCGCGTCAAGCATCAGCATCTGGTCGTCGAGGGTGAGCGGGCCGTCGACGTCGACCTCAAGTTCAACGCCGTCCTTCTCCAGTTCCCAGGCATAGAGCGCGCCGCTGGCGAAGCGGTAGCGAATGCAGGCGTGCGCGCGCAGGTCGTGCGGCGTCTGAGGTGGCGGCCGCTGCGCGAAGTAATCCGGCGCTCCCACGACGGAAAAGCGCACGTCCCGGCTGACGCGGACCGCCACCATGTCCTGGGCAATCCGCTCGCCGAAGCGGATTCCGGCATCGAAACCGCCGGCGACGATATCGATCAGCCGGTCATCGGTGGCGATCTCGAGGTGAATCGCCGGGTAGGCCGCGATGAAGCGGGCAATGACCGGCGCCAGGATCAGCCGTGCCGCGGCGCGGCTGACGTTTACGCGCACCGTGCCCCTCGGCGTGTCGCGAAACGCGTTCACCGTTTCGATCGCCGAAGCGATGTCGGCGAGCGCCGGATGCAGGCTGGCGAACAGCCGCTCACCTGCCGCCGACAGGCGGACACTGCGCGTCGTGCGGTTGAGCAGGCGCACGCCGAGCCGTTCTTCGAGGCCGCGCACAGCGTGGCTGAGCGCCGACGGCGACACACCGCGCTCGACAGCCGCGCGGCGGAAGCTCCGATGAACGGCGACGGCGGCGAAGTCGGCGAGATCTGCGAGGTCGGAGCGCGAAATTGATGAATTTTCCTCACTAAGCTATACACGATTATCCGGCTTATCGTCGGCTCGACAAGGGACCATTTCAGCCGCAGGCCATTCCGGCCCGTGTTTCCGACACCGGGCCCTGGCTCCCTTGGAGGAGAGCTGCAATGCAACGACGAACCCTCGGCCAGACCGGGCAGAGCATTTCCGCCATTGGCCTCGGTTGCATGGGCATGTCCGAGTTCTACGGTACCCGCGACGACGCGCAGTCACTGGACACGCTGGCCGCCGCCCTTGATCTCGGCATCGATTTTTTCGATACCGCCGATATGTACGGCTCCGGGCATAACGAAGAGTTAGTTGGACGCTTTCTTGCCGGCCGGCGCGATCGGGTGGTGCTGGCGACGAAGTTCGGCATCGTCCGCGTGCCGGGCTCGAATGAGCGGCGGATCGACAATTCGCCGGCCTACGTCCGTGCCGCCTGCGAGGCGTCGCTCAAGCGGCTGGGCGTCGAGGTGATCGATCTTTACTACGCGCACCGTCGCGATCGCAGCGTTCCGATCGAGGAGACGGTGGGGGCGATGGCTGAACTCGTTGCCGCCGGCAAGGTGCGGTTTCTCGGGCTCTCGGAAGTCTCGCCGGCGACCTTGCGCCGCGCCCACGCGGTGCACCCGATCGCCGCCGTGCAGAGCGAATACTCCTTGTGGACGCGGGACCCGGAAGGCGGGATGCTCGACGCCTGCCGCGACATCGGCGCGACCTTCGTCGCCTACTCGCCGCTCGGCCGCGCGTTTCTCACCGGCGCGGTGGTCTCCGTCGACGCGCTTGCTCCGGACGATTTCCGCCGGCAGAATCCGCGATTCCAGGGTGAAGCGTTCGTCAGCAACAAGCGCCTCGCCGATGCGCTGGCGACGTTTGCCGCCGCACGGGGAAAAACGCCGGCGCAGATTGCCCTTGCCTGGCTGATTGGCAAGGAGCCGCGCGTCGTGCCGATCCCGGGGACGAAACGGCGAGACTATCTGCACGAGAACGCGGCAGCCGTAAAGATTACCCTCACGCCCGACGAGATAAGCACGCTCGACGCAATGTTTGCTCCCTCCGCCATCGCCGCCGAGCGCTATGCCGCGGCAGGAATGCAGAGCATCGAGGCCTGAGTCTTCGGGTTTCGCGCGCTGCTATCGCCTGTGTAAAGAGCCGCTCGGCGGCTGGACATCCCGCCAGCGAAGCTGATATAAGCGCTGCCTCCGCCGGGAGCCCCGGATCGTGTCGTTTCCGATGCGATTTGGTGGCGATCGTCGTGCCCAGGTAGCTCAGTTGGTAGAGCAGCGGACTGAAAATCCGCGTGTCGGTGGTTCGAATCCGCCCCTGGGCACCACCCTTTCAATGGCTTGAGCGAAGTCATCGCTCCGCTTAGTCTACCGCGAGGAGACCTGTGCGCGGGTGGCGCTGGACTGACCGGTATGTCTTTGATTCAGATGTGGCTGTTGTGGTTTTGGAGGGAGTGATGGCGCATCGGGTAATCGGAGTCGCTACACGAAAGTGAGCTGCATGTCCGCCAGGTGAGGACGAAAGATGTCCTTTCCGTCACGCGGCGAGCAGCGACGCCTTGGTCCTGAGCGCCCGCAGCTCGCCCGGTGTAAGCTGGCCTTCGGCGTCTTAGGCGTAGTCGCCGGCAAGCGACAGATGCTCCCACCCGAACGGCGCGACGTGCCGCATCATTTCAGGCCCGACGCCGAGTTCGCCGGCGGCGAGTTGAAGATTGTGACCGACTTGAGTGCCGCCAACTTCGATTTCATCTCGTGAACAGGGGATCCGAGCGCTTGCAACGGGCATCGATGCGGGCGGTGCTCCGGGGTGGCGCTCATCGGCCGGGCAGATCGAGCGTCTCGATGCGGAGATGCCGGCCGGTCGGCCGGCGCCCTGGCGAATAACGAAACGTTAAACATTTCGCCCTAACCTGCAGAGGTCGGAAAAGCCGGCCGGTGTCGGCGTTCGCCCAAGAGGATCATGCGATGTCGACGACGATCAACAGCCTTTATCCGGGGATGGTGGCGCCGAACACGCGCAACTGGCAGACGGCGCTGCATCCGGACGTCAGCTCGCTGCTCGGCCGGCTCTATCCGCAGGACCAGGTGAGCCTGTCGCCGACGGCGAAGCTGATGCTGATGGTACAGGAGCAGATGGCCAAGGCCGCCGGCGGCGGCGCAGCGATGCCGAGCACCGAGGAGCGCTGGGCGGCGCTGCAGCAGATCGCCGCCGCCGCCGCCCAGGGCACGCCGCTGTGGCAGGGCGGCGATGTCGCCCCCGCCTCGTCGACCGCTGACACGCCGACGAGCATGACCGTGAGTGCGCACACCTTTGTCACGGGTTACGAGCGCGCGGTGGTCACCGGCGGCAGCGGCGGAGACGACATTCAGGCTCTGAACGACGTGGTGATCTCGGGCGGCGTCGGGGACGACCACCTTTATGCCAGGTCCAGCGCCGTGCTCTCCGGCGGCGACGGGCGCGATTGGTTGCAGGCCGGCAAAAACGCGGTGATCTCGGGCGGTGCCGGCTCCGACCATGTTTACGTCAATTCCAACGCCGTCGTCTCGCTGGACGAGGGCGACGACATGGTCCTCGCCAGCGGCGACAATTGCGTGATCTCCGGCGGCAGCGGCAGGGACCGGATCGACGTGCGGGGGGCCAACGCCATCGTCTCCGGCGGTGATGACGAAGACATCATCATGACCGGCCAGAACGCCCAGGTCTCGGGTGGAACCGGACAGGACGAGATCACTACGGGAGCCGGTTCGACCGTCGAGGGCGGCGAGGGCAACGACGTCCTCTACGTCGCCCACGACAGCACCATCGTCTTCGGTCGCGGCGACGGGCAGGACCGGGTCTACGGCTACTTACGATCGGCTCATGCCGGTTCCGGCGGGAACAACTACGGCGCGGCGAGCGGCTTCGTGCGCGACAGCACCATCGCGTTCCGCGAGGGCGTGAGCGCGTCCGACCTCGCGGTCAGCGAGGCCGACGGCAACCTCACGATCGCCATCAACGGCACCACCGACCGGATGACCATCTACGGCTATTCCGACCAGGACAACCTGAAGCTCTCGTTCGCCGACGGCACCACCGCAGCCCTCGCCAGCTTCCCCCGCCAGGCCCCGAGCGCCTGACCGGCGGCCATGCGTCGTCGACGAGAGGCGAGACCAACCGTACGACCCTCCGGTCCCCATTGGAAAGGGCCGGGAGTGGCCGATGATCTCGCATCGCACCATCGGCCAGCAGCAGGTCCGGCAAAGGACCCTTTGATGGTCAAGCCCGCACCTGTCCAGCAATGCACCTTGACGACGGCTTTCCGGACGCGTTGATTACCGGACGGGAAGCTGGACAGGGACAAGGTTGGCGGTGGCGCTCATCGGATATGCGAGGGTATCGACCGCGGAACAGGATGCCGCCCTCCAGCTCGACGCGCTCAGCGCGGCCGGCTGCGATCCGCTCTTCGAGGATCACGCCTCCGGTGCCAAGGCCGATCGGCCCGGCTTGGCCGAGGCGCTCTCTTACGGCCGCTCCGGCGACACGCTCGTCGTCTGGAAACTCGACCGGCTCGGCCGCTCGATGGCGCATCTCATCGACACGGTCCGCTGGCTCGAGGCGAAAGGTGTAGGCTTCCGCTCGCTCACCGAAGGCGTGGATACCACGACGCCGGGCGGCACGCTGATCTTCCACCTGTTCGGAGCGCTCGCACAGTTCGAGCGCGACCTCATTCGTGAGCGTACCCGCGCCGGCCTGAAAGCAGCCGAGACGCGCGGCCGCAAAGGCGGTCGAAAACCGACGGTCACGCCCGACAAGCTCGCCCGGGCCCGGCTGCTGATCACCGGCGGGCTGAAGGTGCGCGAGGCTGCCGCGCGACTAAAGGTAGGAAAGTTAACGCTCTACAACGCGCTCGGCCGAACCGGAGCCGCTCAGCCAGAGTGAGTTCGCCGTTCGTTCTATTCTGGCGTACACCGCGTTTACAAACAAAACGCAGCAAAATCGTTGAACAAAGCTGCTTTCTGGCTGATTCTAGTGACGTTCGGGATAGTCGGGTGGTGGCGATGTCAGATTTGGTTCGATCGACGCTGGCTGGGATCAGGACGGTCGATGACATGGTGCGAGCGTTCAGCGACGAGGAGCGCTGCCGCCGCCTGATGGAAAGCATGATCTGGCCGACCGGGCGGGTCTGTCCGGCGTGTGGATACCGACGTTCGATCGCGCTCGCCGGGCGGGATATGGGGAATTGGCGGGCGAGACCCGGTCTCTACCAGTGCTCGAACGGCAGTTGCCGGTTCCAGTTCACGGTGACGACACGAACGCCGCTGCACTCTACCAAGCTGCCGCTCGCCACTTGGTTGAAGGCGCTGTGGCTGACCCTGCAATCCGATAAGGGGCTGTCGTCGGTGCGCCTGGCCGAGGCCCTCGGCGTGAGCCAACCCACGGCTTGGCGCATGGGGCACGCCCTGCGGCTGATGATGGCGCGCGAGACCCAGCTGGAGGGAACGGTCGAGATCGACGAATTTTATCTTGGCGGCCGTCCGCGCAAACAGCGGGACACACCGCCGGTCGGCCGTGGCCGGAAAGGCCAGAAGCGGACGACCAAGGCGTGCGTCCTCGCGGTGGTCGAACGACCGCGTGACGCGGAGATCGGGACGGTCGCGGGTGGCGCACGGGCCTCGGTGGTGGTCGACCTCTCTGCCGTCGAGACCGAACGAGTCCTCGAGAAGGAGGTCGACGTGGCCGCGACCCATCTGATGAGCGATGCGTGGAGCACCTTTGCCGCCGTCGGCCAGAGCTTCGCAGCGCACGATACGGTTCAGCATGCCAAGCGCGAATATGCGCGCGGCACGGTCCACGCCAATTCCGTCGAGGGGTTCAATTCCCGCGTCCGCCGTACCGTCGCCGGCGTGTTCCATCATATCAGTCCGGAGCACGCCGACCTCTACTTCCACGAGATGGGCTTCCGGTGGTCACAGCGCGTCGTCGCGGGCCAGACCACCCGCCGGTCACCCCGTGGACGGGAGCACGTTCGAACCCTCTGGGACCGCATCCCGCCTGCTATGCAACTCGTTGCGGTCCTCAGAACCGCCGTCGGCCGCCAACTCCGCCGAACCCGCAACGGCAGCATCTCGATCAAATCGCCAATCGCTGCGTTTTGCTTATAAACGCGGCGTACACGCAGCTAACTTTCGTGTAGCGACCCCCGATCGGCCGGTTACGCAGCAACGATGGATGCTAACTCTTCCGTAACTGTGCCCAGCTTATCGATCGGCCGGTTTGCCGCGCTGATCGAGCCATGACTGGGCCTCGGTTGCCACGGCTGGCACGTTGTCGCGCAGGGCGAGGTCGCGAGCGCGCTGGAGCCAGCCGACCGCGTCGCCGGGATCGTCGGATAGAGCTGCGCTCCGACCGGCACGCAGGAAAAGATCCGCCGCTGCCATCGCGTCGCCGCGGGCTTCCGCCGCGCCACCGGCGAGCGCCAGGGCGCGCGCCATTCCGCGATCATCGCCTAGCGCCCGGCGCCGGTCGGCTGCCTTAATGAATTCCTTCCCGGCGGCGATCGGGTCCCCCTGGCGAAGGGCTACCCGGCCGGAGAGCTCGTCCCGGTCGGCGCCGCTCGCCTCGTTCGGCGTCTGGCTAAGGGCGGCGAGAGCCGCCGCCAGTGCCGCGGTGTCGCCGTCGTCATCGGCCACCAGACCGGTGAGGAAGGTGGCGCGTGCCACTGTTTCGGCCGAGGCCGATGGCAGAAGCACGATCCGTGCCGCCTGATCCGCCGCGGCGCTTGCCACACCGGTGCGGTAAAGGGCGACGGCTTCGACAAGTTCCAGGTCGGCCGGAACCTCGGCGCCGCGGCGGACGAGTTCGCCACGGGTCGAACGGGAAACATCGAGTGCCGTGGCCGGGTGGCCACGGTTGAGCTCGACGATGGCGAGGTTGTAGCCCCCGTCACCAATCCCTTGCAGGTCGTCGCGCCGAAAGGCCTGGTCGAGCGCCTGGCGGTAGAGCGTCGCCGCCTGATCCGACCGGCCCTGTCCGTAAGCGAGGCGGGCCAGCCGTTCGGTCTGCACGAATGCCGGATCGCTCGGGGGTGGCGGGGAAGAACCACCGCAACCCGCGAGCGCCGACAGCGCGCCCAGGGCGAGCATGCTAAGCGCGAACGTGGGACGGCAGTTCACGGCCGCGCCTCCACTGGCGATAATCGCTGACCGAGCTCACTCTGCCCGTCTCCACCGCCGCCAAGCACCCAGAGCGAGCGGAGCTGAACCAGCAGGCGCTCCAGTTCCAGCGTCGTCTGCTGTGTCTGGGTAACCAGTGCCGGCAACGCCGGTGTCGCCTGACTGAGGTCGCGGCTGACGACGCGCAGCGAGGCAAGTGACTGATCGACGTTGGCGACGATGTGCGGGATCGCTCCCGTCTGCTCGCTCACCGACCGGCTCACCACGCTGAGGTTCTTGGTGATCGTCTCCAACTCGCGGGTGATCGTTTGCACCTGCCCCGCCGCGGTGCTCACCGATGCCACCGCTCGGCGCAACTCGTCCTCGGTGCGCTTATCGGCAACCAGCATGCCTGCGGCCCCCTTTCCTTCGGCGATCGTCCGGCTGATGCTGCTGACGTTGGCCAGAACCTGGTTGAGCGGCCCGTCCGGGGATCGCAATTGCGTGGCGAAGTCGGCCAGCGCGGTCACCGCTCGCCCGGTCTGATCGATGATCGGCAGGATCCGTTCCCGCAGGTCGGTGATCAGCGCGCCGAGATCCTCGGTGGGGGCGCGATCGACCTTCGCTTCGATCACGGCAAATTTCCAGTCGAGAGGCTCGTCCGTACCGCGGGTGATCTCGAGATAAGCGGCACCGGCAATGCCGAACTGCTTGCGGATGTAGGCCGCGGAGTCGCGACGGACGAACCCCCGCATGTCGTTATTGATCTCCGCCTCGGCGTAAAAGCTCTGCTTGGGATCGATGACGATGCGGCTGACTTGACCCGCATTGGTGCCGAGGATCTCGACGGACGCGCCGGCCGACAGCCCGAACAGGCCTTGCGCCGGAAGCACGATCTTCAGATGTGCCGGCGGATTGAGCCAACGATTGATGATCCCGCCCTCGAGCACGGCGAGGACCACGACAACGACCGCGAAAAGCACGAGGGCGCCGACGGCTTCGTTGGCGTAACGGCCTCGCTGGAAGACCCGGCTCATCGCCGATCTCCGACGCTCTGAAATGACGCCCGATAGAGAACATCGCGAAGCCGGTAGCGCTCGGTTGCCGGCACGCTGTCGTCCGCCCAGACTGCCCGGTCTTCGGTGAACCAGAGCACGGCGGCATCCCGGTCGCGGGCCCGGCGGATGACGTTGACCAGCGGTTCGATAACGCTCTCGCCCAATCCCAGCGTTGGCTCCTCGAGGATTACCAGGGCCGGCCGGCCGAGGAACGCGCGCACGCAGGCGGCGCGCTGCCGATCGCTTGCATCGACCTGTGTCGGCAGGCCGACCGGTATGCCCGGCAGGCCGAAACGCACCGCGAGATCGACGGCGTCGGCCTTCAGCTCGGCAATCGGTCGCCGCGTGTGGTAGCGGTGTGCCAGGAGGATATTGTCAAAAACTGGCAAGTTCTCGATCCAGTTGCCGTGACGCAGGACGTGGCCGATGCGGCCGCGCATCGCATCCGCGTGCGATGGCGGCAATGCGGCCCAATTACGACCGAGGAAGCTGACACTGCCGCCCAAAGGCGCCGCCAGTCCGGTCGCGAGATCGATCAGCGTCGCTGCCTGTCGCCAGTCGCTAACGTCAATCAGTAGCAACGATCCTGCGGCAACGCTGAGGGTAAGGGGCGTCTTGACGTGGGCGGCGTGGCCTGCAGGCGGGTCCGCCTCCCGGAAGTCGAGGACAATCGGTTGAATCGGCCGGGACGGGGTACCGTTGCCGTCCATTCGCTTCGCCCCCTAAAGCAACACGCTCATCAGACCGCTGATCAGGAATACGGCCAGGACTGCGGTGAAGAAACCTCGGGTGATCAGCTCCCGGACCTCCAGGTGCCGGGCATCGGCATCAAAGACCACCAGCGTGCTGACGATACCGAGAGCGAAGCCGATGGTCAGCGTCTTCAATGGAAGGATAACGAAGTCCGTGGCGGTCATCGCTTGCAGGACGGTATCGAGAAAGGCGAAGAGCGAGCGCTGTGACACGCCAAGCGCATAGCCGAACAGGTGCCCGAGGACGAGCGCCGTGACCACGAAGACGATCGTTAAGGAAAACTGGCTGAGTGCCAGCGCCACCACCCGCGGCATGACCAAGTAGCGGAACGGATCGATCCCCTGAAGCGCGAGCATCCGCACCTGGCCGTCGCGGCGCATCAAGCTCAGATCGATCATCATCGCCGTGGCACTGCGCCCGACGAGAATGAGGCCCATGATCACCGGTGCAACCTCGCGGATCAACAGTAGGACCAGCACCCTGCCGACGAGGTCAAGCTGACCGGTCACGCTCAGCCAGTAGGACGCTTGCATGACCATGGCCACGCCGAACAGGGCACCACTGATCATTGCCGCGCGCAGGCCGCTGACGCCGGCCTGGGTCATCGTCCGCATGAATTCGGCCTTCACCGGCGCGCGCCATGATGCCGGTTGGGCGCCGACTAGGCACACCGCCGCTGCCATGCCCGCGGCGGCAAGAATCCAGCGGATCAGACCGACAATCGGCCGGCCGGTCATGGCGAGAAGTAGCCGTACCCTGAGTGACAAGCGGCGTGCCGTCCGACCGGCGCCGGTACCTCCCACGCCTCTTGGGATTGCTCCGGGGCCGGTCGTCACAGGCGCCCCTTCAGCAGATAGGTCGAGAGTTCTCCTTCGTGCTCGACGTAGAAAGCGCCGCGGCTTCGCGCCGCGTAGTCGTTCGCGAGGCACCGATAGGCGCGACCGGTAACTTGGATCATTCCGGGGGGGGCGGTGGTGGCCATGGCCTGGGCAACGCGGACGGCATCTCCCCAGATGTTGAACGCAAAGTGGCCGAAGCCGACGCTGCTGCCGACCACAGTACCCTGGTCAACACCAATGGCCAAATCCAGTGGCCGCGCCAAACCGGCAAACGCATCACCGCAGAATGCCTGGATGTCCAGCGCCAACTCGGCAATTGCTCGGGCGTGCTGGATCGCATCGCCGCTGAAGCCTTCGATGGCGACGATCTGATCGCTGACGATTTTCAGGTAGTCGATCTCATGCGTCTCGGCGATGCGCTGCAAGGCGCAGACGACGTCGTTGAGCACCGGCGAGCGCTCCGGGCCGCCCGATGCCGCCCGCTCCACGGCGGCCATGACCGGGTCGACGAAGCGCATCACCATGACCGCCGCATCGGCGAAGATGGCGCTTGCCACCTTATCGCCGCCGAGCCCGTGTGCCGCCAGCCGGTCACAAAACCGCTCTGAACGCTTTCCCCCAATCGACGCGGTCCGCATCGCCGCGAACGGGGCCACGTTATGGCGCGCGACGGTCGCGGCGGCCGGAGTCTTATGGAGCGCGGGCGGCGTGGCATCGTCGGGCGCGATGACGGCTGTTGCCACCACGGCAGGAGCCCTCGCGGAAAAGCGGGGCGCAAGCATGCGTGTGACCGACCAGACGAAACTCAGCGTATCGGCGTCGTTCAGCGACGTCTCGGCGAGATCCTCGATCCAGACCGCTCCCTCGACGCGGTCGCGCGATTGAATCGGGACCGCCAGCAGGGTCCGGCAGCCGGCGGGGCTTAGGTAGACACGAGAGAGATCGGTGGTACGCGGATCGGCCGCAGCATCAGCGACCGGCACCACCTCTCCCCCTCGCAGCGCCTCGATGAGCAGCGGGCAATCGGCTTCGGTGATCTGGCGGCCGGACGTATGTCCGCGCGTCTCTCGATCGTAGCAATCTTCGCAGATCAACACCGGCCGTCGGGCATCGAAGCGCCAAAGGCTCACCCGCCGCGCCCGCAGCGCGTCAGCCACCGTTGCCGTCAATCGTTCCCCACCGCTGCGGTCATCCGGATCGAACATGTCGACCGACGTGGCCAAGTCGGCGAAGGCCTGGCGCTGTGTCTGCCATGTCCGCTCGCGCCTGCGGAGCGCGCGGGCGAGGCGTTCGGTCTGCCAGCTTTGACGGGCGAGGAGGATGGCCAGCGCAACCGCGAAGCCGACCACGCCCAGCGACATCAGCAGAGCAGTGCGGTTGTTGGCGGCAACGAACCCGACGAAATCGTCTTCCGGAACGACGAACACCAGCGACCAGTCACGGCCGACGATCTCGCGCAACGATGAAGACGCGATGATAATCCGCTTTCCCCCTTCGTCCATCACCTGCCATCCTGGTCCGATGATGCGCAGCCGGTCGTACGCATGGGCCAACACCGGATCGCCGATCGCATCGATCCGTGCCGGAACCGGCCTGCCGTTCTCTTCGGTCATCATCCGCTGGGGATCGGGGTACGCAACCAGGCGGCCCTCATGATCGATGATCATCGCCCGGCCGGTTTTGCCGATTTCGAGGCCAGCAAGAAAACCGCTCAGCGCTTTCAGGCTGATATCGACTCCGGCCACTTCGGCGGGGCGATCGGCCGGCGTGGCAAGCTGGCGCGATACGGTGATCCCCGGCGTGCGGTCGGTGAAAAAGATGTAAAGATCGGTCCACGACACCTGATTGGCGGCGCGCAGGGCATCGATGAACCACGACCGGGTCCGCGGATCGTAGGTGTCGCTCGGGTCCTCGGTCCGCGACAGGACGTGCCCCTCCGCGTCGCGCCGCTCCCAGGTCACGCGTCGTGCGCCGTCGCGATTTTCAATGCGCTTGATCGCAACTCCGCCCTGCGGAGCACCGTCGCCTTCGGGGGCACCGTCCCCGGGCCGCTTGACCATCAGAAAATCGCCGTTCGCATCGGCGAAGCTGACCAGCGCGACCTGTGATGCGTTGCCCAGAACGCCGATCGCGAGATTCTCGGCCAGTTGCCCCTCGCCTCTGGCGAAGACGCCGCCCGGCAGCGTGCTGTGCAACAGGTCGAGGACGCGCACCGCCGGCGCGAGATAACTCTGCAACTGCTGGCTGACGCGCTTGTCGAGGGCGGCCAGAACATCATGAGACAACGCCAGCGCGTCGCGCCGATTGCTGTAGTAGCCAAAAAAGGCCGTCGCGACGATCGAAGCGACGATAAGAAACACGATGCCGATGGGGATGCCGACGCGGATGAGGCGACGCCAAAAACGGCGACGGTGCTCGCGCGGATCGAGATCAAGATCGATGATCTCGTCATTAGACAACGCAACAGCTCCTCGAGGATACCTATCCCGCTACAATCAACCACACGTGGAGCGTTGTCACTTCTTCAAGAGGCACTCATGCCGAGCAAGGCTGCTAAGCAGCGATTCGTAGGTTTGCACACGTTTTGGATTGGCGTTCGTTGTTGAGGTCAGTGACGGCAGCATGGATGGCGCGGTCGAGATGGTCGAGGTCTCGGAAGGTCTGATGGGCGAGGAAATGCCGCTTCAGGTCACGCCAAGCATGTTCGATGTCGTTCAACTCGGGGGCGTACCTCGGCAGCCATTCGACGCACAGCCATGGCCGCGCGGCGAGGGCGGCACGCGACGCCTTGCTGGTATGAATGGGACCGTTGTCGATGACGAGCACGACCGGCTTCGTCGGTCGGCCGGGGCGCGGGCCATGGAGCTCGTCGAGCCGCGTCAGCAGAGCGATGAAATCGCTGCTTCGCTTGCTCCGGCTGGTCTCGACGACCAGCGTGCCGGCCGCGAAGTCGAGCGCGCCGATCATCGCCACCTTGCGCGCCTGGCCGGGCGCTGCGACGCGCAGGTCGGCGCCGCGCCCGGCCCACACATGCGCGAGATAAGGATGGGTGAGCGCCTCGGACTCGTCTTCGAACAGCAGCACGAGGTCGCCGGCCTGGGCCTGCTGCTTCAGCAGACGAAGCCGCAGGCCGGAGCGATCGACGGCCTGGGCGTCCTGCCGCCCCTTCAGCGTGTGCCGGGGTCGCCGCCAGCGAAAGCCCCCTTTTTGCGCATCACCACGCTCAGCCGCGACTTGGAAATCCGCTCGCCGGTGCGCCGCTCGATCTCGTTCTGCAACCGCGGCAGCGTCCAGTTCCGCCGATCGGCAACCTCGTCCGTCAGCACTGCCGAGACCACCGCCAGCGCCGCCCGCGCCTTCACCGGCTCCGGCCCCGGTGCCTTGCGGGCGCGCAGGCCCGCCACCCCCTCGCGACCGAACGTCCAGCGCCAATGGCGCACGCTGTTCGGCTCGACCGAAAACGCTTCGGCAATCCGAGCGCTCGACCAACCCTGCAGCGACAACAAAATCGACCGCGCCCGATCCGCTTCCGCCCGATCCGGCGAACCGGCCAGCGCACGCAACTCCTCGCACTGCTCCGCCGTCGCCACTACCCGAGGACGACCCGCCATGACAACACCAAAATCCAGTGATCCCTCCACCAGAGCCTGCCATATGTGGATCGCCCAAGGGAATCCTGCTTAGCAGCGCGAAGCTCCCGGGCCGCGGCACCTTGGTTCCGGCTTTCGGCAAGCTTGCCGGCGAACCACCGGCGGGATACTCCTGTTGCCAAGCCGGTTCCGGTCACGGGTCGAGGGGCCGTCGATCTCGGGGTGGTGTGATCGCCAGGACGCAGCGTGCAAGCGCATGCCGCCAGAAGGTGAGGATAATAAAAGAAACCATCTCTGCGCGGGGCGGGGATGCAAGGGCTGATGCCATTCGTCGTCAATGCCTCGGCGTCGTCGTGGTGGTGTTTTCCTGACCAGAACCGCTCTGCCGTGAACGCAGCCTCGTCCGCTATCCGTTCGCTCACCGACCAGTGCCGAACGGGGCTGGAGGCTGATGCGGCTGTCGCCCTGCGTTCCGAAGCCCATAATCACTCTTGAGCTTCGGCGGCGTTGCGGTGCCCCATATATGCGGGGAAGCACAAACGGGCACAGGTATTGCCTTCCTTGCCCCACTGCACGTTAATATTGCTGTGACAGGGAGTTACATCGTGCAACCTGCGTTGAATGGGCCATCGTCCGCCGATCCATCGCCCGATCCGGAGCTCGATCCGAGCGATCCCTACCTGCGGCGGTCGCAGACCTTCCCACGGCTGAGTGTGGAGATGGCGGCGCGGGTTGCCGGCTACGGCAGCGAGGAAAGGCTGCCGGGGGGCACGCTCGTCTTTACACGCGGACAGAGGGCGGTGGATTTCTTCCTCGTCCTCGAGGGGAGCATCGAGATTTTCGATGTCGATGTGTGTGGGGCGTCCAACGTGTTCGTGGTGCATGGTGAGCGAGAGTTTACCGGCGAACTTACCTTGTTCAACGACCGGCAGGTGCTCGTGTCGGGACGAACGGGCTGCGAGTGTCGCGTCGTTCGCATCTCGCCTGCTGGTTTTCGCCGTTTGATGACGGGTGAGCCCGACATCGCCGAGATCATCATGCGCGCGTTCATCCTGCGTCGCATCGGCTTGATCCGGTATCGACAGAGCGGTGTTATCGTCCTCGGTCCGGGTCACGCTGGCGACACGCTTCGGCTGCAGCGCTTTCTCAGCCGCAACGGCTACCCGCATCGCCTGCTCGACTCCGAAACGGACCCAGAATCCACCGACTTTCTCGAATGTTTTGAACTGACCCCGGAGGAGCTTCCCGTGGTGATTGCGCCCGGTGAGCGCGTGCTTCGCAATCCATCGAACGCCGCTCTGGCCGACGAGCTTGGTCTGACCGAGACGGTTGACCCGACACGGGTCTACGATCTCACTGTCGTTGGTGCCGGGCCCGCCGGCCTCGCCGCCGCCGTCTACGCCGCCTCCGAGGGGCTCGATACCATCGTCATCGAAAGCATGGCACCGGGTGGCCAGGCTGGAACATCATCGAAAATTGAGAACTATCTGGGTTTTCCGACTGGCATTTCCGGTCAGGCGTTGGCCGGCCGTGCCCAGATTCAGGCGCAGAAATTCGGCGCCAGACTGGCAATTTCGCGTGACGTCCGCGGCATCGACTGCGACGCGCGACCTTATCGACTGCGGCTCGACGACGACCAGTCGGTGCAGGCGCGCGCGATCGTCATCGCCACCGGGGCGCGCTACCGCAAACTTGCCGTGGCGGACAACGCTCGGTTCGAGGGACAGGGCGTCCACTACGCGGCGACCACCATGGAAGCGCAACTGTGCGGTGGCGAGGAAGTGATCGTTGTCGGCGGTGGAAACTCGGCCGGGCAGGCGGCGATGTTTCTTTCGCGCACGGTCGCGCACGTTCATATCCTGGTGCGTAGCGCAGGACTCGCCGCGACGATGTCGGACTACCTTGTTCGTCGGATTGCGCAGTCGGCCAAGATCACCTTGCACACGCGCACGGAGATTACGACGCTGCACGGAGATGCGCGGCTGCGGGACGTCACGTGGCGCAATCTCGATACCGGCGCCAGCGAGACGCGGCCGATCTGCAACGTGTTTGCGATGATCGGCGCGGAGCCGAATACCGAATGGCTCGATGGTTGCATCGATCTCGATGCCAAGGGCTTTGTGGTGACGGGTCAGATGCAGGACGAAACAGGAACCGTCTCGCCGTTTGCGACCAGCATGCCCGGAATTTTTGCCGTCGGCGACGTCCGTTCCGGATCGGTGAAGCGCGTGGCGTCGAGCGTCGGCGAAGGGTCGGTGGTCGTGCAGGCGATCCATCGATACCTGCATCCCGCGGAGGCGTAGGTTGACGGACGCGCATCACATCCTGTCAGCTCTCGTCCCGGTCATCGTTCTGCTGGGGCTGGGTGTCGCGGTCGCGGTCGGCTGCCGCGCGATCAAGCTCAGTCCGATCGTCGGCTATCTCGTGCTGGGCCTGGGCCTCAGCGCCGCTGACGTCAGGCTGTTGTCCGACAGCGGAACCGTGGCGACGCTGGCCGAACTCGGCGTCGTCTTCCTGCTGTTCGATATCGGCCTGCACTTTTCATTGAAGCACATTCGCGAGCAGGCGGGCGATATCTTCGGGTTCGGGCCGGTTCAGGTGCTGGGCGCGACATTGGTGCTCGGCCTGGTGGCGATGCTGTTCGGATTGAGCCCGCCTGCCGCGTTCCTGGTCGGCGCAACCCTGGCGCTGTCCTCAACAGCCGTCGTCGCGCGCCTGATCAGCGAGCGCCATCAGCAGAATTGCCCGGTCGGTCTCACCGCCACCGCCATCCTGATTTTCCAAGATGTTGCCGCGATCTTTCTGTTGATCGTCGCGAGCGCACTCGGCGGCCAGACGGCGGTCCTGCCGGCGATCGGGCTGGCTATCGTCAAGGCGGTGCTCGCCTTCGGGATCGCGGTCCTGCTCGCCCGCGTTGTCGTGCGACCGCTGTTCGACGCCATTGCCCGCAGTCGCAACGAGGAAGTGTTCACCGCGACGGCGCTCCTGGTGGCGCTGGCTGCAGGGTGGGCAACCGGCGCCATCGGTCTGTCGCTGACACTGGGTGCCTTCCTTGGCGGCATGATCGTTGCCGAGACTCCCTACCGTGCCATCATCCAAGCCGAGATCAAGCCATTCCGCGGGCTTCTGCTCGGGTTCTTTTTCATCTCGGTCGGGTTGTCGCTCGACCTCGCGATGCTGTTGCGCCTCTGGCCGTGGGTGATCGGCGCAGCTGTGCTGCTGATCGCGGTGAAGATCGTCACCAACGCCGCGGCGAGCAGAGCTTTTGGCTGGTCGGTTCCCGGCTCCACCCAACTCGGCTTCCTGCTGGCGCAGGGATCCGAATTCGCCTTCGTCATCCTCAGTCTGCCTCCAGTGCGAGCCCTGCTCGGCGAGGAGGTTGCGGCCGTGCTCATCGGTTCGGTCGCGCTCACTCTTGCAGCAACACCCACCCTGGCTGAGGCGGGGCGATCCCTTGCGGGGAACTTGCGCCGGCGTGCGACCCGCGCGGCCGATCAGGAGCTGCAGCCGAAAGACCTCGCCGCGCCGGTGTTCATCGTGGGAATGGGCCGGGTCGGTCGGACGCTCGCCGACGCGCTCAACGAATTCTCGATCGGCTACGTGGCGATCGAGCGCGACGACCGGCGGTTCCGTGAGGCGGCGGCCGACGGTTACGCCGTCATCTTCGGCGATAGTAGTGATCCTCGCATCTGGGAGCCGATCGCCTTGCACGGGCGGAAATTTTTCCTCCTCACAGCGCCGTCCTTTGAGACTTCAAGCGCGGTCACGCCGATGGTGACGGCTCTCTACCCGATGCTCAAGCGGATCGCCGCCGTTCGTACTGACGAGGAAGCCGAGCAGTTCCGGTCGATTGGCATTTCGCCAGTGATCGAGCGCGGCGTTCCGCGCGGACTCGATCTTGCGGCGGTGGTCCTCAACGAAATGGGGATCAACGAGGATGCGATTGGCGCCTGGATGCGCCGGCAACAGGAAAGAGCGCTGTCAACCGGTCCGGCCCTTGCGGCCTGAGAGCGGGCCATCAGGCATTGTCAGAGTAATGAACTGAGGAAGCTCTTGTGCATCCAGCTTCTGTAGACTACGCGCGCCTTGCGATCCCGGCGCTTCGCGACAAAAAACCTTGAACGCTTCGCCCTTATGATCCACGGCGCGCCAGAGGGAATGTGCCTTCCCGTTCCTCCACACATCCGCTCGCCAGATGCCAGCATCCGCGTGATTTTGGTTTTGCCAGGCTCACAGGGCGCCGGCTGAATGTTGGGACATCGCTACTATCCGCAGCCAGATATCGGTGATCTGCGTGCGTCGAGCCGCCTGAAATTGTTGACCGTAGGCGAGCACGGCGTAAGCAGCGATGCGCGCCAGCTTGGCAGCGAGCGCGAGGATGACGACATTTGGACAAGGGCGGTCGAGTAAGCATCTCAGCCAGGAACCAAGCGCCGTTTGTTGCTGTGCGAGCCGCGAGACGACGGCACGCCCCCCGTGAATCAGCATAGCGCAGGTAGATGTTGCCGCGTTTGCTGATCCCAAGCAGCGTGGGCCTGCCGCCGGTAGTTTTCTGCTTTGGCACCAGACCGAGCCCTGGCTGATCGCGACCACGCCGCAAGTGTTCGGCTTCGCCGACGGCGGCAACGTGCACGGATGCCGTTATCGGTCCGATGTCCCGATGCCGCTTCGTCATCACGCACCTTCCTGCCCCTCGCGGAGCTTAGCAAAGGTGTCCCCCGACTCGGGGAGGCTCAATCCGCGGCGCTGCGGCCGAAGTCCTGACGTGGGCTCAATCGATCGCAAGGATGATGTGCGAGGCTTTGATCAGCGCGGATACACGGTCGCCGACCTTGAAGCCGAGGCTGCTGGCGCTTTCCTTGGTGATGATCGCAGCGATCGACTTGCCACTGCCGATGTCGAGAATGATCTCGCTGTTGACCGCGCCATCCTCCCGGCGAGCCACGGTACCGGTCAGCATGTTGCGCGCCGACGTCCGGCCGACCTCTCCCGCCGGGGCGAGTAGAACGAAGCTCGATTTGATCAGCGCAAAGACGTCTCTTCCTGTCGCCAGTTCCAGGTTCCGGACGCTCTCTTCGGTGATGATGGCGACGAGTTGAATACCGGGGGCGACATCGAGAAGAATCTCGGCGTTCACCGCGCCGTGCTTGATGTCGGCGATCGTGCACAAGAGCGTGTTGCGCGCGCTCGTGCGCATGAGATGTTTCCATGAAAATGATGGGACGACGAGGTCGGATCCGAGGTCGAGCTCGACGGTATGCATGTAGCGATGCAATTCCCGTCTGATCGGTTGCACCGCTCTCAGAAAGCGACGGCCATCGTCGGTCAGCGACGCGCCCCCACCCGCTCGTCCGCCGGTGCGTCCGAGCACCAACGGCTGTTCGGCGATTTGATTGATCGCCGCGACGGCGTCCCAGGCGCCTCGGTAGGTCAGGCCGGCGGTCCGCGCCGCGGCGGAAATCGATCCCAGCGAATCGATCGCTTCGAGGAGCCGGATCCGCTGATCGCTGATCTCGATGCCGTCCTCGCTGCGGAAAGCGACAATGGGTTGCAGATGCTTCAGTGAAATGGCCGCCGCTTCCGTGGCCGGTGGATATATCCGGCGTAAGAGGTGAAGCGGATAGTAGCAGCAAGTGCGGTGGGGGAAGGTGGCATTCCTCACCGGCGGATCGGTAATCCGGCACGCCGTGTTCGCCGGCTCCGCTGAGCACGGTCTCGACGCTCGCTCTGCCGGGACGACGGGGGGTAGGGCGGTGATAAATAGGCCCCGTAGCACTGGCGGTTGGTGCTGCCGCAAGGCTGTCGTTGTCATCGCCGCAGTCGAGCCAGTCGTTGCCGGCGTGACCGAGCAACAGGTCATCGCCGCCGTCCGCTTGCCAGTGTTTGATCGCCGCGAAATCCAGGCGTGGCCGCGCAGGGATGGCTCGGACATATCACCGTGCCAGGTTTCCGCGGTGCGACTTTTCAGACGGGTACATTTCAGAACGATCGAGGGGTGAACGTACCGGTCGGAACGCCGCTCCAGGCGCGCGAGAGCCGCCGCTCCCGCGTCACCATCTCCGCTTACGACACGCGTCGATGCGGACCGTGTCCTGATATTTCAGGGTGTTGATGGGGCGCAGACCCGGCAAATGGCGCTGTCCAGCGCGCGGCGCGGCGGAAGCGCGTATGCGCCCGTGCCGCTCGTCCAGGCGTGGTCCCGTTCATAAAATGCCGGTAGCAAGTCATCGTTTCAAGTCAACACGCGCGAACATCCCAATTCATGGGCCGTCGTCAGCAGGGATATTTCCGTCATGCCCATGGTATTGCTTAAGTGTGACCAGGACGTTCCTGAACGTGAGCGGCACATTTACTTTAAAACACCGAGAGAAGACTCCAGAGATTTTCTTCCCGTCGCCAATGCGCCGACCATTCCCGGGACATTGTCTGAGCGAGGCTGCTCGTTCTGCGGAGCGAAGCTGGTGATCGGTGGCGCGCTGAAGGACACCATCCAGATGATCCACGGGCCGCTCGGCTGCGCCTACGACACCTGGCACACCGAGCGTATCTGCTCAGGTGGTTGGCGATTTTTGGGTTGCGGGGTCGGGCTGGATGTGAGTCAAGGTATGGATGACTCTGCCGTTCCGATACCGCTTGAGCGACGATGAGAAGGACGCGCTGCTTTCCGAGCAGGCAGCGCTGATCGAACGTCAGGCGGCGCGGATTACGGAACTCGAGGCGCTGCTGGCGCGACCGAAGAAGACGTCACGGAACAGCCACACGCCGCCGTCGCAGGACCGCAAGCCGGGCGGAAGCGGGGACAAGAAGCATGGCGAGCGGCGCAAGCTGCGGCCCTCGCGTCCGGGCTCGGCGCGGTCGCTGAGCGAGGTGCCGGACGAGACGATCAAGCGGCTGGCCACCACGTGTCCGCATTGTGCCGCCGACGTTTCGGGCCAGAGGCAGATCTGCCGCCATCGCTACGATCACATCGACATCCCGCCAATCGCACCGGTGGTGACCCGTGTTGAGCTGTTCGGCGGGCGCTGTGCTGCCTGCGGCCGCCGTTTCCGCGCCGCCCCGCCGGACGGCATGCCGCTGGGAACACCCTTTTGGGCGTCAATCCAGGCGCTGCTTTTGTATCTGCACCACAGCCATCATGTCGGTTTCGAGCGGCTGGCGCGGATGATGGCGGAGCTGTTCGGGCTGGTGATCTCCGAGGGTGCCATCGCCAACGCCTTCCGCCGCGCTGAAACAGCGATGACGGCGGCGTGCGCCGCGATCAGGAAAGGCTGCTGGCCGCCCGGGTGATCGCCTCGGACGAGACCACCGCCCGCATCGACGGCGCCACCCACTGGCATTGGGTGTTCGTCACCACCAAGGCGGTGCTGCACCAGATCGCACCCCGCCGGGCGAAAGCGGTCGCCGAAGAGGTGCTGGGCGAGCACCGGCCGGCGGTCTGGGTGTCCGACCGCTACGCCGGCCAGCAGGATCTGGCGCCCGCGCATCAGGTCTGTCTCGCCCACCTCCTGCGTGACGTCCAGTATGCCATCGACTGCGGCGATACCGTCTTCGCGCCCCGGCTGCGCGATCTGCTGCGCTGGGCGATCCGCATCGGCCGACGGCGAGATGCCCTGCGGCCGGCGACCTCGCCACCTATCACGACCGCGCCGAACGCCGCCTCGATGCGCTCGTGGCCACACCCGCGGCGCATCCCGCCGGCCGCGAGCTGCAAACCGCAGTCAAGGCGTGGCGGACGACGTTCTTCGTCTTCCTCGAAGACCCAGACGTGCCAGCCACCAACAACGCCTGCGAGCGAGAAATCCGTCCGTCCGTCGTGTTCCGCAAGGTCACCGGCGGCTTTCGCTCCGAATGGGGCGCACACATCCACGCCGGATACCGATCCGTCACCAGCACCGCAGGGCTCCACGGCCAAACCGCCCGGCAAGCCATCGCCCAACTCCTCGCCGGCACCTTCCAGACCACGCCCGCAGCTTTATAGCCAGGGGGGTGAGCAGATACGCGCTCACCGCCTCGCGCAGCCCCTTTTCTGAACCGGGCCTGCGCCCGGGCGTCCGCCTGCGGGTGGACCGGCCGCACCTTCTGCCGCGACAGCCCCATCCGCCGCGGCACCCGGGTCAGGCTCGACGGATGGTAGGTCTTGCCGAAGTGCGCCGCGAGCCAGCGGCACAGGTCGGCCCGGGTCCACGCCGAGACGCCGTCGGCCTCCGGGTCCGGGCCACGAAAGATCGCCGCCGCGAACGTCGCCTCCTCGGCCTCGCTCAGCGTGCGCGGCGCATGGCCTTTCGGCCGGCCCTTCAGCCCGGCCAGACCCTCGGCATTGTAGCGGACGACCGCGTCCCTGAGCGCCTGGTGCTCCATCCCGGCCAGCCGCACCGCTTCCGCCCGCGTCATCCCGTCCAGCGCGTTCGCGATCGCGTACATCCGCGCCGCCACTCGACCGTCCCGCTCGCGACGGGCGAGGAGCCGCAACTCCGAAGCCGCATGATCATCCCGGATTTCGAGGGCTCGTCCCATCGCTTCCCCATATCTGCTGGAAATGAGGGAATCAGAAATCCGCGAACTCGGAAATCCCCAACGCCGAGTCAGATCAACCGCTCAGCGATATTACACCGACGATACCGCCCCGCCCTGGCGCGAGGCAAGCGGACGCGGGGTCGCGGCGGCCATCACAGCCAAATCGTGCCCCATTGTCTATGGTACAGCGTCCCGCCGACGGCGATGGAACCTGCAAGCAGCGCCTTGCGAGTCGGCTGGCTAATACATCCGGAATAACTGTCCCGGAAGGAACAGATATGCAACCCGGCGACCGATCAATTCAACCCAACCGGTTTATCGCACTTGATGGCTGGCGTGGCATCATCGCTTGTATCATCGCGCTCTGCCATCTGAACGTATACAGCCATATCTATGGCGCCACTATTCTTCAGCATGCATATATTTTTGTCGATTTTTTCTTTGTGCTCAGTGGATTTGTCATAACGTATTCGTACATTGACAGAATAACCAACGCGCCGCAACTCGCCACATTCATCGGCAAGCGCTTCTCGCGGATCTGGCCGCTGCATATAATCATGCTGGCCGCATTTATCGGCTGCGAAATATTAAAACTATTTATGCTGAGCAAAACCGGTATTTCGACCGAGACGGCGCCATTCGAAGGAAACAATACTCTATCATCGATTATCCCAAATGTTTTCCTCATCCATTCCATCGGCATTTTTGACAATTACACATGGAATATCCCGAGCTGGGCACTGAGCGTAGAATTCTACACATATATTGTATTTTCGATCATCGCCTTTCTCTCAGGTCATACGCGCGTGCGCGAGCAGGCGATCATGGGAATGATGATCGCCACATCGGCCATAAGCTACTTCGTAATTTTACGATACTCGAGCAGAGGAATTGATACAGACGTAGAATATGGAATATTCCGCTGCCTTCTAGACTTCAGTATAGGATATTTTCTGTATAAAATCTGGAAATATGCAAATCACCGTACGGCTTTTCGCGACTGTGGCATTCTACTATTTTCCACTCTGGAGATTTGCACGCTATTGATATTTTTCTATTATATACATTTTGCCGGGAATACACCTTTCGCCAACTTGGCACCATTCGTCGTCGCCTTCACGATATTCATGTTCGCAATTGAGCGTGGCGCTCTCTCTCGCATTCTCGGTAGCGCATTTTTGCAGCGACTCGGCCATTACTCCTTTTGTATCTATATCATTCACCTCTTCGTCGCGATCAACGTCATCGACAGGCCCGCACAAATTATCGCAAAAGTCTTCTCGCTAGATATCTTGCGCCCGGCCTCATCGCTGCCAATTAAAGGCATTTCTGAGACAGGAAACGTGATTGTTCTACCCAATGAATGGTATGGCGATTTTATCACTATTTTTTATATTGGCATTGTTATTGTATTGTCTGGATTGGCTTTCAAGTATATCGAAATCCCATTCTCGCGAACTCTGAACGGTTTTTTCCAGAAGGCGAGCTCAGCCGCCAAGCCTGTGCAGCGAGCCGTCGGAGCCTATTCGGAAAACGGCTAACCCGTCTTATTCATGACGCCTGCGGCGCGTATCTGCTCACCCCCCTGGCTATAAAGCTGCGGGCGTGGTCTGGAAGGTGCCGGCGAGGAGTTGGGCGATGGCTTGCCGGGCGGTTTGGCCGTGGAGCCCTGCGGTGCTGGTGACGGATCGGTATCCGGCGTGGATGTGTGCGCCCCATTCGGAGCGAAAGCCGCCGGTGACCTTGCGGAACACGACGGACGGACGGATTTCTCGCTCGCAGGCGTTGTTGGTGGCTGGCACGTCTGGGTCTTCGAGGAAGACGAAGAACGTCGTCCGCCACGCCTTGACTGCGGTTTGCAGCTCGCGGCCGGCGGGATGCGCCGCGGGTGTGGCCACGAGCGCATCGAGGCGGCGTTCGGCGCGGTCGTGATAGGTGGCGAGGGTCGCCGGCCGCAGGGCACATCTCGCCGTCGGCCGATGCGGATCGCCCAGCGCAGCAGATCGCGCAGCCGGGGCGCGAAGACGGTATCGCCGCAGTCGATGGCATACTGGACGTCACGCAGGAGGTGGGCGAGACAGACCTGATGCGCGGGCGCCAGATCCTGCTGGCCGGCGTAGCGGTCGGACACCCAGACCGCCGGCCGGTGCTCGCCCAGCACCTCTTCGGCGACCGCTTTCGCCCGGCGGGGTGCGATCTGGTGCAGCACCGCCTTGGTGGTGACGAACACCCAATGCCAGTGGGTGGCGCCGTCGATGCGGGCGGTGGTCTCGTCCGAGGCGATCACCCGGGCGGCCAGCAGCCTTCCTTGATCGCGGCGCACGCCGCCGTCATCGCTGTTTCAGCGCGGCGGAAGGCGTTGGCGATGGCACCCTCGGAGATCACCAGCCCGAACAGCTCCGCCATCATCCGCGCCAGCCGCTCTCGGAAACCGACATGATGGCTGTGGTGCAGATACAAAAGCAGCGCCTGGATTGACGCCCAAAGGGTGTTCCCAGCGGCATGCCGTCCGGCGGGGCGGCGCGGAAACGGCGGCCGCAGGCAGCACAGCGCCCGCCGAACAGCTCAACACGGGTCACCACCGGTGCGATTGGCGGGATGTCGATGTGATCGTAGCGATGGCGGCAGATCTGCCTCTGGCCCGAAACGTCGGCGGCACAATGCGGACACGTGGTGGCCAGCCGCTTTGATCGTCTCGTCCGGCACCTCGCTCAGCGACCGCGCCGAGCCCGGACGCGAGGGCCGCAGCTTGCGCCGCTCGCCATGCTTCTTGTCCCCGCTTCCGCCCGGCTTGCGGTCCTGCGACGGCGGCGTGTGGCTGTTCCGTGACGTCTTCTTCGGTCGCGCCAGCAGCGCCTCGAGTTCCGTAATCCGCGCCGCCTGACGTTCGATCAGCGCTGCCTGCTCGGAAAGCAGCGCGTCCTTCTCATCGTCGCTCAAGCGGTATCGGAACGGCAGAGTCATCCATACCTTGACTCACATCCAGCCCGACCCCGCAACCCAAAAATCGCCAACCACCTGAGCAGATACTCGACGACGTTGTCGTCTGCGCCGAGCACCACGGTCAGCAGCTCCATCGCCGTCGTCTGCAGGGCGATCGGCTCGCGGAAGTGACGCATGAAGAACAGCTTGGAGAGAGCGGTACAGCCGCGGGCGCCATGCTCCAGCGGCATCGCCCGGTCGAGCCCGAGAAAGGCGAGCGACGCGCCCATCGCCGGGCTCACCTTCAGCGGGCTGACGGCAAGCGGTTTGGCAGACAGCGTGATCTCGGCCATCGCTTACGCCCCGGCGCCGATCGCGGCGCTGACGGATGGTTTGCCGCCGGCCGCCCAGCGGGGCCGGGCACGCATCTTTGCCCATACCGGGCTCTCGACCGAAACGACAACCTGCCGGGCGAACTCCACGATACCGGCATAGCCGGCGTAGCCGATGTCGCGAACGTGATCGAGATCGAGGAACGGCACCCGCGCCTTCAGCGCCGGGTAGATGTAGCGGTCGCCGGCGGCGAGGATGTCGGCATCATAGCGTTCGAACGCCTGCAGCAGCGCCGTCTGGTCATTATCGTCGATCAAACGGGCGTCCGGTCCCATCAGCGCGTAGATCCGCGCCTTGTCCTCTTCCGTCGATTTCTCGGTGCCGGTAGCGACAACGCTCATCCCCACGTCCTGCATCGCCGAGATCACCGACCACGATTTGAAGCCGCCGGAGAAGGTCAGCAGGCGCTTGCCGGCAAGACGCCGCCGGTAAGGAGCGAGGGCCGCCTCGGTTGCCGCTTCCTCGCGGGCGATCAGGGTTTCGGTGCGCGCCGTGAGATCGGGATCGCCCAGCACGCTGGCAAAATCGCGCAGCGCCTGCGAGGTATCCGCGAGGCCGTAGAAGCTGCCTTCGAAGAACGGCGTGCCCCACCGTTCCCTGATGCCACGGGCGACACTCAGCATCGCCTTCGAGCACATGCTGGCCTCGGTCCGGTGCATGCCCTGCAGGTCGCGGAAGCGGGCATCGCCGGCGACGCGATTGCCAAGATTCTTGTTGCCGTAAAAGCCGGCGCAGTCGACGGGCACGACCGGGATCGAGCATTACCGGGCGGCGGTGCGCGCGATCTTCTCCAGGTCTTCTCCCGACATCGTGGTCACGCAGGTGTTGTAGAGGAACACCGCCGCGGGTGCGTAGCGCCGGACGACATGGGCGACCGCGCCCAACAACCGCTCTTCGCCGCCGCCCATGATCACGTCCATGTCCGAAAGGTCCGTCGTCAGGCCGACGCGATAGACCATCGGTCCCGAGGAGCGCGAGCCGCGGGCGTCCCATGAGCTGCCGGCGCAGCCGATCGGCCCATGGACGATGTGCGCGACATCGGTGATCGGCACCAGCGCGTTGCGCGCACCGTCAAGGCAGCAGCCCCCTTGCGTCGCGCCCGGCTTCGGTCGCGCGCAACCGGACTTGCTCTTGCGGTTGTGATCGCAGGCCGGCTCGTCCTGCAGGGCGAGGATCTCGTCCGGTTTCATCGTCACTCTCCCGTAGCGTCGGCGGCGAGCCCGTGCGTGCCCACCCTGCCAACCTTGATCAACGTTCGACGAAGTCTCGGTCGGCGGCGCGCTCCGCCAGTCCCCGCGCCCAGGCCAGTTCCTCGGCGGTGAGCAGGGAATCGCGTACCCGGTTGAAGAACGGATTGAGATACGCGTCGAAATAGTTGAAGAGAGGCGAGTGTCTCTTGACCACGTTCTTGCAGAAGCGCATGCAGCCATGGCACATAGGCGAACGGGAGACATAGGCGTCGCGCGGAACCCGATAGATCAGCGCAAACATACGGACGCCAGTCACGAGAACTTCGCGAAATGACCGGAACCACCACGCCCGCTTATAGCAGATTTGATCAAGACGAATGACGCAGACCTTACACCGCGCATATTCGGCAATGAGCGGAACGTTACCAGACTCTGTGTTGTTCATGTTGAAACCTACTTGTTGAAAATTTGGCTTGCCGCTGCAGTAGCAATCGTCGGGCCACATTGATCATCGGATGAAACCGGTGGCACGGTTGGGCGCTGCGTCGCGAAAAGCCTGTGTTTTCATGCGGTTCGGCCTTGCGGTGATGCCAGAACGGCGATCGGCCAGCCGCTCTCGCCATCAGCCGGCAACCGCGGCGCCGAGCGTCGATGACAGAGTGCACGCTGGCGTACGTCATCGGCCGATTCCGTACCATTCGGTCCGGCGGGCGTTGGGTGGGCTGACGAGCCACCCTCAAGTCCGATGACATGGCGCAGCCATGGCGGTGGGTTGGTTGCCATCATCGTCTGGCAGCGGCTGATCAGGGCGCTGATCGCTTCCTCCCGCACGAGCTCGATCGGGTGGATGCGCGCCTTCATCGCCGCGGCAACGGCGATGTCGCCGAGCTCGCGGGCGAAAATCATTTGGCAGCCGCTGAGGGCGCCGATACGCGCCTCAAAACGATCGTCGCAGTCGTCCGGATTGTCGTTATCGGCGGCGCATTTGCGCGGCATCGCCGTGAACTCGATCAGCTCGGCGAGGCAACTGGCGCCCTGCCGACGTCGTAGACGGCATACACCGGCGCCCGGCCGATTGGCTCGTCGGCAACCTCGTTGTCGCGGGTGGCGATGGCGATGCGAAGCACCGAGCTCGTATCCCGTTGATCAGTAAGCAATCGAAGTCGTCGTCTCAGCATATGGTCTACGATAATCATCGTCTCGATGTAAAAATATAATCAGACGGTTATAAGTAAAACTGAAAGTATTCTCTACTATTTCTGGGGTTTATGATAGTTTTTATAGTAGAGATTATAACGCTTGCATTCGCAAGCCAAGAACACGGCGGGGTCGATCGCATGGTCGTTGGCGGCCGAGGGATCGCGCTCGATCGCGATGGTCTGGCCGGTGTCCAGGTCGAGAAGATTGATCCGCTTGCTGCGCCCGCTGCCAAGCGCGCAGGGCTGCCGGTTGTTCATCTGCACGAATCCGGAGACGCGAAAGCCGCGATCGCGCAGGGCGAACGCAAAGTCGGCGAGAAGATCATCGATGTTGACCTGCGGATCGTGCACTACCGCCCCAGGGCGGATCCAGGGCGCTCTTACCGATTCCATAGCCTTTCTTGCTCCCCTGCCTCGGAAGACGGATCGGGCAATCCGCGTTGGACGGCGTTGCTCGACGACGGCATCGCCGCTAGGCGATATGAACTTCAATGCATAACGATGTGCCAAGAGGGGATGCAAAAACTCCGGATCAGAGCAAAGGTATTGAAATTAAAAGCGTGTTTTGGATGATCGGTGCGATGCTTTGGGTTCTGCCGCGATGTATGCCGACCATGCCACGATGTATGTCGCCTATTTTGTGTGTCGAGGGTCCGACAAGTGCGCGTCATCCCGACGCTGCAACGACGTGAAGTGATGGGGTGAATAGCCCCCTTACGGCATCTGGAGTGCCAGGATGCACATGATCAAGAAAACAGCTGATCGCGATAGCGAGATTGAGCAGCGCCATCGGCTGGCGGCGGAGCGAGTGGATCACAGGCCGACCGTTGATGACCTGCTCGTGCTTGCCGCTGGTCTGTGCCGTCCACGAGGCGGCGTCATCAGTGGCGTGGATTTGCGCCGCTTAATTGGAGAGGCATTTGCTCAGCGTCACGCCGTCTGCTCGGTTGGGCGGGGCTGAGATAGTCAAGGGCGGAGTGGCGCCTCACGAGATTGAAGAAGCCATCGATGTCCTCAAACTCCCTCGTAAACCCTCGTTGCTCCGTCCTCGCCTTCGCTTTCGCCTTTATCCTCAAGACAACTGCCCGCTTTTCCGAAGCAAGTTCAGATTGGTGCCAACTCGCCGCGTAGTTTGCGGAACTGAATGCGTTCAAGCGAGCTCCCGCTGATTACTCTGACAGGGTCCCTATCTCGATTGCGGTCATTTCAGTCTTGCACTTATCGCATCAGTCCGGCAGGCGCAGGCGATAGCCGACGCCGGTTTCAGTGACGATGTGCGCCGGGCGTTCGGGGTTCTTTTCCAGTTTCTGGCGGAGCTGGCGGATGTAGATGCGCAGGTATTGAACATCGCCGCCCGTCCGCCACACCTCGTTGATGATCATCCGATGGGTTAGAACCTTGCCGGCGTGAATCACCAGCAGTCGCAGAATGTCGTATTCCTTGGGCGATAGTTTCGCTTCTTCGCCACCGACGGTGACGAGACGGTGCACGAGGTCGACTTCCAGCTCACCGCTGCGGAAAACCGGCTCGGCGCCCTCGTCCTGCACGCTGTGACGTAAGGCGGCACGAATGCGTGCGACCAGTTCGCCCATGCCGAACGGCTTGGTGACGTAATCGTCGGCGCCGAGATCGAGGGCCTCGACCTTGCCGCGCTCGTCGCCGCGGCTAGAGAGGATGATGATCGGTACCTTCGAGAAGCTGCGCAGAGTGCGGATGACGCTGATCCCGTCCTGATCGGGCAAGCCTAGGTCGAGGATCACCGCATCCGGCCGGTCGGCACGCACGCGTCGAACACCTTCTGCGGCCGTAGCCGCCTCGGCAAAACGGTAGCGCTGTACCAGCAGGCTGTTGCGCAGCAGGCGACGGATCGGCGGCTCATCGTCGATCACCAGAATGAGCGGGCCGTTTCCGGTCACGCCGCCTCGTCGTCTGCAAGATGATCCCCAGCCTGCGGTTCCGGAAAGGTGAGGGTGAACACCGCTCCGGACCGGTCGGAGCGATTGTCGGCGACGATCGTGCCCCCCATCGCTTCAACAAAGCCCCGGCACACCGCGAGGCCGAGTCCTGTCCCCGGCTGCTTGCGATCGCTGCCCTCCAGGCGGTGGAACTTGGTGAAGACCCGCTCCAGTTCGTCCTCCGGCATTCCCGGGCCTTCATCACGCACATGCAGAACGATCCCGCCGGCCTGCCGCCTTGCCTGCAGGGTAACGGTCGAACCGGCGGGCGTATACTTCGAGGCGTTGTCGAGAAGGTTGACGATGACCTGGTCCAGCAGCACGGCGTCGAGACTCAGCATCGGCAGGTCGGGCTCTATATCGAGCTCGATGCGGTGCTGGATCAGCATGCGGCCACACCGCTCCAATGCCGCGCCGATCGCCTCGCCGACGTCGACGATCTCCCGGTTCAATTCGATCACGCCAGACTCGAGACGCGTCATGTCGAGAAGATTGCGAACGAAACGGTGCAGCCGCTCCCCCTCGTCGAGTAAGGTTGCGATTAGCTCCCGGCGGGTCTCGGCATCATAGAGCGTATCGTAGCTTTGCAGTGATGTCGCCGCGCCGAGAATGGATGCAAGCGGTGTCGAGAGGTCGTGGGAAATCGACATTAGCAGCGCCGAGCGCAGCCGTTCTGTTTCCGTCAATAACCGCGCTTCGTCGATTTCCTTCGCCAGCCGGACGCGCTCGATCGCAACCGCCGTCTGGTCGAGCAGGGCGTCGAGAAGGCGCCGTTCATCCGGCGTAAGCAGCGGGCCAGGCTGTTCGCGGTCGAGACCGATCACGCCAACCGGACCGCGGCTGGTGCGGATCGGGATGAAAAGCCGTTTGCCACCAGGCAGCGTTTCGGCTCCCCGGCCGGCCGGGCGGTTATGCTTCCATGTCCAATGCGCCGCCGCAAGGTCGGCCCCGTCCATTTGGTCCTCCGGCGGGTAGCCGACGTGCACGACGAGCTGGTTATCCTCGTGAACCAGGATAACCACGTTCAGTTTGAGCATCGAGGCGATCTGGAATGCGGCAGCCCACAAAAGGTCGTCCAGCGTCGCGACGCCGGCGAGCTTGCGGCTGAACGCAAAGAGCGCTTCCGAGGTGCGGGCGCGCAGACGCGTGGAATGGGCCTGATCGCGGACCCGTCCGGCGAGATGACTGGCCACCAGCGCCGCCGCGAGGAAGAATACGAGCGCCAGGACGTGCGCCGGATTGGTAATCGTAAACGTGTGAAGTGGCGGCAAGAAAAAGAAATTGTAAGCCAGCACACTGACAACGGAGGCCACGATTGACGGCCACAAGCCGTAACGTCCGGCGACGAAGACGACGGCAAGGAGAAAAATCAGGTCGACGTTTTCGATACCGAGAAAAGGCTGGAGCAACAACCCGATCGCAAGCGCGACACCCACCGTGGCACAGGTTGCTACGTAGGCGAAGATTGCCGGCGCTCTCGATACCTGCTTGGCGCGAACCGTCTTGGCGGCGGTGGCGTCACGGTGATCATCCTTGTCGCCGCTGCTGACATGGACGCCGATGCCGCCGGCCCTGCGGACCAGGTCGTGGACGACGGAGCCGTGCACCATTTCGAACCAGCGTGACCGGTTCGACTTGCCAACAATGATCTGCGTGACATTGTTGTCGCCAGCGAACCTCAGGATTTCCTCGACGACGTCCAGGCCGGGAACGGTCTGCGCCTCGCCGCCAAGTCGTTCGGCAAGCCGCTGCCAATCGGCAATTCGGTCGCGCTCGGCATCGGTCAATCGTTGCGTCCGGCTGGTTGCCACATAAAGGGCGGTCCACGGCGCGTGCAGCCGGTCGGCCATGCGCTTTGTCTGGCGGATGAGGGCGGCGCACCCTTCGCTCTCGTTCAGGCAGACCACCACCCGTTCGCCCGCCGCCCAGGGGCCGCGGATCGCGTGGCGACGCATGTGCGAGAGAAGCTGCTCGTCGACGCGCTGAGCGGTGCGCCTGAGGGCCAGTTCGCGCAGGGCGGTCAGGTTCCCCGGCGCGAAGTAATGATCGAGGGCCCGCTGTGCGGTTTTCGGGACGTAGACCTTTCCCTCCTTGACGCGCTGGATCAGATCGTCAGGCGCGATGTCGACGACTTCGATGTCGTCGGCGGCGTCGAGAACGCCGTCTGGGACGGTTTCGCGCACGCGAATCCGGGTGATGCGGGCAACGACGTCGTTCAGGCTCTCGACATGCTGGATATTGAGCGTCGTGAACACATCGATACCCGCGGCAAGCAGTTCTTCCGCGTCGAGATACCGTTTCGGATGCCGGGAGCCCGCAACGTTGGTGTGCGCCAGCTCGTCGACGAGAACCAGCTTGGGTCGTCGTGCCAGAATGGCATCCAAATCCATCTCATCGAGGATCAGGCCGCGATATTCGACCTGTCGGCGGGGGATAATCGCGAGTCCATTCAACAACTGGTCGGTTTCGATCCGACCATGGGTCTCGACAACGCCGACGACGACATCGACGCCTTCACGGCGGCGCGCCTGAGCGGTCAGCAGCATTTCAAAGGTCTTGCCGACGCCGGGTGCCGCGCCGAGAAAGATCTTCAAACGGCCGCGATTCTCCCGTTGCGCTGTTTTAAGCAGCTCCTCCGGTGACGGACGCTGGTCGCTTCTGGTATCCGAATTGGCCATTGCCGGCTCGAGCGACGCCTGCCTCGCCTAGCGACTCCGTAGACAGTTTACGATGTCAGCCCGTCGAGCGCGAGATTGAGTTCCAGAACGTTCACCCTCGGCTCGCCGATGAGGCCGAGTAACCGGCCGCTGGTGTGCGCCTCGACGAGCTCGCGGACGCGCGCGACCGGAAGCTTGCGCGCCTTGGCGATGCGCGCCACCTGCAGCTCGGCAGCCGCGGGGGTGATATGCGGATCGAGCCCGCTGCCCGACGCGGTGATGATATCGGCCGGTACCGGCGTATCGCTCCGCACGTGCAGTGCTCCGATGTTGGCCTGCACGCGCGCGATCAATGCCTTGCTGGTCGGCCCGAGATTCGAGCCACCGGAGGCGGTGGCATCATAGCCGTCGCTGCCGGCGGCGGAGGGACGGCCGTGAAAGTAGCGCTCGGAGGAGAAGGTCTGGCCGATCAGGCTCGATCCGATGATGCTGCCGTCGGCACGAGTGATCAGGCTGCCGTTCGCCGCGTCGGGAAAGATCAGCTGGGCAATGCCGGTCACGGCGAAGGGGTAGGCGATGCCGGTGAGCACGGTGAACAGGGCGATCAGCACGAACGCCGGGCGAAGCTGATTCAGGATCGGCATGAGCGCAATCTTTCAGGCAAGGCCGAGGGAGGAAATGGCGAGGTCGATCAGCTTGATGCCGACAAACGGCACGACCACTCCGCCAAGGCCGTAGACCAGGAGGTTGCGGCGCAGCAGGGCCGCCGCCCCGCTCGGACGATACGACACGCCGCGCAACGCCAGCGGGATCAGGGCGATGATGATCAGCGCATTGAAGATGATCGCCGATAAGATGGCGCTCTGCGGTGTCGCGAGGCCCATCACGTTGAGCGCCTGAAGCTGCGGATAGACAGCGAGGAACATCGCCGGGATGATCGCGAAGTACTTGGCGACGTCGTTGGCGATCGAGAACGTCGTCAGCGCGCCGCGGGTCATCAGCAGTTGCTTGCCGATGGCGACGATCTCGATGAGCTTGGTCGGATCACTGTCGAGATCGACCATGTTGCCGGCCTCGCGCGCGGCCATCGTACCGGTGTTCATGGCGACGCCGACGTCCGCCTGGGCCAAAGCCGGCGCATCATTGGTGCCGTCGCCGCACATCGCCACCAGCTTGCCCTTCGCCTGCTCGTCGCGGATCAGCTTGAGCTTCGCTTCCGGCGTCGCCTCGGCGAGGAAGTCATCGACGCCGGCCTCGGCGGCGATGGCAGCGGCGGTCAGCGGATTGTCGCCAGTGATCATCACCGTGCGGATGCCCATTCGGCGCAGTTCGCCAAAGCGCTCGCGGATGCCGCCCTTGACGATGTCCTTGAGGTGGATCACTCCCAGGAGCTGGCCGTTGCGGGCGACTGCGAGTGGCGTGCCGCCGGCCTTGGCCACGCGTTCGACGAGGTCCTGCAGCGCGCGCGGCGTCGGCATGTTGGGATTGCCCCTGACCAGGCGCACGTGATTGACGACCGCGTCGGCGGCGCCCTTGCGGATCTGCTGTCCGTCGACGTCGATTCCGCTCATCCGTGTCTGCGCGGTAAAGGGCACGAGGTTGGCGTGCAGCGGTGCCATCTCACGGCCGCGGAAGCCGTATTTTTCCTTCGCCAGCACGACGATCGAGCGTCCTTCCGGGGTTTCGTCGGCGAGCGAGGAGAGCTGGGCGGCGTCCGCCAGATCCCGCTCGCTCACCCCCGGCAGAGCGATGAACTCGGTCGCCTGGCGATTGCCCAGCGTGATCGTGCCGGTCTTATCGAGGAGCAGCGTGTCGACGTCGCCGGCCGCTTCGACCGCGCGCCCGGACATGGCGAGAACATTGAAGCGGACCAGCCGGTCCATTCCGGCGATGCCGATCGCCGACAGCAGTGCGCCAATGGTCGTCGGGATCAGCGTCACGAACAGCGCGACCAGCGCAATCATCGGCACCGCTCCCCCGGAGTACGCCGCAAAGCTGGGGATGGTGACGACGGCGAGCACGAAAAGAATGGTCATGCCGGCGAGCAGGATGTTGAGCGCGATCTCGTTCGGCGTTTTCTGCCGCTCGGCCCCTTCGACCAGCGCGATCATGCGGTCGAGAAAGGTCGAGCCGGGTGCCGCGGTGATCCGCACCTTGATCGAATCGGAGATCACCTGCGTGCCGCCGGTCACCGCCGAACGGTCACCGCCACTCTCGCGGATCACCGGCGCCGATTCACCGGTGATCGCCGCCTCGTTGACGCTGGCCACACCCTCGATCACCTCGCCGTCACCGGGGATCAGGTCGCCGGTTTCGACGAAAACGATATCGCCGGGCCTGAGGTCAAGGGCCGAAACCTGCCGCCAGGTCCCGGATTGGGGATCGTTCAGCACCTTGGCGGACGTCTCGGTGCGGGTCTTGCGCAGGCTTGCCGCCTGCGCCTTGCCGCGTCCCTCGGCGACGGCCTCCGCGAAGTTGGCGAACAGCACGGTGATCCACAGCCAGGCGATGACCTGTGCCGAAAATCCGAGATCTCCAGCGCCGGATGCCATATCGCGGACGAAGACAAGCGTGGAGAAGGTCGCGACGACGGCGACGACGAACATCACCGGGTTGCGGGCAAGCGTTCGCGGATGCAGCTTGCGGATCGACTCGACCAGCGCGCCGGAAAGGATGGCGCGATCGAAGATTGAGGCACTGCTCCGAGCGCTGCGGCTTGTCGCGATGTCCGGATCGAACGCGCCGGTGTCACGGTGGTCCGCGACGATCTTTGTCATGATCGTGCCCTCTTCAAAACGTCAGCCCGGCCAGCATCGCGAGATGCTCGGCGACGGGACCGAGGGCGAGAGCGGGGAAGAAGGTCAGGCCGCCGACGATCAGCACGACGCCGATCAGCAGACCGACGAACAGCGGGCCATCCGTCGGAAAGGTGCCTTGTGACGCATGCAGGGTTCTCTTGGCTGCGAGGGCGCCGGCGATTGCCAGCATCGGAATGATCACGAGGAAACGGCCGACGAACATCGCCAACGCCAGCGCAAGATTGTAGAACGTGGTGTTTCCGCTGAGCGCGGCGAAGGCACTGCCGTTGTTGGCGGCGGCCGACGTGAACGCGTAGAGCACCTCGCTGAATCCATGAGGGCCGGCGTTCAGGATGCTCGCGGTGCCCGCCGGCAGCACCACGGCGACGGCGGTCAGCACCAGCATCATCAGTGGCAGGCAGAGGATTGCAAGCATCGCCATCTTTACCTCGCGTGTCTCGATCTTCTTGCCGAGGTACTCGGGCGTGCGGCCGACCATCAGCCCGGCGATGAACACGGTAAGGACGGCGAACAGCAGCATGCCGTAGAGCCCGGCGCCGACGCCGCCCACGATCACCTCGCCGAGTTGCATGTTGATCAGCGGGATCATCCCGCCCAGCGGCATGAAGCTGTCGTGCATGGCGTTGACGGCGCCGCACGATGCCGCGGTGGTGATCGTCGCAAACAGCGCCGACAGGGCGATGCCGAAGCGCACCTCCTTGCCTTCCATGTTTCCGGCAGAGGCATCGACACCGAGTGCCGCCAGCGCCGGGCTGGTCTGCGCCTCGGCCCAATAGGTGATGGCGACGCCGGCCGCGAACAGGATCAGCATCGCGCCGAGGATCGCCCACCCCTGCCGCTCATTGCCTACCATGCGGCCGAAGACGTTGGTCAGGGCGGCGCCGATGGCGAGGATCGCCAGCATCTGGACGAGGTTGGACAGTGCCGTCGGGTTCTCGTAAGGGTGGGCCGCGTTGGCATTGAAGAATCCGCCGCCGTTGGTGCCGAGCATCTTGATGGCGACCTGGCTCGCGACCGGACCCTGAGCGATGACTTGCCGCGTTCCCTCCAGCGTCGTCGCCTGTGCAAAGGCGTCGAGGTTTTGCGGTACGCCCTGAGAGACGAGAACCAGGGCGATGACGATCGACAGCGGCAGCAGCAGGTAAAGGGTGATGCGGGTGAGATCGACCCAGAAGTTGCCGATGGTCGTCGCCGACTGGTGGGCAAAACCACGGACCAGTGCGATGGCGAGCGCGATGCCGGTGGCGGCGGACAGAAAGTTCTGCACGGTGAGCCCGGCCATCTGCACCAGATAACTCATCGTCGCCTCACCGCTGTAGTTCTGCCAGTTGGTGTTGGTCACGAAGCTGATCGCGGTGTTCAGCGCAAGGTCGGGGGGCACCGCTGCCATCGCCTGCGGGTTCAGCGGCAGGTCCGCCTGCAGGCGCTGCAGCGCGTACAGCACCACGACGCCCGCGAGGTTGAACATCAGCATGGCGAGCGCGTAGGTGAGCCAGTGCTGTTCCGTCGAAGGCTGGACGCCGGCGGCGCGATAGAGCACGCGCTCGATCGGCGCGAGCACCCACGAAAGCGGGGGTCGCCTACCAGACACAACCAGGGTGATATAGCCGCCCAAAGGCCGGGTGAGAGCGAGGATGAGGGCGACGTAAAGGGCGATCTGCACCCACCCGACGAGGGTCATGGGACGCTCCCTCAGAACCGTTCGGGCCGGACAAGGGCGAAGACGAGGTAGACGAGAATGGCCAATGCCACGCCGCCGCCCAGCACATAATCGATCAGCATCGGATAATCACAGCCGCTCACAGACAAACGCATACGCGGCGGCGCCCGCGAAGGCCGCAACGACCGCAATCAGGGCGAAGGCATCGAGCATTTGAAGTTTCCCATCCGTTACCGAGCAACATGACGTCGCGTGCATAAAGAAACGAGCCGGAACGAGCCCGTTTCATGTAGGAATCCCGTATATATTTTGAGCAACCTAAGGTAGCATCAGAAGTTGTAACTGACTCCGAGCGCACCCGACGGGGCATAGTCCCACCAACCCGCCTCAAGCCGGATTGGTCTGATAACTTCGTTTACAACAACGCCAGCCTCGTCTCGGCCACGATCACGCGCAGTGTTGTGGCTCTGAAATGGAGCCGGTTTGCTACCAGCGGTAAGCCGGTAGATCTGTCGATCAAAAACGCGCCGGACGATGTGATCCAGTGGCTGAAAGCATGTGCGGCGCGGCATCATCGCTCCCTCCAGCGGGAACTGCTCGCCCTTATCGAGGAGGCTGTGCGGACGCCGCAAATGCTATCGGCCGCGGAGGTGCTGGCCAAAGTGCGCCGACTTGACCTGAGCACGCCGGGGGAGGCGGAAGCCATCGCCGCGCGGCTGTCCGGGGCAAGCCACGCAACCCCACGCTCTCTCTCTATGGTAGCCAATATCGCTGTTAAGAAATTGTGGCGGCTCTTTGAACAGCAGGATGCTCTGCTGGGGAGGGGGTGCGCGTATCGTGGCCGACTCTCGATCGAGAATTCTACGGAAGGAATTTTGCGTTCGCCGAAGCCACCGATCATCCACGCCTGACTCAAGCTGGATTGGTCTGACAACCTCCCGTGGAGTTGAAAAAGTGTACAGCTGCAAGGGCATAAACTCGCCTCTTGCCAATAACGGGCATTTAGTATACCTATTTTTAATCAGGTATATTATTTGCCTGTTTTGCCTCGAGAAGGCGTCCGAGTGTCGCGGGGCGCCGGGGCGCGAAGGCCGTGGCCCTCGCGTCGGACGCTCTCCGGTGAAACTAAGGAAGAGGAGGAAGGCGATGGAATTCGAAGCTTGGAAGACAGCCTTGATCGAAGAGATCGAGACCGCTGCCGAAGGGCGGGCGGAACACGTCCTCGCCCGTCCGGACGATCCGCGCATCGAGAAGAGCCAGAAGGCGTTGTTCGATCTCGCCGAGCAGCTCAGGGCATTACCGCCAGACTACGCCCCGCTCAAGACGCTGTTCACCGAGGAAAGCGAACTCTCGAACTTGATGAGGGCGACAGTGGGGGAGCCGGAGCGCCGCTATCGCGACGCCAAAGAGGGCCTGCTGGCGGCTTACGGTATCGATCACGAGCCTTTCGAGAATATCACTCAGTTTCTCAAGGTCTTGCGCGACCGTGTCGACGAGACGATCAGCGAATATCGCCTTCGCGCCTGACGGGACTGATTGAGGGCTCGCAAGGATCGCTATACTCGAACCTCCCGGCTTCGGGAGCCGACAGGCCGGTTTGAATGCCTGTTTGCGATATCGGGGCTAAAAGGTGCTCAAGCCGGGATTTTGAAGGGCCTGATCAGGAAGGGAAGCCCGGCCGCAAGGTCGCCAGCATCGGCGACCGTAAGCCGCAATTCGGTCTGTTTGCCGGCTGCGGCTGGGGCACCCATCGAAGCACAGAGTCCCGTGAAGTGCGAGGTTAGCGAGAATGAAGATTGCCGTTACCAGTCAAAACTTTCGGACCATTACGCCGCATGCGGGCAAGAACCGTCGGTTCCTCGTATACGAAGCCGCCGAGGGTGGCGATCCCCTCGAAGCCCAAGGACAAGAAGAGGCAATCCGATGACCAGCCGCATCATCATCGTCGGCGGTGTTGCAGCGGGCGCGTCAGCCGCAGCGAAAGCGCGACGGACAAACGAGTCCGTCGAAATCGTCATGTTCGATCGTGGACCGTACATGAGCTACGCCAACTGCGGATTACCCTACCGCGTGGGCGGAGAGATCGCGTCGCGCGACGCCTTGTTTGTCAGCAACCCCGAGCGCTTCACCGGGTACTTCAACGTGGACGTGCGGTTGAACACTGCCATCGAGGCGATCCGCGCCAGCGAGCGCACCGTGGCCTACATCGACCCTGAGACCGGCCCGGCCACGCTCACTTACGATCGTCTGATCCTCGCCACCGGCACGGTTCCGATCGTGCCGCCCATCAAGGGTCTCGATGGCCCCAACATGTTCTACTGCCGGACGGTGCCCGACGTGGACGCGATCATGCTGCGCCTCTCGCAGCTGCTACCGCGTGAGGGAAAGGATGGGGCGTTCTTGAACGTGAAGGACGCCGGCCTCCAGGCGCTCGTCATTGGCGGCGGGTACATCGGACTCGAATGTGCCGAGCAGCTCATGCGGCGGGGCTTTCGGGTGACCGTCGTGGAAGCACAGGACCAGCTCATGGGGCCGCTCGACAAGGAGATGGCCTATCCGATCGAGCTGGAGCTGCGCGAAGCGGGGGTTGGTGTCATCCTCAATGATGGCGTGGCCTTTATCAACGCCGCTGGCAACCGTTCGAAGGCGACGCTGAAGAGCGGTCATGAGGTGACGTTCGACATCGCGATCATCGGCACTGGCGTTCGCCCCAACGTTGAACTGGCGAAGTCAGCGGGGCTGCGACTCGGCAAGACCGGCGCGATCGCCGTCGATGCGCGCCAGCGGACGTCCGATCCGCTCATTTTTGCCGCTGGCGACAACTGTGAAGCCGTGTTCTTGCCGACGAACGATGCAGTGAACATTCCGCTGGCCGGTCCCGCCAATAAGCAGGGGCGCATCGCCGGTCAGAATGCCGCCATGGATCTTGCCGGCGCCGCACAGGATGACCCCCGGCGTCTACGCATGCGCGGCGTGCTTGGCACCGCCATCGTTCGCGTCGGTGGGCTCGTCGCCGGTGGAACCGGGCTTGGCGAAAAGATGGCGAGACGAGCCGGGATCGATGTCGCGGTCGCTTACGTCGTCGGCCCGAACCACGCCAGCTACTACCCCGGTGCCAAGCCGATGCTGTTGAAGCTGCTCTATGCGCCCGGCGACGGGCGCGTGCTCGGCGCGCAAGCCGTCGGCCAGGAGGGTATCGACAAGCGGCTCGACGTCCTTGCGACCGCCATTCATGCCGGTATGTCGGTGGAGGATCTGGAGGGACTCGATCTCTGCTACGCGCCCCCCTTTGGCTCCGCCAAAGATGTCGCCGTGATGGCCGGCTTCGTTGCTGCCAATGCCTATCGCGGAGCCAGCCCTGGCGCCTCACCGCTCACGTTGTTGAACGAGCAGGCGAGCGAGACGCCGCCCTTCCTCGCTGATGTCCGGACCCGGCGCGAATTCGCAGATGGCCACTTGCCGGGGGCGATCAACATTCCCCTCGACGAACTGCGCGAGCGTCTGGACGAGATTCCGCGGGAAGGGGCAGTCGTGCTGCAATGCGGAAGCGGATATCGCAGCTACCTCGCCCAACAGATCCTGCTGAACAGCGGATGGAGTGATGTTCGCAACCTCTACGGCGGATATGGTCTGGCCAAGCGCATCTACAGCATGACCAAGGCTGCGATGACATCATCATAACCGTTGTGGCGCGTCCGTAAGTGTTCATGGAGGGATTGGACATATGCGGTTCATTTTGAAACGGACAGTGTAGGGGAGCGGACCATGGTGCGGACAATCTTAGCGGTCTTCGCGCTGCTTACTTTTCTGATGACGGGGCCCGTGTCAGCTGATGCCGGCGGCTCGCTTTTCGTCAACCTGACAAGCGACGAGAACCATCGTGCGGACATGGCGATGGGGTTCGCCAAGGCGATGATGGAACGTGGCCACCCGCTGACCGTCTGGCTGAACGATAAGGGTGTGCTGCTGGCGTCCCGGGAGCACGCCGGCACGTTCGCCGAACAACAGAAGATGCTGGCCGAGTTGATGACCAGGGGCGCCACCGTCATCGTCTGCCCGATGTGCATGAAGCACTACGGCGTCAAGGACGGCGATCTGATCGAGGGTGTAAAGGTGGGCAACCCGGACATGACCAGCGGCCTGTTGTTCAAGGACGGCACCCAGACGCTGACCTGGTGACTCCGACTTGATGACGCTCCTGGGGGGCTCGTAAGAGCGGGCGATCATCGTTGAACGCGGAAATGCATTGACGCGGGCGGGGCTCGGCAATGGCTGCGATTGCCGGCGTGTTGGTGGCAGTCCCCGCGTTATCGTCGTGGCCGTGCCTGCGATGAGGAGGAGGGAGAGATGCGTTCGTACACTGCGGGTGGCTTGCTCCTTGCCGCGCTGACGGCGATGCCCGCCGCGGCTGAGGATCCGCGCACGCCGGTGGAACTGCCGCCCGACGTGCGCGCGGCATTCATGGAGGAGATGCGTCATCATATGGACTCGCTCGACGACGTGATCGCAGCTCTGGCCGCCGCTGACTTCGCCGGGGCCGCGAAGGTCGCGAGAACCGCGCTGGCGATTGGTGGCGGCAAAGGGTTCGGCCGGTTCATGCCCATCGAGTTCCGCGAGATGGGCATGGCCATGCACCGCGCCGCCGTAGACTTCGCCGATGCCGCTGCGTCTGTGCCGGCAGAGCCGTCCGGCGCCGACTGGAAAAAGACAATAAGCGCCCTTGAGGACATTTCAGCCCAATGCCGTGCCTGCCACGCGGTCTTCAGAGTCGAGTAGTGGGCGAAGATGGCTCGCCGATTATGCTTCGAGTTCATAGTGCCGCTCACCACCGGATCTGCGGGCGAGATACGCCGGCATGGGGGGAGCGCGCATATGAATGCTGTTTCGTGGCGTTGATGAAATGCTCGGGCGCCTGTGTGCGCGTCCGGCACTAATTACAGCGTCACGCCCGCAGCCATTTTTCCAAAGCGTCGACTTTCGGAAGACCGCCGGCGTGGACAACCTTGCCGTCGATGACGATCCCCGGCGTCGATGCGATGCCGAACTTCGCGATCTCGGCATAATCGGTCACCTTTTCGATCTTGACGGTGAGTCCGAGCCTCGCGGCTGCATCCTTCACCATCGCCTCGGTCATCGCGCAACGATTGCAGCCGGGCCCAAGTACCTTCACGTCCTTCATCGGGAGCCTCCTCGATGTCAGGAAAACAGCATGTTGAACAAAAATCCGACAGCCAGGATGCCGGAAGCGACGACGCCGACGAAGACGGCGATCAACCGGAGCGTCAGAACCTTCCGCAGGATGATCATCTCCGGCAGCGATAGCGCGATCACCGACATCATGAAGGCGAGCGTCGTGCCGAGGGCGGCCCCTTTGCCAAGCAACGCCTCAACGATCGGAATTACGCCTGCGGCGTTCGTGTACATCGGGATGCCGAAGAGGACCGCGGTCGGCACCGACCACCAGGCATCCGCGCCGATAATGTCAGCCAGGAGATTGGCCGGGACATAACCATGAATCAGCGCGCCGACGGTGATGCCAGCAACGATCCATATCCAGACCTTGCTGACAATGTCCTTGACCGCCTCGACTCCGAACGTGATCCGGTCAACGAGGCGTAGCTCCTGGTCAGGGACCAATACGCCGCCGCTGGCATGGATTTCCTTGACCCACTCCTGAAGCCAGCCCTCGAGATGTGCCCGGCCGATCAGCCATCCGGCAATGATGGCGATGCCAAGTCCGAAGCCGAGATAGGTCAGCGCGACCTGCCAGCCGACAAGACCGAAGAGGAGGCCAAGCGCGACTTCGTTGACCATCGGCGCGGCGATGAGAAACGAAAACGTCACGCCAAGCGGCACGCCCGCTGAAACGAACCCGATGAACAGGGGCACTGCCGAGCAGGAGCAGAAAGGCGTGACGATGCCCAGCCCCGCCGCCATGACATTGCCCACCCCCTCACGCCTGCCCGACAGCAACGCCCGTGTCTTTTCCGGGGAAAAATAGCTGCGCACGACCCCCATCGCGAACACGACGAGCGTCAGTAGCAGCATGACCTTCGGCGTGTCATAGAAGAAGAAAACGAGCGCTTCGCCGAGATGACTTGCTCGCGAAACGGGGAGAAACGAGACCAGCCACTCGGAAGTCGTAGTGAGCTGACCATAGACGAGCACCCAGAGAACCAGCGCGAGGGCCAGACCGACAGACCAGACCCACAGGGGTGTTTCTTTGCGATCACCGTCCTGAGCCGTGAGTAATTCCGTGATCATGCGGCGATCTTTCCTTCATCACCCATCGCCGCGAGGACCGCGTCGACGATCCGGGCGATCGCCTTGGAAAGATCGGGGCTGCGCCTGTAGCGGACCCACTGCGCGTCGCGTCTGTCGACGACTAGACCTGCGGCTTTAAGCACGCTCATGTGGCGCGACATTCTCGACTGCGTTGCGTCCAAGCGTTCCATCAATTCGCATACGCAATGCTCACCGCCGTCCCAAATGATCTTGAGGGCGCTGAGCCGGATCGGTTCGGACAGCGCTGAAAGGACTTGCGAGACGTTCATCTACTCCATCTACCTCAGCTTTCCAGCATATGCGCTTAAGCGCATAATACGATGCTTAAGTCATCCGGTCAATCAACCTCGCGGCCTTCGCTTTCGCGAGATTTCGCGCCTGGCTCCTTGGTTCATCGATCGACAAGAGCACGACGACGACAGCGACGCAGCTTGCGTCGATGGCGTCTGGGCATTGTCGGACCAAGCGACCTGCGCCCGGGTATAATTTTCCGTTTTATTACAACTCTATCGCCAACCCACCTCGGCGTTTGACGTTGGCTTGTGCAGCGGTGCCGAAGCGCCCCCGGCTTGTCGAGCAGGCCGCTTCCGCGCCGGCCTTCCAGGCTGATAACGCCGTTCCAATCCCTTCGAGAGCCTGTTGCGCCCGCTTCCTGGCCGCTCGGCCGCCTGTCGCTTGCTGGTCCCAGGCGGTCTCGGCGAGGCGGGCGCCGGCTCCCTACAGAAGGAAGGGGTAACTGGCGGTGGGAAGGATCGACCAGGTTCCGGCGTCGAAGCCGGCGGGCAAGCTCGCCTTGAGCTGTGCCGTCGTCAGGCCGGTGCCGCCGCTGCTGGTCGAGCGGCCGCTCGTTTGCTTGTCCCAGTAGCTGGTCGTCACTGTCGACTCGTTGTTGCCGATCAGCCCGCCGATCCGGTAGGAACTCGCGCCCGTCACTTTGCCGGTTGAGTAGGAGTCGGCGAGAGTTCCGTTGTTCTCGCCAACCAGTCCGCCGACGAAGAACTGTGCCGAACCGAGGATACCAAGGCCGCGCACGGCACCGGTGGCGTAACAGTCTCTGATCGTGCCGTTTTCGTTGAAGCCGACGAAGCCCCCGACGCGTCCGTAGGTGCCGGACACCGGCCCGGTGGCGTAGGACTCGGCGATCGAGCCGTAGTTGTTGCCGGCGAGGCCACCCGCGCCGCGGTAGCCGCCCGTGCCGCCGGTTACCCGACCTGTGGCGAACGAGGTCTCGACGGTGCCGAAGTTGTCGCCGACGAGACCTCCGGTGTCGGCACCACTCGCCATGCCACCGGCGTAGGATTTGCGAATGGTGCCATTGTTAACTCCGACCAGCCCGCCGGTCGCTTCGTCGAGCAGGGCGTCGCCGTTCACGGTCACCCGCGCATAGGCATTGGCAATGGTGCCGGCGTTGCCGCCTGCAAGCCCGCCGACCGCACTGTAAGCCGTCGTTTTGGCGGTCACCGAGCCGGCGATGAGAACGATGTTGTGCACCACGCCGCCGGCACCGATCTGGCCGAACAGTCCGACCCGCGAGGCAGCGCTGTTGATGTAAAGGTTGCGGATCTGGCGACCATTGCCGTTGAAAACGCCGGTAAACGGGTCCGCTTCAGTGCCAATCGGCAGAAAGCCAGCTTCGCCGTTCCACGACGCCGTCTTTGCCGCATCAATATCGTTGCCGAGAATGTAGGCGCCGGCCGGATTGTTCCGGATATTCTGTAACTCTTCCAAGGTGTGAATGACCGTCTGTGCCCGCGCGTGTTCGATCTGCGCCAAGCCAGCCCCCAAAACAACCAGGCACGCCAAAACACGTCCAGGTTCAGTCAAGAACATGTCGATTCCCTTCAAAGAAAAGACAAGCATATGGCGCGCCCGAAGCGCGCCAGTATCACGACATTTTGCTTAAAAGGCCCCCCAATAGACCTTCATATACTATATTTTTGGCACGATAGCCCACGAATCTCAAGTTAAATGTCTCGAATGGTCTATGCGATAAATAAATGATCTGCCGTTGTTCCTTCACCACAGAATGCCGGGATCGCGAGGCGGCGCTCAAATTTCTGATGCCCGATGAAACGCCATGGCAGGCCATAGAGACATCGAGAGCCTGCAGAGGCGACGGGGCCGGGCGTGCTCAAATGCCAGCCCGTTCGTTCGTCTGACAATGCCTGCCGGGCAGATCCGGAAGCGCGCCGCCAAGCGCCAAGCGGCCCGCGCCCCCGGCGTCTGGAGGCTATCGCAGGGCGGTCAGCAGCGCCTTCGCCTGCGAAGCACAGCCGTTGTCGGACATCCACACCACCTGCTCGATGTCGCGGGCGGCGCCGGCTGGAATGACGCGCAGTTTGACGGTGTTCGCCCAGGCGTCCGCGGTCTCGCGGACGAGATAGTCGCTGGTCTCCACCGCGACGCCGTCCGGCCACGCCGCCGTCGTCTCGCCGGCAGGAAAGCGCACGAGGGCGCCGTTGCCATCAGGAGCGCGTTCGACGACAAGCGTCGCATCGCGCACCGCATCCATCCGCCACAGTTGCGGCGCGGTTGCCGTCGGTACGCACTGCGGTGCCGGGCTGCGCACATCGATGAGCCAGCTTCCGGCACTCGCCTCGCTCGACGCACCGTTGTCGGGCGCTGGACCGCGGAAGCCGCCGCCCGGTGACGCTGCGCCGCGGAAGGTTCCGAGCGCCGAGGTTTCCGCCGTCGGGGTATTGAACAGCCGGGCGATGGCGATGACGACGTTGGCATCACCGCCGCCGCCGGGCGATGCGGTGAGCGCACCGGAATAGGGGCCGGTCAGCGATTGAACGCGGCCGTCCTCGGCCACCACCTTGATGCCGGTACCGGACGCCAATGTGATCGGCGTGCCGGTGCCCACAATCTGCCCCGGCACGAGCCCGGGTGCTGTCGACTCGATCACCACCAGGTCGGCGGCGAGGCTGCCGCGCGTGCCCAGCACAACCAGAAGCGCTGCGGTCGCAATGATCCTGGCCATCCCCATCCCCATGGTTACTTGTCCTTCAACACCAGAAGCGTTCCTTGCTCGCCCCGCAGCAGTCGTCCCGCATGTAGCCGATAGAGCCAGTCGTCAGGACGACTGGACCGCAATTGCTCAAATGCTCCCAGGGCAGCTTGGTCATCGTCCTTCATCAGGCGAAAGGCGACAAGATATTTCGCAAGATCGGTGAGCGCCGGTGAATCGGCAGCCAGCGGCTCGAACGCGTCGACCGGATGCTCCTTGCCGACGAGGCGCAGCGCGCCCACCGGGCGGAACACCAGGTCCGGGCAGCCGGTGACAACGGCGCCGCTGACGCACACCCGGCCGCCGAGGCTTTTGTTGGCGCTCTCGAGGCGGGCGGCGGTATTCACGGTATCGCCGTAGGCGGTGTAGTTGAAAAATCGGTCGCCTCCGAAATTGCCGACCACGGCGGGGCCGGCATGCACGCCGATGCGGGTGGCACCGAACCCCTGGCCTTGCGCCTGCTGACGGGCGCAGAAGTCGAGGCCGAAGGCGTCCATCGCCAGCGCGCAGCGCACTGCCCGCGTCGCTTGGTCCGACTGGTCGAGCGGCGCGCCGAACAGCAGGTGCAGGGCATCGCCGATGATCTTGTCGATCGTGCCGCCGTGTTCGAACGCGATCTGCGCCATGCCGCTAAGGTATTGGCTGAGCACCGTTAGCGCCTCCTGGGGGTCCGATTGCTCGAACCACGCGGTAAAGCCGCTGAGATCGGTGAACAAGGTGGTGATGTGGCGTTTTTCTCCGCCGAGGCGCAGTTGTTCCGGGTTGGCGATCAGCCGGTCGACGATCGCCGGTGCGGTGAACTGCGAGAACGCCTGGCGGATGAACTCGCGCTGGCGCCAAGCGGTGCCCCGCCAGTGGGCATTGCCGGCCGCCCACGCCAGCGCATAGGAGAGGCTCATCGCCACCAGCGGCAACATCAGCGCGCTCAGCCGGAACAACCCGAAGCCAAGGACCCACAGCGCCGCGAGGCCGCCGGCGGCGGTGCCGATCTGCACCGGCAGCGCGCGGTGGATGGTGGAGAGCAGCAGGCCCAGCACCGCCGCGCCGGCAAGGATGGCGAGGGTGCTGATCCGCCCAAGCTCTGGCGGCGAGCGCCGGTCCAGCAGCTGGGCCAGCGCCTGCGCGTGGATGGCGACCCCGGCGTGGGAGCCTGCGGAAACGCCGTCGCGCGCCGCCCACGGTGTGCGATGGCGATCGGCGAGCGGCAGGTCCGAGCCGATCAACACCACCTTGCCGGCGAACCACGCCTTGGGGAGCAGGGCGAGGGTGTGCGCTGGGTAGGTGCGGAACGGCGGGCTCGTCTTGTCAGGCGGCGCCCGGTAGGCGAGTGCCACCGCCTCTGCCGGCGGCTCGACACCGACGGCGCGGGCGAGTGCCGCAGCAAAGCCGGGCGTGGTGATGCCGTTCTCGCTGCGGTTGGTGATGATCCAGCGAACGGTGCCGAGCTTGCCGTCGGTCATCAGATTGACCAGCCCGCGCTGGCTCGCGGGAACGTAGCGATCGAGAAAGGCCGCTTGCCGTGGGGTCAGCAGATCCGTGGGGGTAGCGTAGCCGGCGATGATCGGGATGGGCGCGGTCTCGATCACCCGGCTGAGGTGTGCGTCCTTTTCCGGCTCGGTCGGCTGATCGAGAAGAATGTCGAGGCCGATGGCGCGCGCGCCGGCGTCTTCGAGTCGCTCGATCAGACCGGCGAGGAAGTCGCGGTCGAGCGGCGAGCGGTAGGGCAGGGCGGCGAGCGTGTCTTCGGTCACCGCGACAATGACGATGTCGGGGTGCTGCGGCTGCGGCGGCGACATCAGCGCGATGCAGACGTCTTCGGCCCAGTATGATGCCGTGGCGATCGCCGGCAGTATGCGCACGGCAAGATCGCCGGCGAGGACCGCACCGGCAATCAGCACCATCACCGTCAGTGCTGCCCCGAGACGCCGTGCGAACGCGCCGCCGCCTGCCGCCCCGCGATCCATCTGCGACGGCGCCGACAGCCGCGCGGTGCGCCGGTACGAGCCGTTCACCGGGGGCTCACCGCGGCGCTCATCCGGCGGCGGCGGGCGCACCCGCCAGCGGACGAGGAATGTCGAGTTGCCGGTAGCCGTCGCCGACGACGGTGAACGCCGCCCAGTTGAGCGGGTGCGAGGTCGCGCGCTCGCTCGCCACCGCGACTTGGCTTGCCTGCAGGGCTTCGTCGATTGAAAGGTTACGCTCGGCGATGCCGCGGAACAGCCCGACCATCAGATGAACGGTCGGCGCGTCAGGGATCTGCCAGTGGGTGACCAGCAGTGCCCTGGCGCCGGCATAGAAGAAGGCGCGGGTGAGGCCGGACAGGCTCTCGCCCCCCGACTGCCCGGCCGGACCCGCGGTATTGCACGCGGACAGCACCACGAGATCGGCGTCGAGCTTCAGCTCGGCGATCTCACTGGCGACCAGGAGCCCGTCGCTGCCGTCCTCGCCGGTCACGGGGCGGGAGACGACCAGCGACGGCTCCGCCCAGCAGTCGAGTCGCTGGGGCAGCAAACCGTGGGTGGCGAGGTAGACGACCCGGTAGTCGTCGAGCCGGGTGTGATTGAGCGTCGCTTCCGTAAAGTCGGCGCCGAGGATCACCGCGTTCGCCGGTGCCCCCATCGTCGCGGCAATGGTACGCACCTCGGTCGCCGTGGCGGGCAGGCGCGGCAACTCGGCGATGACGAGGGCTTCGCTGCGACAGCTCGGCGGCAGATGGACTGCGGCGAGGATGGCGTCGGGATCGCGCGGCGGCACGAAGTCGCCGAACCCGATGAACGGGCGCGGCGCCGGCGAGCGTGCAGCTTCCGTGCGAAGCTGGATGAACGATTGCACCGACGGTGCCAGGGTCAGCGCATGGTCGCGAACCAGCCATGGCACCCGTGTGTAGTCGCCGTCGACCACCGCGGAGACCGGCTCGCTGACCAGCACCGCGAACGGCAGGCTGAGCAGGGGGCCGCTCGGTACCACCGCCAGGTGCCGGGAGCGGGCGAGGCGGTCCTGCACCGGGCCGAACAGGGTGCGATAGAGCCGGTGCGCGACCTCGACGTCGAAGGCAGCGCCGATGCTGGCGTCGAACGGCCGGCGCAACTGCGCCACCGCCGCGCGTGCCTCGTCGTCGCGAAGCGCGATCTCGTAGACCTCGATACCTTCACCGTCGATCAGTAGGCCGACCGAGCCGTCGCGGCCGACGAGGATCTGCGCCAGCGCCTCGTCGGGATGGCGAGCGGCGAGCGCCTGGCCGATGTCGACCGGGGCGTCGATGAGCTGGTTGTAGCGCGGCATCGCCGCCTGGACGGACCGACCCAGGCGGGCGACGTCGGCGTTGGCGGCCGCCAACTGCTGCTCCACCATGGTGATCTGCGGCGGCAGCGTCGTCGGGCTGGCCTGGGCCTCGGCGAGTGTCTGCGCGAGGGCGTCGCGGCGGCGGCGGGCGTCCTGCAATCCGCGGATCAGGCTGCCGCTCTCGCTGTCGCTGGCGGCGAGCCGTGCCGCGGCAAGGGCGATGGTCTGGCCGGTGACGGTGCCGCGCACCAGTTGTCCGGCCGCGAACATCGCCGCAAACAGCTCTGCGCGCTGCTCGGGGTGGCGTTGCGCTTCGTTGAGCGCGGTGCGGAAGTAGGGGAGCGCTTCGTCCATGGCGAGGCCGCCGCCTTGCTCCCGCAGGATCGCAAAGCCGCGCTCGAATGCCAACAAAGTTTCCTGTGGCCGGTCGTTTGCCGCCAGCACCCGGCCGAGGGCGATCTCGGCAAGGCCTTCGATGCGCGCATCGGCGAAGACCGCGCGCTGCGCCTCGATGCATTCGCGCAGCGTCCGCTCGGCCTGTCCGAGATCGCCGGAGCGCTCGAACATCTCGGCCCTGAGCAGCAGAATCGGCGCCATCCATCGCCGCGGTGCCCGCGGATCGGCATCGAGCACCCGTTCGGCCTCGGCGAGCGGCGCCGCCGCCTCGCTCGCGCGGTCGAGACGGACGAGCATCGCCGCCTCGAGATAGCGGCTCTGGACGATGTCACCGAGCGCGGTTTCCGCCTCGCCGCCGATCACCAGCTCGCCGATTCGTCCGGCGCGGTCGCCCTCGGCGAACTGGCCGGGCTCGACAGCGCCGATGAAGCGGCGGAACAGATCGGGGCGCGACGTGCGGGCCAGCTCGAGGCGCAGCGCGCTCGCCCGCCTCGCCCATTCGAGCGCCGTCGCGTAGCGCCTCTGGTTGGCGAAGTGCAGCGCCTTGTAGCTGGTCCAGCGAGCCTCGTCGGTGGCATCGGTCGACGCCGATAGCAGCTCGCCGGCGCTGGAGAACAGCACGTCGGCCTCGCTGAATCGCTGCTGGTTGCTGAGTTCCAGCGCCAGGTGCATCAGCACGAAGGCGAGGCCACCCTTGTCGCCGGGCAGCAACCGCTGCTGGAGCGCCAGCGCCTCGCGATAGCGCCGCTCGGCCTCGGAATGATTGCCGAGGAAGTTCTCGTACTGGGCGCGGCGCAGCAGGGCGCGGTAGCTGGCAAGATCACCAGCGCTGTAAAGGCCGTTGGCGGCGTCGCTCTCTGGGGCAGGCGACGGTGCCGCGGCGGATCGCTCTCCTTCGTTCCCGGCGGCGGGCTCGACCGGGTGGTTGGCGAGCAGGCCGATGCCCCGCTGCATCGCCGCCTCGCTCGCCGGAATGGCGTCGCCGAGGAAGACGCGATCGTTGATCCGCGCTGCCACCGCCCGGTAGGGCCAGCCGCCGGGGCGCAGCGCGCAATCAAGAACGACCGCCGGCACGTCGCCGAGGATGGTTGCCGGTTGCGGGTCCGCGCACGCGGTTGCTTCCTCCAGGTGATCGCGCCACCAGCCACCGGCGGCAAGCGTCCCCGGTTCGGCGTCGCCGCCAACGCTGAGGATACGCCCGCTCGGGGCCTCCCAGCGACCGCAGAAGGCGTCGTAGGCGGCGGCGCTCTCCTTCGGCGCGGCATCGCGCGGTGCCGCGGTCAGTCGGCACGGCTCGCCGATGCGGTTGGTGCCGAGCGACTGGGCAACGCCGCTGTTGGCGGCGGGGGCAGCCGGCGCGGCGGGCGCCGGACCGGCAGCGTGGAACGCTCCTGCCTCACAGCCGCAGAGCGCGATCAGTATCGCGGCCATGAGGCGCTCGGCGATGGGGCGAAGGATCGGGACCGGGCCAGCGCCGCGTGCCCGGGCGATCAGTTCCACAGCTCGCGATTGCCATCGTTGGAGAACAGCAGATCGTCGCTGCCGCGGCTGGGCGGCGGCGGTGCGGCCAGCAGCTCGGGACCCGACGCGGCGAGCCGGGCGGCGGGATCGTTGCCGGGCGGCGGTTTCGTGCCGCGCGTGGCGACCGCGCGGGCCTGATCGTCGATCGGCGCGGCGCTGGCATAAACGAACGTATTTCCGGTGCCGCTGAGGCTGTCCGGCGGCGCCGTCGCGAAGGTGCGGCCGAAGATCTCGCGGCCGACGAGGCCGCCGCGCGCGTTCGTCTGCGGGCTCTGCGAATAGATGATGAAGCGCCCGGCACCGGGATCGAGGGCGCCCGCGCCGGCGCGGTTGTCGATACTGCTGGCGGCCAGCACGATGGTGTTGCCGCTGCCGCCGGCGGTGATCGGTGCGGTGATTACCAGCGGGCCGTCGCTACGGATGCTGACGGTGCCTTGCGAGACGGCACCTTCGATCGACAGCGCCCCGGTGTTGACGATGCTGATGTCGTGGAACGCCGGACCGTCGCCGGAGCGGCCGATCGACAGTTCCCCGACATTGGTCACGAGGTCGGCGCTAAACGCGGCGTAGTCCGGCCCCGCCGGCTGGCCGGCCTGGGCGGCGATACTGTTGACGACGAGATGCTGGGCGGTAATTACGCCCGTCTCGGTGGTGCGAATGTCGCGGGTCTCGATGCGGACGTCGTTGCTGCTGACGATCGGCTGACGAATGACGATGCCGACGCCCGCCCACAGTGTCAGGGTGTTGGCGGCGGTGAGGGCGTCATTAACGCGAATGGTGCGGCTTGCCTCGATGACCACGTTGCCACCGGCGGCAGCGATCGCCGCCGGCGAGATGTACGCCGTGCCGGCCACCGGCGGATCGTCGGCGAGGACCGGAGGCGCCGTTGTGCCGTTGTCGGTGATGACGACATGCAGCGGATCGAGCAGCCAGGAGCCGTCGGCGCCGCCTGGCGCCGAGGTATCGACCCGCCCGGTGGCCAGGAGTTGTCCGGTTGACGAGGTTTCGACGAGGCCGCCGTTGCCACCCTCGCTGCCGCCGCGTGCCGAGACGGTGCCAGCGAAGACCAGTTTCTGATCGGCCCACAGCACCACCTGGCCGCCGTCACCCTGCGTGGTGGCATCGGCAAAGATCACTGCGCCCGGCTCCATTACCGTCTCGCTGGCGCGGCGGCGCCCGCCCTCGCCGCGCTGGTCGCCGCCGACGTGCACGCTGCCGCCACCCGCGGGACCGGAGGCGTCGATGACGCCGCCGGCGGCGAGCGTCAACCGGTCGCCCAGCACGTCGATGTCCCCGCCACGGGCGTCGGCCTCGGCGCCGGTGGTGGAGAGCGTGCCGGTGACGGTGACCGTGCCATGATCGCCGCCGTCGAGGACGATTTCCCCCGGCGCAAGCGCGAAACTGCGCGCCTCGATGATGCCGCCGGCGTTGATCGCCTGATCGACGACGCTTTCCGCGGCGTCGGCGGTAATGATCACCCGGCCGCCGTCGGCTTCGATGCGCCCGCTATTGGTCACCAGCGCGCCCTTGCGTGAGAGGCCGTCGACGAGTTCGCGGGTGGCGCCGAAGCGGATCAGGCCGTCGCCCTGCAGGTCGAGCGAAAAGCCGGCGGCGCCGGCGAGCGTCACCTCGCCGAGGGTGCCAACGATCGCTCCGTCGTTGCGCACGCTCGGAGCGACCAGGGCGGCCAGCCCGGTCTCGCCGAAGGTGATGGTGCCCTGGTTGACGACCGCGGCATCGGGGTTGGGCGACGGGATCGTAAAGCGGTAGCGGCCGGCAAGGAAATCGTCGTTGCGGATGTCGGCGGTGGTGGCGACGAGGCCATGGACGTCGACCTTGGCGCCGGGGCCGAACACCACGCCGTTGGGATTGACGAGAAAGACATGGCCGTTGGCCTGCAACTGGCCGAGGATCACCGAGGGATCGCTGCCACGCACCCGGTTGAGTGCCACTGCGTTGGCCCCGGGCTGGTGGAAGCGGGCGATCTCGCTGGCATCGAGGCTGAACTTGCGCCAGTCGATGATCGCCTTGTCGGTGAACTGGTCGATGCGGGTTATCCCGTCACCCTGGGTGATCGTCGCGCAACCGCCGGTGACCTTCCCACCTTCCGGTGCCGCAGCGGCCGGCGCGGCGGCGACGGCGATCACCGCCGCAAGGCGCAAGACGATGCCAAGGGGCGCGTGGGTGCTGATCATGCCGTGCGTTCCCCCCTCCCGCGCTCAGAACCGGCCGATCGAGCGAAACAGGAACTGCGGATCGCGGGTATCGTCCGCCCGCTGGCTCTTCGCCGCAAGCGGCTTGGCCATCGTCAGCTCGATCGACAGCGAATCGAAGATTGCGGCGCGCAAGCCCACTCCCGCCGACGACAAAGTCTGTGCCTCGCTGATTCCGCGCTGCCAGACCGTCCCGACGTCATAGAAGCTGAAGGGCTGCAGCGATACCGCGATGTCGGCGTCCGGACGCCACGAGTAGCGGAGTTCGAAGGTTGCGCCGACGCCGTCGTCGCCGCTGACCTCGCTGAAATTATAGCCACGGCCGAACTGACTGCCGCCGAGATCGAACTGCTCTTCGGACAGGAGATGGTCGAACGCGTACTGGCTTGCGACGTTGCCGTAGGCGGCGAGACTGCCGACGAGTGGCTGGAGCCGGGCCGCCGAGGCGCGCACCAGGGTGGCGCTGCCGGTGCCGTTTTCGCGGGACTTGTCATCGTCGCTGCGTCGGGTGGCGTCGAGCACCGGCAGGCCTTGGCGGAGGCTGATCTCACCGCTGTTGGCGCCGCCGAGGCTGTCGCGTATTTCACCGCGGCCGGTCACATGCAGGACCCGCAGCCGGTCGCGCGAGAACGTCTGCCCGCCGAACTGGTCAGTATCCTCGTTGATGTAATCGAAGCCAAGGCGTACGGCGAGGCTGAGGTCCCGGGTGCGCACAACCGGGTAGCCAGCAACGACGCTGAGCAGCAGCGACTTGCTGTCAAAGTCGAGCTCTTCGAGCGATGCGCCGGGATTGCTGTCGCCGTAGGAGGCCAGCGTCTCAAGATAGGCGCCGCTTGGGCCGAGCCGCAACGAGCCGCTCGCCTGGCCGACCTCCTCGGCATGCGTGTTCCACGGCTCGGAGGCAAAGCCGGTCACCGTCAGCTGTTCGCCGAGTGCGGTCAGCGCATTCGCCGAAACATTGGCGCTCGCTTCCCACTCTCCGGTAAAATCATCGCCCTCGTTATCGACCGACAGCATGCCGGCGAACCTTCGGCGGTCGGCGGTAACCAGCAGATCGGCGGCGCCCGGCTGCTTGGCCGAGGAGCGCAGCAGCGCCGTCGCATGGACGCCGGGCACGTCGTTGGCGAGCAGAAGCGCGCGCTCGAGCGTCGCAAGGCGGATCGGCCGCTCGCGCGTCACCGGCTCGAAATAGGCGGCGATGAGGCCCTGCGCCGGCCCGACGTCGCCCTCGAAGGTTACCGCATCGATATAGCCCTCGAGCACCCGCAGTGTGAACCGGCCGTCACGGACCCGTTGCTCGGGGATGATCACCCGGCTGAGGAAGTAACCTTCGGCGCGGTAGGTCTGCTGAACGTCGCGGGCGAGGCGGTAAACTTCCGCCAGGGTGATCTCGCGGCCGACCTCCGGCTGCCAGATCGCCTCGAGCTTGCCCGGCGGGTAGGCGGTGGTGCCGTCGATGATGAACCCGCCGAACACCAGGCGCACCGCCTCCGCTCCGGCCGGAACCCGCGCCGGCGCCGTTTCCGGCACCGGGATCTCGGGCGCGAGTTGCGGTGCCGGGAGCGGCGCGAGCTGCTGCAGGCGGATGTCGGGGAGCGCGCCGGACGGCAGATTGGGGCGCTGCTGGGCACGTGCGCCTGCCATCAGCGTGAGCCCGGTGACCAGCACGGCAGCGAGGGAGGACAGGCAAAAAGCATGGCACCGTCTCACGAAAGATCCCCGACGTCCCCGCGTGCCCGCAAGCTCCGTCATCCTCGCCGGTAACAGGACGGTCGCGTACGACTGGCACGTCAGCTCAGCCCACAACTATACCGTCAAATGACCATTCCTTCACAGAGGGATCGTCGCGCCTGCAGGGGAGGTCGCTTTTGAAGCGGCGATAAATCAGCGCTGGTGGCGCCAATTGCTCCGCAACGGAGAAACCTATACCGTTCACGGATGGCTGCCGAATTGTCGCAGGGCCAGCGATCCGAGAGGAGGAGGTGCTCGTGGGCATAAATGCCTACGACTTCTATGACTCCGAACTCGCGGCACACCAGGAGGTCGCCGGTCAGACGGCGCGCATGCTGCGCGATAATTTCGTTCAAGCGCTCGCGTTGTGGAGCGCGGCGATCCGCCAGGGCGGCAAGATCCTTTTTTTTGGCAACGGCGGTAGCGCCGGTGATGCTCAGCATCTGGCGACCGAGTTGACCATTCGCTATTCCCAGGATCGGGCGGCCATTCCGGCGATCGCGCTGACCACGGACACCTCCGCCTTGACTGCCTGCGGGAATGATTTCGGCTTCGAGCGGATTTTCGCGCGTCAGATTGAGGCCCTGGGGAAGAGCGGCGATGTCGCGGTCGGCATTTCGACGTCGGGCAGAAGCAAGAACGTGTGCCGGGGTTTGCGGGCGGCGCGCGCGCTGGGCCTGAAGACAATAACATTGACCGGCGGCGATGGTGGTCACGTAGTCGAAATCAGCGACGTCTGCCTGATCGTGCCTTCGGCGGTGACCGCGCGCATTCAGGAGATGCACATCATGCTCGGCCAGATGCTGTGCGGGGCGCTGGAACTGGAGCTTGGTCTGGTCAGTATGGATGAGCCGAAAAGATGACCGACGGAACCATGAGTCCGCACCGGGAGATCGTGCAAGCGGCGCGGGTCTTGATCGTTGGTGACATCATGCTCGACCGTTATGTCTACGGTTCGGTCGAACGGATCTCGCCCGAGGCGCCGGTACCGGTTCTGAAATACGATCGGGAATCGGCAATGCCCGGCGGGGCTGCCAACGTGGCGCGCAACATTTGCGACTTCAACGCCGCGGTCGAACTGGTTGGTATCGTCGGTCATGATGCCTCGAGCGATGATCTGGGCGCGCTCGCCGAGGGCTATCCTTTCTGGCGGCATACTGTCGTGCGTAGCAGCACCCGACCGACGACGACCAAGACCCGTCTGATCGCCGATCGCCACCAGATCATGCGCCTTGATATCGAGGATACGCGTCCGGCCGACGCGGGTGAGGAGGCGGCGGTCATTGCCGCCGTTCAGGCCGGGGTCGCCCGCGCCAGCATTCTGGTGCTATCTGATTACGCCAAGGGAGCGTTGACCGAAGCGGTCATTCGCGCGGCGATCGGGGCCGCGAAAGCGGCTTCGCTGCCGGTTGTCGTCGACCCCAAGTCGGCAGATTTCCGGCGGTATGCCGGCGCGACGGTGGTGACTCCCAACGCCAACGAACTGGCACGCGTCGTCGGTCGGCCGTGCCGCGATGACGAAGAAGTCGCTAGCGGAGCTGCGCAGCTTCTGTCCTCGGTGGATATCGGCTCAATTCTCGTTACCCGTGGCGATCGGGGGATGACTCTCGTAACCCGTGACGCTGCGCCGCTGCACATCCGGACAACCGCAAAGCCGGTCTTCGACGTATCGGGTGCTGGCGATACGGTAGTTGCGGTGCTGTCGGTGATGCTGGCCGAGGGCGTTCCGCTGCCCACCGCCGCCGACGCGGCGAACCTCGCCGCCGGCATTGTCGTCAGCAAGCTCGGCACGGCCACTGTCACCCGCGGGGAGTTCGCCGTCGAGATGCGGCGCCGACAGGAAGGCGAATGGACGACGAAGATCGTCTCGCTCGATCAGGCGGCGCAAAGACAACACGTTTGGTCGGCCGCTGGCGAACGTGTCGTCTTCACCAATGGATGTTTCGACCTCCTGCATCCGGGACACATCAGCCTGCTGCGTCAGGCAAAGGCAGCCGGCGAGCGGCTGATCGTCGGGCTCAACACCGATGCGTCGGTCCAGCGTCTCAAGGGTCCGACGCGGCCGGTGCAGGACGAGGGCGCGCGGGCATTCGTGCTGTCGGCGCTCGACTGCGTCGACCTTGTCGTTCTGTTTGATGACGATACGCCGCTCAGGCTGATTGAAACCTTGCGCCCGGACGTTCTCGTCAAGGGCGCCGACTACCGGCCGGACCAGGTGGTCGGTCGGGAGGTCATCGCCAGCTACGGCGGCCGCCTCCTGCTTGTCGACCTGGAGCCAGATCGCTCGACGACGGCGATGATCGAGCGCATGCGCGCGTAATCCGCCGTGCGGTCGCCACGATCAGGGCCGTCGGCCGATTACGATTGGCGCCAGAGGCGGGCGGTGCCAGCTTTATCGCGAGCGATTCCGACAGACCCGCGATGGCGAACTTGGTGGAGCCATAGACGCCCCAGCCTGGATAGCCGCCACAGCCTGCCGATCGATGAGATGTTGATCCATGATCGGCGCGCTACTGCGCATCTGCGGTAACAGCGCGTACTTCGGCGGAAGACAGGGCTATGTCCATGGTCTGGTCTCCTGATGACGTGCTCCCGGTTACCCGCAGGTCGCTGCTGGTTCAGATCTCGCGGCCGACAACGGCGTCTAGCGAGAAGCGGCCGCCGCCGCGGATGACGAAACTCAATGCCAGGATGCCCCACAACAGCGGGTATTCGTATCCGCCTTCGGTCCAGAAGAAGCCGTTGGGCACGTGGACCTGGATCACCGCCACCGTCATCAAGCCGGCTACCAAGGCAGCCGCCACCCGGGTAACCAGCCCCAGGGCGAGCAGCAGCCCGCCACCGAACTCGACCAGGCCTGCCAGCACGGCGATCCATGGTGGCAACCCGAGCTTGGAGGCGAAAAACTGTTCGGTACCGGCGATGCCGGCGCCGCCGAACCAGCCGAACAGCTTCTGGGAACCATGCGGCACCAGCAGAAGCCCGGTTGTGATCCGGACCAGCGGTTCGGCGTAAGGGGATAGGGTCTCAGTGATGCGCGCGAGAGGGGGAACGAGAGGTCTGATAGCGTCGGTGCCTATGGTGGACATGGCGGCTCTCCGTCGCGGATCGAAATAGGGAATCCAGTGCCGTCGATTAACCATTATCTGGATTGACGCGGGGCGGACGACAACCCAGTTCTCCATAAACAGCACAGCATGCTCGCGCGTCACACCATCCCGGTTCCAGGCAAGACCAGATAGGTCTGCCTATCGATATCCGCGGCGCCAAGCGCCTTAAATCGAGGGCGCAGGTCAAGCAGGAGGTACTCGCGTGCCCCGACTTTCCTGGCCGAAATCGCTGCTACCGGCGTCGCTTGCCGACGACATCCGATCCGATCACAGCGCCTACCAGCACGGGGGCGTTGAGTTCGCTCGATGCTGCGGTCACCGCCCGTGACCGCGGGTTCTGACCAACCAGGTCGGCCGTATCAACGTCATTGTCCAGGGCCGTCACGAAGGCACGCACGGTGTCCAGCCGGTCGATCATTGCTCCCACCCCGCGAAAGGGTGGCTGTTGCGCAGCGGGCGTTCTGGCCTCATCGCCGACCGCCTAAACTTTTGCTCGACGCAAACCTGTTAAGCCAAGGCAATCCCCCATGAAGACGCCATCGACATCTTTGGTCGCCCCGAGCGCCTTTCCGCCGGCAACCCGCGGCTCCTTGGGGTTCGCGATCACCCCCGCCGTACGCCGGGCGCGATCAGCTCAGTACTGGTCGCGCACCGCCGGACGGCGTCGACATCTTCGATTGAGAATCGGGTCCTGCGAGCGGATCGGTAGTCATTTTCCTGCTCGGCTTTGCCGTCTTGCTCGAGAGGTTCCCGTGACTGAGTGGCTCAGGGTACGGGCAATCCCCTCCCTGGGGCGAGCGTGCCAACCGTCACCACGTCTCCGGTCATGCCATCGGTATTGTGCGGGGAACAGGCCATGACATTCCCGGCTGAAATGCGCGCCGCCATCCTCGATGCGCAGGGCGTGGCGTTCCGTCTCGCTTACATCCCGCGTCCGGAGCCGGGCGAAGGTGAAGTACTGGTCCGGATCTCTGCGAGCGGCGTCAACCCGCTCGATCTCAAGATCCACGCCGGCGAAGCCGCGCACGCCCGCCATCCCTTGCCCGCCATCCTCGGCCTCGATCTCGCCGGCGTCGTCGAGGCGGTGGGGAACGGCGTCACCCGCTTCCGGCGTGGTGACGAGGTCTATGGGATGGCCGGCGGCGCCGGCGGCGTTCCGGGTTCGCTCGCCGAGTTCGCGGCCGTGGACGCCGACCTGCTTGCAGCGAAGCCCGCCAACCTCACCATGCGCGAGGCAGCCTCGCTGCCCCTGATCTTCATTACCGCATGGGAAGGATTGGTTGATCGCGCCGGCGTTTCGGCAGGCGAGAACGTGCTCGTCCATGGCGGCGGCGGAGTGGGACACATCGCCATCCAGATCGCCAGGAGTTTCGGCGCGCAGGTGTTTGCCAGCGAATCTGAGCGCAAACGCACCGTGATCGAACAACTCGGCGCGACCTTCATCGATTACCACACCCAGGCGGTTGCGGAGTACGTGGCTCGCCACACCGGCGGCAAAGGCTTCGATCTCGTCTATGACACCGTCGGCGGTGCCGTGCTCGATGCTTCGTTCGAGGCTGTCCGTCGCTACGGCCATGTCGTGAGCTGCCTTGGCCGGGGCACGCATGCGCTTGCGCCGCTTTCATTGCGTGCGGCGAGCTATTCCGGGGTCTTCACGCTCCTGCCGCTTCTCACCGGCGAAGGTCGTGCCCATCACGGGGCGATCCTCGAACAGGCCACACGCCTTGTGGAGGCGGGTCAGGTGGTGCCGCAGGTCGATCCGCGGCAGTTCAGCCTGGAGACAGTCTGTGACGCCTATCGGGCCATCAGGAGAAGGGCTGTCCGTGGCAAGGTGGTCATCGACATCGCGACCGACGCGCATGACGAGAGCCTGCTCGACGAGGCGCTCGATGAGACCTTCCCGGCCAGCGATCCGATTGCTCCGGCGACAACTCGCTAAATCAAGCGGTTGCGGGTGCGACGCGCCGGCACGCCCAGCCAACGGTTAAAAATCGGCGCCGACTTGAGATGAGAAGGGACGCACGCGATGGGCTCGATCACCACCAAGGACGGCACGCAGATCTCCTACAAGGATTGGGGCGAAGGTCAGCCCGTTGTTTTCAGCCATGGCTGGCCGCTCAGCGCCGACGCGTTCGAGGACCAGATGTTCTTCCTCGCCTCGCGCGGCTATCGCTGCATCGCTCATGACCGCCGTGGCCATGGCCGTTCCAGCCAACCCTGGAACGGCAATGATCTCGACACCTACGCCGACGACCTCGCGGAACTGATCGAAACCCTCGACCTGACCAACGCCGTCCACGTCGGCCATTCCACCGGCGGTGGCGAGGTCGCCCGCTATATCGGCCGCCACGGCACCAAGCGCGTGGCCAAGGCGGTGCTGATCGGCGCGATCCCGCCGCTGATGCTGAAAACGCCCGCCAATCCCGGGGGCACGCCGATCGAGGCGTTCGATCAGCTACGTGCCGCCGTCCTCGCCGACCGCTCGCAGTTCTGGAAGGAGCTCAGCCTGCCCTTCTACGGCTACAATCGGCCGGGCGCCAAGATTTCGGAAGGCGTGCGCGAGTCGTTCTGGCTGCAGGGAATGATGGCCGGCTTCCCTGCCGCGTATTTCTGCATCAAGGCGTTTTCCGAGACCGACCTCACCCAGGATCTCAGGGCGTTCGACGTGCCGACGCTGGTTCTGCACGGAGACGACGACCAGATCGTCCCCATCGGTGCTTCCGCCCTGCTGTCCTCGAAGCTGATCCCGAACGCCACCCTCAAGGTTTATGAGGGCGCCCCCCACGGCATGTGCACGACCCTAAAGGACAAGGTGAACGAGGACCTGTTCGATTTCATCAAGGGGTGAGCTGATCACGCCATGACGGACTACCGCTCACCGTGCGGAGTGCTCCTTTAAGAGAACCGGAGGCATTCCGACCGGAAATCGCACGAAGGAACGATACCATGCGTGACAGACCGCGCCAGACAACCGACGCCGTGGCCGGCATCGTCTCGGCTTGGGGCGAAGAGCCGGCCTTTCGCCCTGGCGATCCCGTCCGGATCCTCACTCGCTCCCCGATCGGCCACTATCGAGTCCCAATTTATCTTCGCGGCAAAGCGGGCGTAATCGAAGCCGTTCTCGAACCGGCCGCTATCGACAATGAGGAGGAAGGTTACGGCCGCAACGCCGGAGCCAAGCTGCATTACTACCGCGTCGCGATTTCGATGACCGAGGTCTGGCCGGACTACGTCGTCTCTCCCCGGGATGGATTACGCGTCGAGGTCTTCGAGAGCTGGCTCGAAAGGATCTGATCAATGACGCCACAATATCACGATCAGGTGCACGCGCACGGGCATGATGACGCCCACGATGAGATCGGCAGGTCCGGACGCCCTGGCTACTACGAGATCATGGAGACCGCGATTCGCGAGCTTCTGATCGAAAAACAGCTGATCCTGCCGGACGAAATTCGCCGCCAGATCGAGGTGCTGGATTCGCGAACCCCGGCGCTCGGCGCCAAGGTCGTCGCCCGCGCTTGGGTCGACCGGGAGTTCCACGACCGGTTGCTCGCCAATGGTCGTTCGGCTTGCGAAGAACTCGGCATCAGCTTCTACGACGACACGCAGCTCATCGTGCTCGAAAACACCGAAAAGGTGCACAACCTCATCGTCTGCACGCTCTGTTCTTGCTACCCGAGGCCAGTGCTGGGGCTTCCGCCGGACTGGTACAAGCTCAAGCCTTATCGGGCGCGCGCGGTTTCCGAGCCGCGGGCCGTCCTCGCCGAGTTCGGCACGGTCATACCCGACGACGTCGAGGTCCGCGTCAGTGACTCGACGGCGATGGTCCGATATCTCGTGCTGCCGCGGCGGCCGGAGGGCACGGAGGACTTCAGCGAAGAGAAGCTGGCCGGCCTCGTCACCCGCGATGCGATGATCGGTGTCGCGCCGGTCGCCATCGCGGCGGGGACGACCGGGCAATGACCGAGACCGAGACCATCGTGACGCGTTTGCCGAACGACATCGGCGGCCTGCCTGCCGGCCCTGTCCAGCGCGTTGATCACGAACTCGAGCCGTGGGAGAAGCGCTGCCATGCGCTCGCCGACGTTCTCGACTTTCACAAGATCATCAACACCGAGGAGAAGCGCTGTGGTGTCGAGGCGCTCGGCAGCGAGATGATCGGCCAGCTCACCTACTACGAGCGCTGGATCGTGGCATTTGCCAACATCCTCTTCCGGAAGCAGATCCTCACTCCCGGCGAACTCGCGCACAAGATGGACGAGGTGCAGGGCAGATCAACGCCTGAAACGGATGATGATGCCGCGGGGTCAAGGCGTCCATGATACCCGATGGCAGGATGGTTTGCCTGAGCGGCCACGGCCTTAAAGAGGCGATGGAGCGGTTTGCGACGGCGATAACCAATCGAGGTATGACCATTCTTACTTGTATCGATCATGCCGCCGCAGCGTTGCTGGATCGGACCCGGTACGCGCACGGTCGCCCGGATGACAGCGTCCGACTTCAAGAAGTGTTGCGCATCGGATTGGTGTGGACCCGTAGGCGGGCAACGATCCCCCTTGGGTGTTCTGCCACGCGCTCGGTGTGACCGGTATGAAGCTCAGTTTCGAGGTGGCATAAGGGGCAGAAAATTATGGATATCGACAAGGCGGATACTGCGGTGGTGTTTATTGACCCGCAAAACGACGTACTGAGCGAAAAAGGGGCAAACTGGGGAGCTGTGGGCGCAAGCGTTACCGAAAATCGCACGGTCGAAAACATGGAGCGGATTTTTGAGGCCGCCAAGACGCGCGGATATGACGTGTTCATTTCTCCCCATTACTTCTATCCAACGGACTCTGGCTGGAAGATGAACGGACCGCTCGAGGCTGACGAATTTCACACTCACACGTTTGCCCGAAGCGGGCCGCTCAATCTGGCCGGTTTCTCAAACTCCGGCGCGGACTGGCTGGATCGCTTCAAACGGTATATTGAGGACGGCAAGACAATCGTCGTCAGCCCTCACAAGGTGTTCGGGCCGCAGACCAACGATCTGGTCCTGCAACTGCGCAAACGCGGGATCAGCAGGATCATCCTCGGTGGGATGCTGGCGAACATGTGCGTCGAGGCCCATCTGCGCGAACTCATCGAGCAGGGATTCGAGGTTGCCGTGGTCAGGGACGCGACCGCCGGACCACGGCATCCGGTATGGGGCGACGGCTATCAAGCGGCCGTCATCAACTACCGATTTCTTGCCCATGCTGTGTTGTCGACCGATGAAGCGATCAATGGCATGCGCTAAGGAAGGCCGTCTCGGCATGCTTACGCATGCTGTATCCGCTTGGCGCCGCATGTCCACATCGACGCCGGACAAGCGTGATCACCCGTCCCCCTTAACGGGCAGGATTGGCTGCAGCGTAATCCTTGCGGTCCGACCGTCCTCGATCGGGCGGACGCGGCTGAACCACCCGTCGCAGAGCCGATCCGCTGCACAGGAGCCGCATACCGCGAAGATGACGGGAAACAAAACATCCTGGGGCACGTGGGTGAACTCGAGGATGAGAGCGATCGCGGTCAGCGGCATCTTCATCGAGGATGCAAGGAAAGCTCCGGCCCCGACGAGGGCGAACGCCCCCAGCGGCTCGCCTGGCCATATCGTCGTCCACAGGCCGCCGACGACCGTGGCGAGCAGCGCGCCGATGGTCATACCGGGCGTCAGCATGCCGCCTTTCGCGCCGACGCGCAGGGCCGCTAACGTTACGAGCACGCGCAGCAGCAGCAGGGCCAGGGCCAGGACGACGGACAGATCATCGGCAAGGCTGAGCTGGATCGGCCCTTTGCCGTTGCCGAGCAGTTGCGGAAAGCCGATGGCGAGCACGCCAATGCCGGCGAACACCGCCAGCGCCGACGGCACAAGGCGCCAGTCGCGAGGCGATTTCGCCGTCATCGCCGTCGCAAGGCGGCTAAAGCCGTAGGCGGCGACACCGAAGACCGGGCCGGTCAGCATCGACCAGACGAGAAGCGAGCCGGTGGTGGCGAACGGCATGACCGGATATTGCACGGCATCGCCGAGCCCGATCCAGGCGATCCGCGCCGCAATCGCCGAGGTGATGAGTGCGGGCAGAACCGCGGGCAAGCTGAAGGTGCCGAGAAGCACCTCAAGGACGAAGAAGGCCCCCGCCAGTGGCACGTTATAGACCGCTGCCAGGCCCGCGCCGGCGCCGCAGGCGATCAGGATTCTGCCCTCCTCGGCGGTGAGGCCCGCGCGCCGCGACAGCCAGCCGCCAAGTGCGGCGCCGATCTCGCGGGGCGCCACCTCCCGGCCGAGGGGAGAGCCCAGGGCGACCGTGACGACCTGCAGCAGGGCATGCACCGATGTCTCCGGCAGCGGCATTGGCTGGCCCGGCGACTGCACCGCCTGCCTGATCGAGACCAGCGGCCGCCCGTAGCGGTAAAGAGCCCACCATCCGCCGCCCGCCAATGCGCCGCAGCCGGTCAGCACGAGGATACGTCGCAGCGGCGAGGCATGACTGACGCCCTGCAGGAAGCTCTCGGCGCTGATGACCGCATCGAGGCTATAGCCATAAGCAAGATGCTGGACGACGTGCAGCAGCAGAGCCAGACTCATGCCGCCCACGCCCGCTGCAGTGCCGGTCAGCACCGTGGCAACCGCAAGCCTGTGCAGCGGCGTTTTTCCCTCGGTGGACATGGCATTTGTCCTTGGGAGGATAGGGGTCAACCCGCGATCAGGTCGCAATGACGATACACGATTTCCGCATGTATCCTCGGTATTCGTCTCGGCCTTGCCACTGTGGCGGACGGTGATCACGGTCATCGCGCCATCACAGGCGGAGCTCATTACCTTAAAGCCGGGCGAGCGGTAACCTTGCTGATGGCATGGGTGAGCGAGCCGGGTGCGCGCAAGCGCCCGCGGTTTCGTTCGTCAGACAAAAGCGGAATCAGAGCTGGACGCGCCGGAAGGTGCTGGGCGCTATTCCCGTCCAGCGCCGGAACGCTCTGGTGAAATTGGCCGCATCCGCGTAACCCAGCTCGCAGGCGATCTCGATGAGCTTGGCATCGCGGTCCCGCAACAGCCGGGTGGCGACGTCGAAACGCACCGCATCGACCAGATGGGAATAGCTCTCGCCGCAAACGGCGAGATAGCGTTGCAACGTGCGGACGCTGAACCCGACGGCACCCGCCGTCTGCTGAATATCGGGGACCCCGTCGTTCAGCAGCGCACCGATCACCTGTCGTACTGAACCGGCGAAATCATTCGCCGGCGCTGTGGCGCGCATAACTTCGTAATCCTCGGGATCAGCGGCGGGCCCAGGGCTCGCGTTGGCTGGTCGCCTGGCCAGCAGCGAACGCGCGAACACCACTGCCTGCATTCTTCCCGCGCAGACGACCGGCACTTTCAGGATCGCCTCGATCCGGCTTCCGTTCGGCTTCTCGCTCTGCGCCAGCCTCACCTCATCCGGCATCCAGTCGGGGCCGACGACCGCGCGGATCGCTTCGATCATCATCGATAAGGCGAAAAGCTCGCCCTGCCGCCGGCCCGGGACCTCAGGGAGCGCGAAGGTATGGCAGAGCAAGGCGTGCTCGCCATGGTACCTGAGTGAGATGCGGTCGCCTGAGCTGTGCAGGGCGATCGCGCCGATCAGCCTGTTCAGCGACTCGTGCAGCGTCAGTGCGCCACGACCCAGTTGCGCGAAGGCGCCCAAACGATCAAATCGCGTGCATTGCCCAACCACCAGGCCGAGATCGAGCAGGCCCTCGCTTCGGGCGATGCGGCCCAGAAACGCCAACGACTGGTGCATGGGAACCAGGCGCTCCGGATCTGTGAAAAGCTGCTGCGGCAATCTCGCGCCCTGCATCAGACGTTCGATCGGCCCGCCAATTCCTTCGACAAAATCGACGAACGGGACGAGCGCGTTCGCCCGAACCATCGCTATCGCTCGCATCCCGCCGCTCCGTCCGTCCGGTACGTCGTGCACGGTTATCACGCCACCCTTTGGCGCCAAATGACAAGACTGTCGGGACTTTTTCCAGTAAGTCTTGACCGGTCGGTGGGAGGCCTTTCGCATCGCTTTTCATTCGGCACGAAGCAAAATGCAGCGTCGATGCAGCAATGGCGCCGGGATGGACACGGACGAGTTCGATGATTGAATTGCACAGGCGGAGCGCGGCGGCACGTCTGGCCGCGTGCAGCATTGCCGCGCTGGTCGCGGGCTGTCATCCGGGAAGTGACGGCGCGGCTGCACCGGCACCGGTCTCACCGGCTTTCAAAAGCGCGGACGAATGGCCGCGGACCTATCAACTGGCCGACGCCAGCGTTGCCGTCTACCAGCCGCAGGTGGAGAGCTGGCAAGGCAATCAGCTCACCTTCCGCGGCGTCGTCGCGGCGACCCCGAGCGGCGGTAATGCAGCCGCGTTCGGCGTGATCTGGGGCGCGGCGCGAACCTCGGTCGACCCGGTGTCGCGGCTGGTGATGCTGCAGACCGTAACGCTCACCCGCAGCAATTTCCCGACGCTGCCCGACAACGGCGCGGGCTACCTGAGTGAATTGCAGCAGGATCTGTCGAGCGCGCCGCAGACGGTCTCGCTCGACCGGCTGGAAGCGTCTCTCGCCGCCTCGGGTGCTGCGAGGGTGCCGACGGTGGCGGTCAGTAACACGCCGCCTTCGATCATCGTCAGCACGACCCCTGCCATCCTGATTCCAATCGACGGTGCGACGGTGACCCGCGCCGTTCCCGGCACTGGCTTTGAACGGGTGATCAATACCCGCGCCATCATCCTCCGGCAGCCGGGTACGGCGGCGTTCTATCTGCATGTCTATGACGGGTGGTTGACGGCATCCTCGCTCGAAGGCCCGTGGCAACAGGCGAGCAGCATGCCCGCCGGCATCGATGCGGTGGCCGATCAGCTGACCACCGCGAAACAGGGCGATCCCCTCGACGGCGCCGGTGCGACGCCGCCACCGTCACTCAGCAACGGAACGCCAACCATCTATGTCCGCCACGCGCCGGCCGAACTGATTGTATTCAAGGGGGCGCCTGCCTTCGCACCGATCGCCGGCAGCGGTCTGCTCTGGGCGACTAACACCACCTCGTACGTTATTCGCGACACAGCGGACGGATCGGATTACGTGCTGATTTCCGGGCGCTGGTACAGTGCTTTCTCGCTGCAGGGGCCGTGGACGTTCGTGCCGAGCACGGCGCTGCCGGCGCGTTTCGCCGCGATCCCGCCCGCCAGCCCGGCCGGCGTGGTGCTGGCGTCGGTGGCGGGCACGCCGCAAGCGCGGGAGGCGGTGATCGAGAACAGTGTTCCGCGGACGGCGACCATTCCGCTGTCCGGTGGACCGGCATTTACCGCCGTCTTCGATGGTGATCCGCAGTTGCGACCGATCGAGGGCACCGCCCTGCAATATGTCGCCAATTCTCCGACACCGATCATTGAGGTGAACCCCTCCAGCTTCTACGCCCTCAGCAAGGGAATCTGGTTTACCTCGCCGTCGCTCTATGGTCCGTGGAACGTCGCCACAGCAGTCCCGGCGTCGATTTATGACATTCCGCCATCCTCGCCGGTCTACTACGTCACCTATGTCCGCGTTTACGGCGTGACGACGGAGGCGGTCTACGAAGGTTACACGCCCGGTTACATGGGCACTGTCGTGGCACCGGACGGTGTCGTCGTTTACGGCACGGGTTACGACTACCAGCCGTGGGTGGGCACGACCTATTACGCGCCACCGCCCACCTACGGGGTGGAGGCGAACCCGACCTACAATCCCGCGACCGGCTGGACCTACGGCTTCGCGATGGGCCTGACGACGGCGGCTGTTGCCGACTCCTGGGGCTCGCCGACCTACTACTCGACGACCTACACTGGATATCCCTGTTGCGGCTCGTCCAGCGCCGACGTTTACGGCCAGTATCGCGATACCGCTACCTCGGGTACGGAGTCCTGGTACTCGAATAACAGCAATGTCGGCCGGGACTACTCCGGCAGCTACAATGACTACCGGACCGGAACCAGCGGCACCGTCTATGCCCAGCAAAACTATGACGAGAAAACCGGAACGGAAAAGTACAATACCGACCGGACCATGAATACTCCGGCTGGGGCCAGTGGCAGCGTACAACGCTACGGCAACTATACCCCGGGCGATCCGGCGGCCGGGTCCTACGCAACGATGACGCGGTCGGAGACGGGCGCGTCCGGCGCGACCAGTCAGGCACAGCGGACCTCGGAATACGATCCCACGACCGGCACCTACAGCAGCAGCTACAGCGGATCGGTTACCGGAGCCGCTGGCGCGTCGCGCAGTGCTTCGGCCAGCAGCAGCTACGATCCGGCGACCGGCTCTAGCACCTACAGCACAAGCCGGACCGCGACTACCGCCGGCGGAAGTTCGGTGACCTCGCAGGCTGGCGTCGAGACCGGCGCCGGCGGCTCGGGGGTTGGCCGCGAGACCACCGTTACCAACGCCCAGACCGGGCAGACGAAGACCTACGGGCAGGGCTACTCGGACGGAACGCACTACGCCAGCGCCGACGGGCAGGTCTATCGCAATTCCGGCAGCGGCTGGCAGCAGCAGACTTCGGGCGGCGGCTGGCAGAACGCTTCCGGCGATACGTCGTGGGCCGATCGCGCGCAGCAGGCTCAGAGCCAAGGTGCCTCGCGCTTCGGCAACTTCTCGGGCGGTGGTTGGGGCGGCGGCTCGGCGGGCGGATTCGGCGGCTTTGGTGGCGGCTCGGGCGGTGGGGGCGGTTTCGCCAGCCGGTTCAGCGGGGGCGGGTTTGGAGATCGCTTCGGAGAAGGCGGAGGGTTCAGCGGCGGCCGGTCGGGGGGAGGGCGCCGCTAGTCAGCCAATCGAGCGAGGCTCCAAACGGCCGGCTTTCGCGATTTTCGGACAAAGTTGCCGCGTGCAGCGCAGCAGTCAGAACCAAGTGACACAGCTTCAGCAGCAGGTGATTGAAGTGCAGGAGAAAAGCGGAACAGACGCAAAATAACAGGGAATGATCCGTTAACATATTCAAGTAACTGTCTCCACCGGCATCACGATATTGCAGCGGACGCAGAAGCGAGGTTTGCCATTTGATCTCCTCAGCTCGATGGCATGCCGAGATCATCGTACAAACAGCGCCGACATCTTCACGGAATTGCGCCAAGCGCACACTTTCAGCCATTACAGGAGCATAAAATGCAGAATTTTTCTTTCTCACGTGGTCGCGCGGTCTTGGCAGGCTGGTGCATCGGTGCGGCGGCATCCCTGCCAATCATTGCCGCGCCTGTGCTGCTCATGCAGCTTGCTTCGCCCGCCTCTGCCCAGACGACCGGTGTTTCCGATGTTGGCCAGTCGGAGATGATCACCGTGCGCGCGACCGTCAAGGCGATCGACCTGAAGGCGCGCACCGTTACCCTGGTCGGACCGGAAGGTGGAACGACGACGCTGAAGGTCGGCAAGGACGTGCAGAATCTGCAGCAGGTCCAACCCGGCGATGTCGTCGTCGCCGAGTATACGCAGTCCGTCGCCTACCTGATCGCGCCTCCGGGCACGAAGGTACCGGCAGACGCGCTGGGAGTCGCCGCCGTGCGCGCGGCACCGGGCGAGATGCCGGCGGGCGGCGTTGTCAGCAAAGTCGTCGTTACCGGCTTGGTTGTCGGAATTAACCTGGGTGCGCATACGATTTCGCTCGTCGATCCGGATGGCGGCGAGGTGCGCACGATCGTCGTGAAGGATCCCGACAACCTGCGGATGCTGTCGTCAGTCAAGGTGGGTGACACGATCACGGCCGTAATCTCCGAGGCCATTGCCGCCGTTGTCGAGCCAGCGGCGTAGTTCGAGACGATGGTCACCGGTGGGGCCGCACGGTCTTCGACACCGACCCGTTGAGTTGCAGGATCGCCCCCGGCGCGTAGACGGTGGCGATCCCAAGACCGCTCGCCGGTGCGTTCTCCATCGCTAATCCCAGCGCGTGGCTGCCCGGCTTCTCCAGACGGAGCAGTCGTGACAGTGACAGCCCTCTCGGCACGCCTTCCGGCACCACACGCAGGTGAAAGAGCACGCCATGACCTCGCATGCCACTGTGGCACCTCGCCGATCCGGCCCCATCGGCGCGTTCGCGCTCACCGCAGCGCTGCTGAGCGCGTGCACCAGCGTCGCGGTCGACCCGGAGGTGGGTGCCAGCGAGCAGCTTCCCAAACCGAGCCGCGTACTGGTCTACAACTTCGCGATCACGCCCCAGGAAATCCAGCTTGACGCGGTCGGCTCGGCGATCACCCAGGCACTGGACGGCACCGCTTCGAGCGCGCAGGAGCAGCAGGTCGGACATGCCGTTGCCGCCGCGCTCGCCAAGCACCTGACGTCCAGCGTCAACGGCATGGGGCTCTATGCCGAGCGCGCGTCCGGCCCGGTGCCATCCGCCGGCTATGATGTGCTGATCGTAGGCCAACTGGTATCGATCGACGAAGGCAGCGCCACCGAGCGGATGATCATCGGTCTAGGCGCCGGCCGCAGCCAGGTCGAGGCGCACGTCCAGGTCTACGAGAGCGTCAACGATCGCAGCATCCCGATCGAGAGCATGGTCGGCAGTGCCAAGAGCACCTTGATGCCGGGTGCGGCAGAAACGATGGGGGTGGGGGCGCTGACCGGCCATCTGCTGGTCTCGGCGGCGATTACCGCCGGCTCGCAGGTTGCCAACCAGACGCTAAGCGCCAACGTCGATTCGGAGGCCGGCCGGCTCGGCGACAAGGTCGCGGACCAGCTGAAATCGCTGTTCCTCGAACAGGGTTGGATCGCCGGAAGTTGAGCGGCGTGAAAATGCGTCCATTATCAGGTCGCTGAAATGGCGCTCGACGGATTGGGCGATGGGTGATGATACGGCCAAGCTTGGCCGCTGTTACGTCCGACGTCATCGCCTGGTGGGGCTTTTTGGCTCGAGGTGTTGTCTCGGACGGAGACTGGCTGTCGCACCACGGTGGAGATCGCCGTGCCGCGGGCACGCCTTCGCACCGCCGGCGGCGGGACCGCCGAGTGGAAGAGCCGGGTGCTGCCGCGCTATGGCCGGATGACGAAGCAGGTGGAGGTGCTGATCGCCGGCACCAATATCTGTCGCGTGCACCGGACGCTGCTCGGCGACCTCCTCGCGCGCGGCCTGCAGACTCCCGAAATCCTGATCACCGACGGCACCGCCGGCCTCGAGACGGTGCTGCCGGCGCTGGCTGGAGGTGCCGACCCAGAGCTGCACCGTCCACAAGCGCCACAACCAGTTTGCCCAAGCGCCGGGGCAGCTGCACGAGGAGGCTTTCGCCGATTACACCAAGATCTACGCCGAAACCGCGAAAGAGATCGAGGACCGGCGCAAGGCCTTTCTGCGCTAGTGGTGGATGAAGTGGCGGGCGCCGCCGATAGCGTCAAGTTAGCCGGTGACCGGTTGTTCACCTTCACCCGCTTGCCAACCGGCCAGTGGCGATCGGCGCGCACCAGCAATGCCGTCGAATGGCCGCACGAGGAGTTCAAGCGCCGCATCAAGACCCAGACTGTCCCGCCGTCGCCGGAGACCGCCGCGATGTTGTTCTGGACTGTGCTCGCCTTCGGTCAGATCGCCATGCGAAAGGTCGACGGCTGGCAGACACTGGCCACCAAACCAACCGACGCGGTGATTGACCTCGCCGCTTGAGCCGTTACCCTCAAGCTGCCGGAGACACCATCACGGCGATTTCAACCACATTCCAGACAGCACCGTTGCGGTAGCGTATTTGACTTGTCTGCCTGATAATGAGCATTCGCATGAACACTGAGATCGCCAGCACGACGATGGCCACGGCGTCATTGTGGACGATCGTCGTTCGGGCGGACAATGCCGCCGCCGCCATAGCCCTCGAGGCGGCTTTAGAGCCGCAATCCCTGAGCGTCTCTCGCTTCGACGCTGGGGCAGGGGAGTGGCGGATCGAGGCGCTCTGCGCCGAAGAGCCCGACCGTTCGGCGCTCGCTCTGTCGCTGACGCTGGCTGCCGCGGCTTCCGGCACGTCGATACCGGAAGCTGTCGTCGAGCCCCTGGCGGAGCGGCCATGGCTGGCGGAAAACCGCGAGCGGTTTGCGGCGTTTCGCATCGGCCGCTTTCACATCCAAGAGCCGGACGACGAAACACCGGTACCGCTTGGCGGGCGGATCGTCCTGCGCATCGAGGCGGCGGGCGCCTTCGGCTCCGGACGGCATGGCTCGACGGAGGGTTGCCTGCGCGCGCTTGACCACTTGGCGCCTCGTCCGTTCCGCCGGCCGCTGGACATCGGCTGCGGCTCGGGAATTCTTGCGATCGCCGCAGCCCGGCTGTGGCGGGTGCCGGTCCTGGCGAGCGATATTGACGCAGAGGCCGTCGGCGTGTGCCGCGCCAACGCCCGGCTTAACGGTGTCGCGCATCTCGTCCGCACCGTCGTCGCGAGCGGCTACCGCTCACCGGCCATCAGTGCCGCGCCGTCGTTCGATCTTATTTCGTGCAATATCCTCGCCCGGCCACTCAAGCGCATGGCTGCAACCTTGACGCGGCATCTTTCGCCCGGCGGAATCGCCGTTGTCGCCGGATTGCTGGTCGCGGATGGAAACGACGTTCTGGCGGCGCACCGGGCGGCGGGGCTGCGGCTCGTCCGGGTGATCGACATGGGAGGCTGGCGAACGCTGGTGCTGCGCCGGGGATCTCTCAAGCGCCGGTGAGGTGCTCGCGCAGGCGTGGCATCAGCTCGACGAAGTTGCACGGCCGATGCCGCGCGTCGAGTTGAAAGACGAGAATATCGTCCCAGGCATCCTTGCAGGCACCGGTCGAACCGGGAAGAGCAAAGATATAGGTCCCGCCGGCAACGGCGCCCATCGCGCGACTCTGGATGGTCGACGTGCCGATCTTGGCGAAACTCAGCCAGCGGAACAACTCGCCGAATCCGGGAATCTCCTTGTCCATCACTACGTACACCGCTTCCGGGGTGACGTCGCGGCCGGTCACGCCGGTTCCCCCGGTGGTGATGATCGCGTCAATGCCGGGATCGGCGATCCACGCGCGGAACACTTGGACGATAACGGCGGTGTCATCGCGGACGATCGAGCGTGCTGAAACCACGTGGCCGGCGGCGGTGATGCGCTGGACAAGCACATCACCCGAGGTATCGTTCGCGATCGTGCGGCTGTCGGATACGGTAAGAACGGCGATGTTGACCGGAACGAACGGGCGGTCAGACGCGCGGTTCGCCTTACTCGCCGGCGGCATGTTCGGCGATTTCGACCGGCGTGGTATCGATGCCGTCGTAGCTCGGCCAGCGACCGGCGGCCAATGAATCAAGAGACGGGGACGACTGGTGGAGGCGGTGCCGGTAAATCCACAAGTTGGCGAGGACGTGCTCGATGAATCCGCGGGTCTCGGCGTAAGGGATGCTCTCGATGAACAACAGCGGATCGCTGAACGCCTGAGGCTCGCGCTGCCAGCGTTCAAGATTGCCCGGGCCGCCGTTCCAAGCCGCCGCGAGCCGGAACAGATCGTTGCCGACGTTCTCGTCAGCGAGCAGAAGCTCGAGATAGCGCTGGCCGAGCATGAGATTGACTTCGGGGCTGGACAGCTCACGCGGTTTCGTTGCCGAGAGCCCGGTCGAGCGGGCGACGAAACGTGCTGTCGCTGGCATGAGCTGCATCAGTCCCCGGGCACCGGCGCGGCTGACGGCGCGCGGATTAAAGCTCGATTCCTGCCGCATCAACGCGTAGATCAGTGCCCGGTCGGTGCTGAATCCGCCGTCCGGCACCCAGCTCGGAATGGGATACTGCGCACCCGCATACTGGACGCCGTAGGCTTTGAGGCGCCGCTGTAGCCGGAACGCCAGATCGGCCATGCCGGAGTTTTCGGCGACGATCATCGCGCCGTGGGCCACATCCGGCCGGCCGCGCGCCGCGATCCCCATGAGGAGCTGCTCGGCCTGCGCCTGACGGCTTTGTTGCATAAGCGCAAGCGCGCGTTGCCCGTCCTCCGACTGGTTGAACGCGGCCAGTGCCGCCTCGTCCTCTTCCGTCAGGTCCCACTGGAACGGCATGGGCAGCCCGAGGATGCGCCGGGCGAGAAGCCCGTAGAACGTCTCGGTGCAGTCGGCGGCGACCGCCAGCCATGCCGATACTTCGGATGGCCGCTGAGCGAACAGGTTTGCCCGTGCCGCCCAGAACGCGCCGCCGGCGACAAGCCAGGGGTTGGCGCGATCGCTCCGCGCGACACTCTCAAAGTAAAGCGAGGCTTCGTCGTAGTTCTCGCTCCGCCACGCGGCCAAGCCTGCGTCCCATGCTGCATCGACGGAGAGCCGGGGGATCTGGCGGATTGGCTCACCCGTCCAACCAACGCCCTCAACGGCGGCGCCGGAATCGTCGCTGTCGTCAGGCCCGATTTCGATCGCGATGGGGGAGGGTTGCACAGGAGTGGAGAAAGCGGAGGTGCCGACGAGCGGTGTGGCAATTTCGACTGTGGGCGATGCGGCCTGGGAATAATTTGGAGGCGCTTCGCCGGCCCACGCGGGTACCGAGGCAAACGCAAAGATACTCAAAAAGAATGGGGCACAAGCCGACTTGGATCGCAACACTCTGTCCTAAAAGTGACGTGTTTGTCCTTCTAACAATCGCTGCTGCGCGGGCGCAAGAGAAAACACCAGCGTTGTAGCTCGCTTGGTTCAGCGGCGTCCCTTTCTGGGGGCGATAGGGAGCCGCTCAAATCGCGGTTATTCTCGCTTTGATTGCCAAAAGATCGCGCCAGGCCAATCGCTTTTGCCCAGGCGAACGGAGCAGATAGGCGGGATGAAACAACGCCATGGCCGGAATGGACTGCGCCATCCGCGCCGTCTGAAACGTCAGCCAACGCCCACGCAATCGCCCGACGCTCTCCTCGCGTCTGAGCAGCGCCGTCGCCGCGGGACCGCCGAGCGCGACGACGACCTCGGGGGCGATCAGCTCGATCAGTCGCTCAACGAATGGGGTGCACGCGGCGATTTCGCTCAAGGTCGGGCTGCGGTTGCCGGGAGGGCGCCAGAAAATCGTATTTGAAATGAAAACGTTAGCGCGATCGAGGCCGATCGAGGCGAGCATCCGGTCAAGCAAACGCCCGCTCGGGCCGACAAACGGCAGGCCCCTTCGATCCTCTTCAGCGCCGGGCGCCTCACCGATGAAAACGATTCGCGCCGAGGCGGATCCGTCGCCGAAGACGAGGTTGGTCGCCGTCTTGCTGAGGGCGCAACCGTCGAATCGCTCGAGTGCGGCACGCAACTCGGCAAGTGATGCGGCCTGCTCGGCGAGCGCGCGCGCGCCGACGTCGACCGGGTCCGCAGTGAGTCTCGCCGATGCCGTGCCGCTTGGCGAACGAGCCGCGTCGGGCCGTCCGGCGGTGGGGATTTGCGATCGCGGCGTTGCGATCGCTTGTGCGGGTGCTGCTGCGGGCTCGTCGTCCGGCGCGAATCCGGATGGTGCCCGTCCCGGCTCAGCGGCGAACTCACGCTCAGCGGGAGCGGCGTCGCCGAGGCCGTACCGGTTCAGCGGCGAATCGCGAACCGCCTCGTCGACGCCGGCGTCGAGATACCAGCGTAAGACGGCTGCGGGTGATAAAATGGGACTGCTCGGCATGCGCTCCGGTTATTCGTCGAGACCGCGAGAGATCAAGGGTGATGATTTTGCGGCTGCAACGCACCACCTTATGCTATAACTCGCATCGGGTGAAGGCGAACGGCGCTAGGGCCGGGTTCGGCCGTTCCGTTGAGCGCCGTGGTCCGGTCGACACCGCACGGCCGATAACGACGATCGGAATGTCGGCACCTGCTCCGTGAGGCGGACGGCCTCCGGCGGCTCAAGAGCGGCGTACGCCGGGCGGCGTGGTCGAATTGCGCCGATCCCGACGATGCGAACATGTAGCGTAGGCCGAATGACCGTTATCCAAAATGCTGGAGGCAGGGGGCGACGCGCGACTGCTGCCGCCGGCCTGTTGATGGCCTCGCTGTTGATGGCCTGTGCCGCGAACGAGGGTGCGACGGGCGCCGCCGGGAAGGACAGTCCTGCCGAGCCGGGATCGAGCATTTCCGGAAACTATCTGGCCGCGCGGCACGCTGGCGTTGTCGGCGACGACCAGGAAGCCGCGAGTTTTCTGACGGCAGCACTGGCGCAATCGCCGGATGATCCCGTGCTGCTCGGTCGCGCCTATTCGGCACTGGCGATGGACGGGCGGGTCGCCGAAGCGGTCGAAGTCGCGCGTCGCTTCATCGCCGTCGAGCAAAACGTTGCTCTGCCCTACGTCGTCGTCGCCACGGGCGATATTCACGATGGCCGGTTCGACGATGCGGTTCGCACGCTGGATAACATTCCGCACGGCCCGCTCTCGCTGTTCCTCACGCCGGTGCTCAAGGCTTGGGCGGATTTCGGCGCCGGGCGGATTGACGCCGCTACTGCCGATCTGGGGCCGCTGAAGGCCAACCCGCCGACCGCGACTCTCTATGACGTGCACGCCGCCTGGCTCAGCGATGCCGCCGGTGATTCCGCGGCTGCCCTCGCGCACGCCCGTGATGCCGTCGCCGCGCAGCCTGAGCCATGGTTCCGACTTGCAGACTTGGCTGGCCAGATCTTTGAGCGGGCGGGCCAGCCGGCAGAGGCCGCGGCTGTTTACGAGCGCTATCTGAGCCGCCATCCGGACTCGCAACTCATGCAGCCGGGATTCACGCGGCTGCATGAGGGCGTGCGTCCAGGAATCGAGATCGCCACGGCTCAGGACGGCGCGGCGGAAGTGCTGTTCGACGCCGCTGGTATCGCCGGTCGGCAGAACAGCCGGGAGACGGCGCTCGTGTTCGGACGTTTGGGCCTTTACCTCCGCCCGGACTTCCCGGAGTTGCAGATCCTCATCGGAGACATGCTGGAGAGCGATCAGCGCCTGGCGGACGCCAACGAGGTCTACGCCGGGATCGACCCGAACTCACCGTTGTCGGTTACCGCGCAAATCGGCATCGCCCGTAACCTCGATCGCCTCGGCCACTTCGATGAGGCGCAGCGGCTGCTTCGCCAACTCGCGGCGGAACGGCCGTCGGACGCCGACCCGCTGACCGAACTGGCGGACATCTTGCGGCGTAAGGAGCGCTTTGCCGAAGCGGTCGAGGTTTATGACGAGGCGATCGCCCGCATCGGCACGCTGCAGCCGCGTCACTGGCGACTGCTGTACGCCCGCGGTATCGCGCTCGAGCGCTCGAATCAGTGGCCGCGTGCCGAATCCGACTTCGTCCAGGCGCTGAAGTTCGAGCCAGATCAACCTTTTGTGCTGAATTATCTTGGATACTCTTGGGTCGAGCAGGGGCGAAACCTCGACCAGGCGGAGGCGATGATCCGCAAGGCCGTCGAGCTGCAGCCAAACGACGGCTACATCGTCGACAGCCTTGGCTGGGTCCTGTTCCGCCTCGGGCGCTACGACGAGGCGGTGATCGAACTCGAGCAGGCGGTCGAGCTCCGGCCGGAGGACGCAGCGATCAACGACCATCTGGGCGATGCCTATTGGACGGTCGGACGTCAACGGGAAGCGCGTTACCAGTGGATGGCGGCGCTGGCGAGCGGTCCCGAGGCGAAATTGAAGGCCGAGATTGAAAAGAAACTCGAGCGAGGCCTGCTCCGCGAGGCAAACGCTGGGGTGCAATGAGCGAGAACGCGAACGAACGCGTCGTCGAGTTGGCGCCAGCGAAGGTCAACCTTTACCTGCACGTCATCGGTCGTCGTGCCGACGGCTATCATCTGCTCGATAGCCTCGTCGTTTTTGCCTCGATCGGGGACCGGATCGAGGTGCGGCTGGCGGACCGGCTCTGCTTGTCCATCGAAGGTCCGTTCGCGCGAGACATTCCTGCCGACGAGGACAATCTCGTCGTTCGGGCGGCGCGCATGCTGGCGGCAGCGGCGGGAATCGCGCCTGCGGTGGCCATTCGACTTGATAAGCGCCTTCCGGTCGCGGCGGGAATCGGCGGTGGATCGGCGGACGCGGCGGCGACGCTGCGGGCCCTGTTGCGCCTTTGGCGTCTTGATGCCGCGATAATGGACCTCGATCGTCTGGCGCTTTCGCTCGGCGCCGATGTGCCGATGTGCCTGGCGGGGCGTCCGGTCTTCGTCGGCGGGGTCGGCGAGGTGATCGAGGCCGCACCGCACGTCCCGGCCTGTGGGCTTGTGCTGGTCAACCCGCGCGAGGCGCTGCCGACACCGCGCGTCTTTGCTGCCCGCCATGGGGCATTTTCCGCCCCGGCCCGCCTGGTGGTGCAAGCGCGGGACGCTGCGGAGCTGGCGTCGATGGTCGCGGAGCGGCACAACGATCTGACGCGGGCTGCAACGACGCTGGTGCCGACGATCGCTACGGTGATCGAGAGGCTGTCGGCGATGCCGGGCGTTCTTCTGGCCCGTATGAGCGGTAGTGGCGCGACCTGCTTCGGGCTGTGCGCCGACGCCGATACCGCGTCGGACGTATCGCGTGATCTAAAGAGGCGCCACCCGGAATGGTGGATCGAGCCAGCGTCTGTTGCGATAGAAACGCGGAACGACTAAGGTCCGACCTCTGGTGGGGCGTCGCCAAGCGGTAAGGCACCGGTTTTTGGTACCGGCATTCGGAGGTTCGAATCCTCCCGCCCCAGCCACCACCGCACAGAGCTTCCAAGCTCACAGGGCGTCCAAACGCGGGACGCTACGCGCGGCTATCAGGCGGCGCGGAGCTTGGCGATGAAGCTATCGACGGACTGGCGCAAGCCCGTCGCTTGATCCGCCAGGTGTTCGGTCGCCGTCAGCACCGTGTTCGCCGCGGTGCCGGTTTCGCCGGCCGCCTGTTCCACATTGGCGATATTGGCCGAAACGTCGCCGGTCCGTCGCGCCGCCTCGTCGACATTGCGGGCGATGTTCTGGGTCGCGACTTGCTGCTGCTCGACAGCGGCCGCGATGGTGGTCGCGATCTCATTCAGCGAACCGATCGTCCCGACGATGTGCTCGATCGCCGATACGGTGTCGGCGATATGGGCGCGGGCGTATTCGATGTGGGACGCGATCTCTCCCGTCGCCTGGGAGGTCTGGTTGGCGAGCCCCTTCACTTCACCGGCGACGACCGCAAATCCACGCCCGGCCTCACCCGCCCGCGCCGCCTCGATCGTCGCATTGAGCGCCAGTAGATTGGTCTGCGCGGCGATGGTATCGATCAGGGTAACGACAGTGCCGATTTTTTCGGCCGCGCAAGCCAATTCGCGCACGATCGTTTCAGCCCCTTGCGCCTGATCGACGGCACGGCTGGCAATGGAGTTCGACCGACCGACCTGCCCGGCGATTTCCTGTATGGACCCGGCAAGCTGCTCGGCGGCGCTCGCGACCGTCTGAACGTTGCTCGTCGCCTGCTCTGAAGCGGATGCGACGTCGGCTGCCCGCTGGCTGGCAACTTTAGCCGTCGTCGTCATCGATCGCGACGTCGTTTGCATTTCGCGCGCCGAGGTCGTGAGCGCCTCGGCCATGCTCTTCACTTCCGCCTCGAAGCTTTGGGCGAATGCTTCGAGTGCCTGACGCCGCTCAGCATCAGCGCGCACCCGGATCTGGCCTTGCTCGGCTTCCAGGCGTTGGTTTTCCAGGATGTTGTCACGAAACACATGAACGGCGGCAACCATCGCCTGGATTTCACCGACCTGTGATTGCGGCAGCGTGACCGCAACGTCGCCATGCGCGAGCCGTTGCATACAGCGGGAAAGGGCGGACAGCGGCCGGTTGATGCCGCGGGCGATGAAGGTGAGCAACGGCACGAGACCGAGTACGGCAACGCAAAACGTGATCAGCCCGCCGGTGAGTGAGTGGTCGGCCGCGCTTTGAACGCTGCGGAGTTCGTCGCGCTGGCGCTCCGAAGCCTTTTCGACCATGTCGGTAAGGAAGCTTACGACCTGTGAGCCCGCCTCGTCGATCTGATCGTCAAGGACGGCAAAGGTATCGTCGCCGGCACCGGTCTTGACAGCGGCCGGCAAATCCACTTGTACGGCGCGCGCGAACACCTCCACCTTGTCGCGGTACGCCACCATGTCGGTCGGCTTTCCAGTCACGTCGGCCATGCGTCGCAGCGATTCTTCCCCAGCGCGCAGTCCCTCCACTGCTTCCGCGACAATCGCAATTCGATCCGGATGCAATTGCCCTTCAGCGCGGTCGACGATCGTATCCATCGCTGCCAGCGTCATTTCGCGGGCCAGACGTTCCATGTTGACGACGGATTCGGTTTTCTCGCGCAGCTCTTCGGCGACGCTGGCGGCGTTCCGGATCACATTCACTCCGATGGTCTCGATGAGGACGACGATCGCCAGCGCAAGAATCGCGCTGATGCCCATAGCAACGAAACGCACACCGATGCTCGACGTGCGGCCGAACCGCTTCGCGACTTGTATCTGCCCATCCGTCATGATGATCGCACCGCCTCCGCAAATCCCAAGCAACCGGGTAGGGCTTGGAGCTTCGCATGACGGCGTTAAAACTCGCTTAAAGACAGGCGGCGCCGTGCTCGGTGCGCTCAAAATCCGCCCATATGGCCTATCAGGATATCAGGCCATCGGCCGGGGCGTCATTGCCGCTCGGGTGCAGATCGCATTTTGACGATGATCGCGCGCTGATATCGGCGCCCCGATCAACGCCAGGCTGCAGCCGCGTCGAGCAGCTCCTGGGGTGGTGGTGGGAGGTCCGCCTCCGGCAGGGGAGCGAGATACCAATCCCCGGAGTTGTCATCGACGAGCCGCCGTCCGGCAATCCAATAGCAGAGCCTGAAGCGCAGGACGGCACCTTGCGCCACGTCGACCTCAATCCCCCAACGGGTTCTGTCCGCGTCGCCATCGGCCGTTCCCTGCGCCCGCAAGGGCGCATCGGTGCGAACGCTTCCAAGATCGCCGACGCGCACGAACTGCACATGGATCGCGGTGACGGTCTTTGCCGCATCGAGAATGAGGCTAAACCGGTCGGATGACTCACCGGCCTGGCGTGCGATTCTCGCCTGCAATCGATCGATCTCGCGGCACGCGAAGCCGAACCGGAAGTTGCTGCCGTCGTCGCTATCGTATGCGGTGGTGCCGCTGGCGTTGACGAACGAGAACCAGACAGTAATGAATTCGGCGTCAGCAGGAACGTCGATCCCGACCGACAGCATCGATCCCTGGCCGGTCGAATCGATGTCGGGGCAGGGAACGATGCCGGCGGGTGAGCGAAGCGCCACGTCAAGGGGCGTGGCGTTTGGGTGAAACTGCACATGCGCGATCACCGGGCGCTGTGGATCGCCAAATCTCCACGCCTCGCCGTGCGGGACGATGCGATGCGGATCGTAGCGCAGAAGCAGCGGCGCGCCCGGACGCAGCTCCCCGCCAGGCAGTTCGTGAAAGTCGCTGGTGAAACTGATTTCCGCCGGCTTTCCGGTTCCCGCTCGCGGTTTCATAGCGATGAACTCCCATCGACGGCCGCGTCGCGCGCCATCCCCGAGGTTAGAACGTCGATCACGATGTCCGCGGCGCCATCGAACACCTTGACGACGACGGCTCCGCTCGTCTGGTCCGACAGATAGGTGTCCTGCTGCGCGGCATCGAGCGCTGTCCTGGATGGCGTATCGTTGATCGGCTGGCGGTTGACCCTGATCGCGGCGACGGCGGCGATGCCAGGTAGCCGGACGAAAAAGAATGGTTCAGGGGGGGAATAGCCATCATGCAGGCGCCGGACGCAGACCCGGGTTCCGCCGGGAATCGCGCTCCGGCTGATCCGCGTAATGCGGAAGGCGGCGTCCCGCTCGGCGCGGGTGGTGATGCCGTCATCCTGATAAAGCAGGTGATCGTCGTCGGGGCCGGGGTAGACGACGATCTCGATCGGGTTTTCCGCGAGGTCTCCGACGTACTGCTCGACGCGTGAACGCAGCGGCAGGATTGCGCCGGCACGCACGAAGATCGGCACGGCGTCAAGCGCGACCGCGATCTCCGCAAGCGTTTGCCCGCCCGTGATCGACGGGCCGAGTGGCCCGTCGAGTCCCGGGAACGCGAACCAGTCGCTTCCGGCGGGAAGATAAACGTCGCGCAGGGCCGGGCGAGCGGGGTCCGGGGCCGGGGACAGGATGGGGGCGACGAGGACGTCCTTGCCGACGAAAAACTGGTCATCGAGGTGGCCGAACACCGCCGGATCGTCCGGATCGTTGAGGAACAGCGCCCGCGCGATCGGCATGCCGGTCTGGGTCCACTCGTACATCGCATCGTAGTATAAGGGCAGCATGCGGTAGCGAAGCTCGACAATCCGCCGGCAGATGCTCGCGACCGGTTCGCCGAAGGCGTAAACCTCCTGATATTCTTTATCGTAGCCGAGATAATGGTTGCGAAACCACGGCAGGAATGAGCCGGCCTGCATCCAGCGCACGAACAACTCGGGCGCGGTGATCCCGCCAACCAGGCGGCCGTCCCGGACCTCCGCGCGAGCGGTTGTGCCCGCGGGAACCGGGCCGGTGGCGAACCCGCCGACGTCGCCCCCCGAAATTGGCACCCCCGAAAGGCCGAGGTTCAAGGTCTGCGGTATGGCGATGCGCAGGAAATCCCAGCTCGATGCGTTATCGCCGGTCCACAGCGCGGCGTAGCGCTGCAAGCCGGCGACGCCGCCTCGTGCGAGGATGAACGGGCGCACATCCGGGCGCAGGCTGGTAAGGCCGGCGTGGGTCGCTTTCAGCAGAAACATTGCGTAGGCGTTGTGGCAGACGCCATGGGGGACGTACGCGCCGCCGTCGTATGTCATCAGATCGAGCGGCAGGGTTCCATCCGGCGTATCGGCGGAGACGGCCGCTGCCGGACACATCATATCCTGCCAGATCATATCGATGCCAAGCTCGCCGATGAGATGAGCGTATTGCCGTGCCCAAGCGGCCTGGACCTCGGGACGGCCGATATCGGGATAGTTCATGCGCGCGCCGAGAGGAGTGACACCGTCGCGGTTGGGGACGAGCGGTGGATAGGGATATGGATTGATGCCAGGGTTGGCGCCGTAGGAAACCGCGGCTGAGAACAGCCCGACGCCGGAGTCGGACGCGCGGCCGGCGCGGACGTCGTAGAGCAGGAAGCCTTGTTTCAGCAGCTCCTGGCGCTGCGCGAACGGGGCGATCGCACCGCGTTCGTCGAGGGGGTTGTCGGTGATCAGCGGCGTGACGACGGTCGAGCATTTGAATCCCGCAGCGCGCAGGCCGGCCAGCATGCCGGCGGCGTCGGGAAATTTCATCTCGCTGTGGGTGAAGACGCGGTAATTGTTCTGCAGGTCGATGTCGATGTGCAGGCCGTCGAGGGGAATGCGCGCGTCCCGGTAGGCTTGCGCCACGCTCTCCAGGCGCGCCCGGTCGAAATAGCCATAACAACCCTGATGAAAGCCGAACACATATTGCGGCGGCATCGGGCCGCGTCCGGTCAACCGGGTATACTGGCGCAGGACATCGGCGACGCGTTCGCCGAGAAGAATGTAATAGTCGAGCTCGCCGAACATCGCCCCGAAGGCGTAGCGGTCGGGCGACGTGTCGGTGCCGAGATCGAAGAACGACTGCGATACGTTATCGAAATACAGGCCATAGCATGAGGGCGGGCCGGTGAACGCGCCGCTCGGCGTGGGGTTGATCTCGATCAGCAGAGGAATCGAGGCATAGAGCGGTTCCGCCGGATTGAGTGGACCGCCCTCTTCGCCGGCGGGGATCGGTGCGCGGGCGTAGATGAAATTATCGAAGTTGAAATTCGTCATCCGGCTGCCGTTCTTGAGCAGCCGCTCGCCCGCCTTCTCGCCGAAGCCGCAGTAAAGCGCGTTTTCCGGCCGGACCTTGAGGCTGGCGATACCGTGCTCGCCGGGGCGAAAGACGATGCCGCCACCCGGCCGGTCGGCACAGATCAACTGTCCGGCCAAAAAAATACGCAGCGCGAAGGAGCGAAGGTCGACGTCAAGGCGCATCGCCCCGGCTTCAATGATCAAACGCTCGTCGGTACATTCGACGATCCTTGCCTCGCTCGAACCAAGGGCGCGATCGACCACGGCATGCGACCGTTCACCCAAGGGCTCGCCGCCCGGCCGGGGATTGAAACGGACACGAACGCATGTCGGCGAAAGGATGGACAGGCGGATGGCGAGCGGGTGATCGCGCAGCCTCAGCACGAAGTCCCCGCCTTCCTTGTCGACTCGCGTGATCCCGCCGGTGCTCACCCATGGCTCGCGGTCGGGCGTAAACGCGTCGATCGGTGCAAATGATATGGGCATCGGCTTCCCCCTCACCCGGACCGGAGAGGACAGTATCGCATCGATCGGCCGGCGGAAACACCGCCACGTGCCCAAACGGGGCGCACTGGCGTGGGGCGGCACGGCCGTCGTATCAGCTTCATTCGTACCGTCGCAGGTCAGATCACTGTGCAACGGTGGATCGATAAGCTGTTACGGTTTGCCCGGATTCGCAAAGGACGCCGGAACGGCGTGAGGGTGTTCGTGGAAAACTACGTTCGAAAAATTCTCGAAGCGCGCGTCTACGACGTTGCGATACAGACGCCGCTCGACCGCATGGTCCGTCTCGGCCAACGGCTCGCTTGCCCGGTGCTTTTGAAGCGGGAAGACTTGCAGCCGGTGTTCTCGTTCAAGATCAGGGGCGCCTACAACCGGCTCGCGCGGCTCTCCCGGCAGGCGTCCTCCGCCGGCGTGATCTGTGCTTCGGCGGGAAATCACGCCCAGGGCGTCGCCCTGTCGGCGCAGCGGCTGGGGATCGAGGCCACGATCGTCATGCCAGTAACAACACCCACGATCAAGATCGATGCCGTTCGCTACTGGGGGGGCATTGTGGTGCTCGAGGGCGATACGTTCGATGAAGCCTACGCGCACGCGCGCCGGCTGGAGCAGCAGCACGGTCTGACCTTCATTCATCCCTTCGACGATCCCGACGTCATCGCCGGCCAGGGGACGATCGGCGTCGAAATCTTGCAGCGGCATCTCGATCCGATCGAAGCGATTTTCGTTCCCGTCGGCGGCGGCGGCCTCGCCGCCGGAGTGGCGTCGTATGTGAAATTTCTGCGACCAGAAACCAAGGTGATCGGCGTCGAGCCCAGCGACGCCGCCTCGATGAAGGCCGCGATCGACGCCGGCGAGCGGGTTATCCTCGATCGGGTTGGTCTGTTCGCCGACGGGGTCGCGGTCCGCCAGGCCGGCGCCGAGACCTATCGTCTGTGCCGGCAATTACTGGACGATATTCTCGTTGCCGACACCGATGCCACCTGCGCTGCCATCAAGGACATCTTTGAGGACGTTCGGGTGATCGCCGAGCCGGCGGGCGCGCTGGCGCTGGCCGGCTTGAAGGCATACGCCGCGGCCAATCCGCAGCGGACCGGGGCGCTGGTCGCGATCAACAGCGGCGCCAACATGAACTTCGATCGGCTGCGCCACGTCGCCGAGCGCGCGGAGGTCGGGGAAGCGCGCGAAATCCTCCTCGGCGTTACCATCCCCGAGGAACGGGGAAGCTACCGCCATTTCATCCAGGTTCTAGGTCCGCGAACGATCACCGAATTCAACTATCGTTACGCCGAAAACGCCGAGGCGCATGTGTTCGTCGGCCTGAAGCTGGCCGACTCTCATCGTGAAAAGGCCGAGATCCTCGCGCAACTAACTCGTATGGGGTATGGCGTGCTCGACATCAGTGCCAACGAGACGGCGAAGCTGCATATCCGCTACATGGTCGGCGGGCGCGCCGCGGCCTTGCGCAACGAGATGATTTTCCGCTTCGAGTTTCCCGAACGCCCGGGAGCGCTAATGCGGTTCCTCGACGGCGTCGGCGCCGACTGGAACATCACGCTCTTTCACTACCGCAATCACGGTGCCGATTATGGCCGGGTGCTCGCCGGCCTACAGGTTCCGCCCGCGGACCGGCAGCGGTTCGCCGACCGCCTGGGGCTGCTCGGATACCCCTATGAAGAAGAAACTGACAATCCCGCGTACCGGATGTTCCTCAGTCGCTGAGTGGGGCATCGCTTCGTTGCCGCCCCGCCGCCCCGCCGGAATTCCGATTTTAACCGTCGCGGCGCTCGGTTGCGGCGCGGCCGCCCGCCTCTTCGATCACGGCACGCCTCCGTGCCTCCTCGATAAAGCGGTCGGAGAGACCATGATAGAGCGGCCTTGAGACGACGAGCCGGGAGGCACCGAAGCCCAGTACCGCTGCGACCATCAGGGGAATGACGTTCGCGGCGCTCCCCGTCATCTCGAGAATAATGACGAAGGCGGTCATCGGCGCCTGAACCACCCCGGCGAAGTAGCCCGCCATGCCGAGCACGGCGACGAGGCCCGTCGATCCCGTTCCAACGATTGTCCCAATCCAGCTCCCCAGTCCCGCGCCGACCGCGAGCGATGGCGCGAAAAGGCCGCCGGGAATCCCCGACAGCGCGGTAACGAGCGTTGCTGCAAGCTTCGCCGGCCAGAACGATGCGGACAGACTGTCACCCTCGACCGCGCTGCGTGCCTGCTCGTAGCCCGTGCCGAAGGTCGCGCCGCTGGTCAGGAGTCCGATGAGCGATACGATAACGCCACAGCCGATCGCCAGCGCGAGACTGCGCCAGCGCGGGCATGTGTCGATCCAGCGCTGGGCGATGCGCGAGCCGTCGAGAAGCAGCCGGCTGAAGGTGCCGCCGGCAAGGCCGCCGATCACTCCGCAGACGACGACCAGGGTCCAATCTCGCGCATCGATTACACTCGCCGATGTCGAGCCGAAATAGGTGTAGTTGCCGACGAGGCCGAGGGATGCGAGACCGGCGATAATCACCGCATAAAGAACGAGGCCGTTGGTGCGTTGCTCGAAGGAGCGACTCATTTCCTCGATGGCGAAGACGATGCCGGCGAGAGGGGTATTGAAGGCTGCGGCAATGCCGGCGGCCGAGCCGGCAAGGATGAGACCGCGCTCGTTGCGAAGCCCGCCCCAGATCGCCACCTGCAGCATGATGGCCGCACCCACCTGAACTGTCGGCCCCTCCCGACCGATCGAGGCGCCGGCCAGGAGGCCGGCGATGGTGAGGCCGACCTTTCCTATGATCAGGTTCGGCGAAAGCAGGCGCCGCCGATCGTCATTCGTGCGCAGGTGCCGGGCGGCGATCGCCTGGGGAATGCCGCTGCCCTGCGAGCCGGGGAACATTACTCGCGCGAAATAGGCGCATGCGGCAAAACCGGCAGGTGTCGCGATCAGCGGCAGCCACCAGAACTGGCGGGCGGCGGCCGAGAATGTCGCCTGACTCCAGTTGGCTGCTTCGGCGAAAACCACGCTGAGCCCGCCGATGGCGATCGCGCCCAGCCAGAAAACCAGGCGTCGGCGCCAGATCCGCCGCGAAAGCCACCGGGCGGGCAGCCGGCGTCGCCGAAATGCCAATGCGAACACGCGTTTCTCCCTTCGCGGATCTGTCATAAACGTCGCGTGCGCGCGCCGCCAGTGATTTGCCTTTGCAGTCGGGCGCCAGGCACGGTGGCGTCATTCCACCCGCACCGCCGTCGCGAGACTGGATCGTATGCTAGAGGGATTTTCTCGCCGATAAGATCGCACGACCGGCGTGGAACGCGCACGGACGGAGCGCGGACGAGACGAGCGAAAAGGTGGCGCAAAGGTCCCGATGGCTGAACCGGCGCAACGGGCTCCGCTCTCTGAGCGGGCACGTTGCGCGGGGGCGGCTTACTGGCCGGAGCGGCCTGCCTGGACACCCTTCTGGTAGGCGTCTTCCTGCGATTTCTTGTATTGATCGTAGAGATAGCCGCCGGCGAGACCCGACGCGCCGCCGATCGCCGCGCCCCACGCGGCGCTGCCGGCAAGCGCGCCGATCGCGGCACCGCCCGCTGCGCCGGCCGCGCCGCCGGTCAGCGAACGTTGCTGGGTATCGGTCATGCCCGTACAGCCTGACAGCAGCATCGCGACACAGGCGAGGGCGGCCAAACCCATCCGTTTCATAATCGAGCTCCTCGTTACCAAAGCACCGTGTCTATCCCGTCCGCCTCAACCGGCGCTGTCCGACGGCTTAGCGGGTGCAGGGATAGGCCTCACCGAGATAGCGGAACAGCACGTCGACCGGGGGATGGCTCATGTACTCGCTATGCGACTTCACCCAGGCGACGAACGCCGCGATCGCGGTATTGCGCGTCGGCGGGGGGTCGGGGATGCAGATAAACTGGCTGTCCGGGTCGGCCGCCGCCGCTGCCAGATAATATTGGTAGGCGCCGATGGCAAATCCTTGGCAGAAATTGACTGCGGCAACGTAGTGCTCGCTCGTCGGGCTGGCGTCGCACAGGTCGACGAGGTCGGAGACCGTCTTGACCTGAAAGTTCTCGATCGTCGTCGCGTTCGTCGGCGAACCCGCCACAAGCGCGCCGCCGATCATTGCGCTTCGGATCACGGCGCGTCCGATCACGGCGCCAGCCGTACCAAGCACCCTTTCCATTCTCTTTCTCCCCTCCAGTTCTCGCGCATGAATGCCCTGGCGCGCCCGCGATTCAGGTGGTTGCGACCGACGCCGAAGCGCGACTGCCCAACCACCTTGCGAGCTTACGTTGCCTCGAATGTCCGCCGATGCAAGCAGACACGCGCCTGAACGGGTAGACGAGAGAAAAATCGCCGCCTTGCCGTGCCTGCGTCAGGCGGCGCGGCTCGCCTTTTTTCGCTCGTGCTCCTTGAGAAACTTCTTGCGGATGCGAATCGACTTGGGCGTGACCTCGACGAGTTCGTCGTCGTTGATGAACTCGAGGCTGAATTCGAGTGTCGTGCGGATCGGCGGAACAAGAATGATGTTCTCGTCCGATCCCGCCGCGCGGATGTTGGTGAGCTGCTTGGCCTTCAGCGGATTGACGCACAAATCGTTGCCGCGGGTATGGATGCCGATGACCATGCCTTCGTAGATGTCGGTATTGTGGCCGACAAACAGGCGCCCACGCTCCTGCAAGCTGAACAGCGAGTAGGCGACCGCCTTGCCCGACGCCATCGAAACAAGCGCACCATTCACCCGCCGTCCGAGTTCACCGGTCACCCGCGGTCCATAGCGCTCGAACGCATGGTAGATCAGGCCGGTGCCGGAGGTCGAGGTTAGAAAATCCGAGCGAAAGCCGATCAGCCCGCGCGTGGGGATGAGGTAATCGAGACGAACCCGTCCGCGCCCGTCCGGGACCATGTCCTTCAGTTCGCCGCGACGCTCGCCGAGCCGCTCCATAACCGCGCCCTGATGCGCTTCCTCGATGTCGACGGTCAACGTCTCCCACGGCTCGCAGACCTCGCCGTCGATCGTCTTCAAGATGACCTCGGGCCGCGAGATGGCGAGTTCGTAGCCCTCGCGGCGCATGTTCTCGATGAGGATGGCGAGGTGCAACTCGCCGCGGCCGGAGACCTTGAACTTGTCCGGATTCTCGCCGGGCTCGACGCGCAGGGCGACGTTGTGAATCAGCTCCTCGTCCAGCCGTTCGCGCAGGTTGCGGGAGGTGACGTACTTGCCTTCCTTGCCGCCCAGCGGCGAATCGTTGACCTGAAACGTCATGCTGATCGTCGGCTCATCGACGAGCAACGCCGGCAGCGGTTCGACGGCGTCCGGATCGCAGACCGTATCCGAGATCTTCAGCCCTTCGATGCCGGTGAACGAAACGATATCGCCGGCCTTGGCTTCTTCAAGTTCGATGCGCTCAAGCCCGTGGAAGGCCAGGATCTGCAGGACGCGGCCGCGGCGGACCGTGCCGTCCGCGGCGGCGACGGCGACCGTCGTGTTGCGGCGCACCCGGCCGCGCTGGATACGGGCGATGCCGATGACGCCGACGTAGCTGGAATAATCGAGCGCGCTCACCTGCATCTGCAGCGGACCGTCCAGATCGACCTGCGGCGGAGGCACCCTGTCGACGATGGTCTGGAACAGCGCGTCCATTCCGCCGTCGCGCACCGCCGGATCGAGCGACGCCCATCCCTCGATCGCCGAGGCGTAGATCACCGGGAAATCGAGCTGGTCGTGGTTGGCGCCGAGGCGATCGAACAGATCGAAGGTCTGATCGACGACCCATTCCGGACGCGCCGCCGCGCGGTCGACCTTGTTGACAACGACGATCGGCTTGAGGCCGCGGGCCAGCGCCTTGCGGGTGACGAAGGTGGTCTGTGGCATCGGTCCTTCGACTGCGTCGACCAGTAGCAGCACGCAATCGACCATCGATAAGGCGCGCTCGACCTCGCCGCCGAAGTCGGCGTGGCCGGGGGTATCGAGGATGTTGATTCGCCGGTCCCGCCAGTCGATGGCGGTGTTCTTGGCGAGGATGGTGATGCCGCGCTCGCGTTCGAGATCGTTCGAGTCCATCATCCGCTCGCGGGTCTCGCCATGCGCGCGCAGGCTTCCCGACTGGCGAAGTAGCTGGTCTACCAGCGTCGTCTTGCCGTGGTCGACATGCGCGACGATGGCGACGTTACGAATATGATCGGCCGCTCCGGCCATGGGGCGCTCCCGGGTCCGCAATTAAAGAGTTCAAAGGCGTCTTGCGAAAGTGTCGACGACGCTCCCGTCGTCATAACGGGCGCTCTGTGCGCCCGTCGTTCGAACCGGCCGCCATGCGCCCATCGCTCAAGCTGGCTGCGCACTACCGCGCAGCCTCATCGCGGCGGCTTTATAACCCGAAGATCGTACCCGGGTCCACCCTCGCTGTGAGCACATGCAGCGTGCGCCACCTTGAACCACTCCTGTGCGGCACCGGCGGCTTCGGCCTGCACGGTGGTTTTCAGTGACTTGGTGATGTAGCGCGCATCTTCCGGATGGCGCATGCGTGCTTGCCAGGTCGGCCCTTTCGTGGCGGAACGGATGTCAATCTCGACGCCGCCGTCCCGAAGCCGCCGCACGTTTTGGCGATGGGCGACCCTGCCTGCGTTGATAACCTGTGTAGGGTTTGTAAAACCCTAACGGCTCCCAACGCATTGTAATGCGTCGGTTTTTAGGCCAACAGGCCATCTGTGTAGCGTCTGTGTAGCACAGCGCTGCCGGGCTGGCTCGGCGATTTATGCTGTGAAATCAATGAGTTAATGGTAGCGGAGGAGGGACTCGAACCCCCGACACGCGGATTATGATTCCGCTGCTCTAACCAACTGAGCTACTCCGCCGAAGGAGGCGCATCTCAACGAATACGTGCCGGCTTGTCAAGTCAAGCAAGGGGCAAGATCGCAAATCGAGGTCGAATGCGCGGGTGGAACCAGCGATCGCGAGCCAGGGTAACCCAACCGAAACCCGATGCGATGCAGGTATGAGGCGGGGCTCGTCCCGCCGAATGGGCGGCGGGCGGGGAATAAGCCTCGGGAGGCGCCGGCGCGATCGCCGGGAGGGAGTGCGATCGCTTGCGGGAAAACGACGAATAGCCGCGCCTGCCATCCCTGACGTTGGTTGCTTTCACGCTGTCGCGACGGCCTTCACACGCGGCTTTCGAGCCGCTACAAACGGCCGAGATTTCTTGTGTTCGGCGCCCGTCCGGGGAGCGCCGATCAGCACGCCCCACGCGGCTGCCGCGCACTCCCAATTTCAACGAGCGCTGCGGAAGTGACAGGAATGCTGCGGGCGCGACTGGAACGTCGCCGGCAAAAGCTGAGGGAACGAGGCGGATGAGCTCCAAAGTGACAACGGGTGACGACAAGCGCGCCAAGCCGAAGAACAGCGCGACATCGAGAGCAACGACGCCGAAGGCGCCCATTCCTTCGTCCGAGGACAAGGCCGGAGTCTTGCTGGCCCCGCCGCCGACGCCGTCCATCGCCGCTACCGAGGTGAAGGCGGCAAAGGAGGAGCCGTCGGTGCCCCCGCAGGCCGCGCCAGCCCCCGCCGTGGCTCCTGCCTCGCCCGTCGAACCCGCGGCCGCCAAGGCGCCGCAGGGGTCGGTATCCGCGGCTGAAGCGAGCCCGGTGCCGCCCATGGCCAAATCGGCGGAGCCGGCGGCGAAGGCCGCTGCGATCAGCACTGCTCCATCCTCCACGACACCATCCAAACCCGCGGAAGCTACGGTCGTGGTGCCCAAAGCCAGCAAACCGGAACCGATGGCATCGGCTCAGGCGATCGCCCCGGACGCCGTCGCGCCGGCGGTCGCGCCGACGCCCACCCGGGCCGAGGTGGTGAAGCCGGCGCTTCGCGAGCCTTCGCCGCTGCCCGCTGCTGCGAGCGTCGCAGAACCGACAGCCGCCGCGCCGACGGCCACCGTTCCGGCGAAAGACACCCCGGCGAAAGCGGTTAAGGGACCCGAACCGCGACGACCGGTTGACATCGACTTCAACCGACTGGCGCCGGCCGCCGCCGTCGACGCCGTGCTGTCCGCCGACATGCGCGATGCATTCGGTTTCCTTGGCATGCACGAGCTCGATACCGAAGGAGTGGTCCTCGTGCGGGTGTTTCTGCCGGGGGCACACGCGGTCACCGTGATCGATTCGGCATCGGGCGAGGTCGTAGCCCCGCTCGCGCGCATCCGCGAGGAGGGGCTGTTCGCTGGCGCGATCAGTGGTCCTTGGTTTGCGTACCGGCTGCGCGTGGTCGACGGTGACGGCGAGCGAGAGGTCGAAGATCCCTACCGTTTCCCGCCGGTCATCAGCGGAGCCGATGCTCAACTGCTTGCCGAAGGTGGCCTTGCGCGCAGCTACGCGGTGCTGGGCGCACACGTCTGTACAATGGAGGGCGTCGCTGGCGTGACCTTCGCGGTGTGGGCGCCGCACGCCGGACGTGTCGCCGTGATCGGTGACTTCAATGGCTGGGACGGCCGCCGGCACGGCATGCGGCTGCGTCACGAGTGCGGTGTCTGGGAGATCTTCATTCCCGGCGTTGCCGCGGGACCGTTTTATAAATTCGAGATCAAGACTGCGGCGGGCTCGCGTCTGGTCGACAAGACCGATCCTTACGCGTTCCAGGTCGAAGCCGGCTCAGGCTCGGCCGCGATCATCTACGACCTCAACGCCTACGCATGGGGCGATGCGGCATGGATGCGCGAGCGGGCGCGCTCCGCGCCGCGTGAGCGCGCGATCTCGATCTACGAGGTTCATCTCGGCTCATGGCGACGCCGGCCGGAAGAGGGGGAACGCAGCCTCACCTACGAAGAGCATGTCGTCGAGTTGATCGGTCACGTCCAGTATCTCGGCTTCACCCATATCGAGCTGATACCCGCGGACGACGCCGCCGACGAGGCTGCGCGCGCGCATCAGCCGTTCGCCTTGTTCGCGCCGACGAGCCGCTGGGGGTCCCCCGATCAGTTCCGCCTCTTCGTCGACAAGTGCCATCAGGCCGGAATCGGCGTCATCGCCAACGTGAGCGTTCATCGGTTTTCCGACGAGGCCAACGGCCTGCGGGAATTCGACGGCACCGGCCTTTATGAGCATCCCGATCCGCAGCAGCAACGCCTGCCGGGCGCGCCGGGCCTGGTCTTCGACGCCGGTCGCCGGGAAGTCGCGGGTTACCTGATCGCCAGCGCGTCGTTCTGGTTCGAGCACTATCATCTCGATGCGATCCACATGCCCGCGGTCGAACAGATGCTCTATCTCGATTACCGGCGCGGCGGCGGCCAATGGATGCCCAATCGCTTCGGTGGCAGCGAGAATCTCGAGGCCGTCGATCTGGTGCGCCGGATCAACGAGGCGGTCTACGCCGGCTACCCGGGTGCTTTCACCATCGCCGAGGTGAACGCGGATTGGCAACGGGTTTCACATCCGACGTTCGTGGGCGGTCTCGGCTTCGGCTTTCGCTGGCAATCCGAGTGGATTCAGCACGTCCTTCGCTATCTCGGCCGTTCGCCCGTCCACCGCAAGTATTACCACGACGACATCATTCAGGGCGCGACGAGCTCGTTCCAGGAAAACGAAGTTGTACCCTTATCGCACGAATCCGTAAGTGGAGGGCGGCTTCCGCTCATCGCCCATATTCCCGGCGATCGCTGGCAGCAGTTCGCCACCTTGCGCACCTGCTTCGTGCTGATGTTCACCCGCCCGGGCAAGAAGCTGATGTTCATGGGTGGGGAATTCGCCCAGCACCGCGGCTGGAATCCGCAGGTGAGTCTTGACTGGCACCTGCTGCAGGACGGGATGCATCAGGGCGTGCAGCGGCTGGTTCATGACCTCAACGCCCTTTATCGCGCGACGCCGGCGCTCTTTGAACGCGACTGCGAGCCCGATGGTTTTCAGTGGATCGATTGCAACGACAGCGACCAGAGCATCATCTCCTTCCTGCGTCAGGGAGCGGACGGCAAGGGTTTGATCGTCGTCATCTGCAATTTCACCCCGGTCGTGCGGACGAACTACCGGCTGGGTGTACCGAAGGGCGGATTTTATCGCGAGCGGCTGAACAGCGATTCGGAACTCTACGGCGGCGTCAATGTCGGCAACGAGGGCGGAGCCGAAGCGCGCGCCGAGGCCATGCACGGTCGGCCGTTTTCAATGTCGTTGCGGATCCCGCCGTTCGCTTCGGTTGTCCTCGAGCACGAAGAGGGTCTGCCGTTCGGCTGAGCGGGCGCGGATGCCGGGCGCGGTCGAGAAAAAGGTGAAGACCAGTGCGGCAGAGTGCGCGTAAAATGGCCCTTTGCGTCCGGCTTGGACCGAGCTTGCCGGGGCGGACAGATAAAGCAGCCGAAGAGCTGCGAGCAAGGCGCTTTTTAGCGCCTTGGCAGAGGCGTTGGGGAGGACTCACGCATGCACGAGCTGGCGCTGTGCCAGAGCGTTGTCGACGTTGTGCTGGAACAGGCGCGGCAGTATCGCTTTGATCGCGTTGAGACCGTGCGGCTCGAAATCGGCGCCTTATCCTGTGTCGCTCCCGACGCTCTCGATTTCTGCTTCGCCGCGGTCGCGCGCGGGACCATCGCCGATGGCGCGCGGCTCGAAATTCTCGCGGTTCCGGGTGAGGCGTGGTGTCTTGATTGCGGCATGACCGTTCCGCTCGGCGACCGCGCCGCCGCCTGTCCGCGATGCGCCGGTTATCGGCTGCAGGTCACCGGCGGCGAGGGGATGCGCATCAAAGACCTGGAGGTGGCGTGATGTGCGGGGTCTGCGGTTGCGCGGTGCGTCCGGCCGAATCCGAGGGGCATGCGTCGGCGCATGACCATGGGCACGCCCACACCCACGTGCACCACGTGCACGGGCACCAAACGGATGACCCACACACCCATTCCGTTTCGCATGCCCGGCCGGGAGGCGTGGATGACCATGGCATGCGGCTGGTCCGTGTCGAGCAGGACATCCTCGCCGCCAATGACGCGATCGCCGCGGCGAATCGGCGGGCATTCGGCGAGCGGGGGGTTGTGGCGCTGAACCTGATGTCGGCCCCGGGCTCGGGCAAGACGACCCTTTTGGTGCGAACGATCGAGGACCTGAAGGCGAGCCGTCCGATCGCCGTCATCGAGGGCGATCAGGAGACGAGTTTCGATGCCGAGCGCATCCGCGCCACCGGCGTTGCGGCCCACCAGATCAACACCGGCAAGGGGTGCCATCTCGACGCGCGCATGGTCGCCAGTGCGCTGGCGCACGTGGATTTTGCCAGTGCGCTGGCGCACGTGGATCTTGCCGGCACGCTGGCGCGAGAGGATGGGCAGGCGGGCATCGTCTTTATCGAGAACGTCGGCAATCTCGTCTGCCCTGCTGCGTTCGATCTTGGCGAGGCGAGCCGCGTGGTTCTGCTATCGGTCACCGAGGGGGACGATAAACCGCTGAAGTATGCGGGAATGTTCGCGGCGGCGGATCTGCTGCTAATCACCAAGATCGATCTGTTGCCCTTCGTGCCGTTTGATCTCGATCGCTGCTGTGGCTTTGCCCGGCGGGTCAACCCCGCGATCGAGATCATTGAGGTTTCAGCGACGCGCGGCGATGGTCTCGATCGCTGGTATGCCTGGATCGCCGGCCACTGCGTGGGGGCGCACGGTCACGCCGGCCTGTCACCGCCCGAGGCGACGGCCGTGGCGACGGCCGCGGCGAGGCAAACGGCCGTCGAATGATATCCTCTTTCGCCGCTCAGTCCTCTTTGGACCCGGTTGCGGTCATCGTAACGCTGCCGAAGGCCGTGCCGACCGTTCTCGCCGTCGGCGCGTTCTTGAAGAACACCTTGTGCCTGACCCACGGTACTAAGGCACTGATCTCACGCGACGTCGGCAACCTTGAAAGCATCGATGCGGTTCGCGGGTTTGAAGCCTGCGCCGAGGGCCTGCTGCAGGTGGCGAGTGGTTTACCGGTCGCCGTCGCCCACGATTTGCATCCGGATTTCCACAGCACGCGATGGGCCGAGGCCTTCGCCGCCGGCATGGGCATCCCGGCCGTCGCGGTTCAGCATCATCATGCCCATGTGGCTGCCGTCATGGCGGAACATGGGACGGATCAGCCGGCACTCGGCCTTGCCCTCGACGGCTTTGGGCTGGGTGCCGATCGCCAGTCTTGGGGCGGAGAGCTTCTGTGCGTCGATGCCGACGGCTATCGCCGCCTCGGCCATCTCGCGCCCCTGGCTCAGCCCGGCGGCGATAAAGCGGCGCGCGAGCCGTGGCGCATGGGGGCGGCGGCTCTTTTTGCTCTCGGACGCGCAGAGAACATCGCCCGCTACTTCGATCGGCATTCGGGAGCGGACGTGATCGCCCGGATGCTGCGCCAGAACATCAACTGCCCACCGACGACGAGTTGCGGGCGCCTGTTCGACGCCGCCTGCGGGCTGCTCAAGGTCAAGCCGGTGGCAAGCTTCGAGGGCGAGGCGCCGATGGAACTCGAGCGCCTGGCAACGCACCCGCAGGCGGATGCCGGGCTGTGGCGGCTCGAAGCGGGTGTTCTTGACCTCCGCCCGCTGCTCGAACGCCTGATCGGACTTACCGCCGTGGACGGCGCCAATCTGTTTCACGGCACCCTCGCCGACGCCATGGCAGCCTGGGTCGATTGGGCCGCGGAGCATGAAGGCATCCGCCGCGTCGCGCTTTCGGGCGGGTGTTTTCTTAATCAAGTGCTCAGCCGGCGACTGATCGATGCGCTGCGCCGACGCAATATCGTACCACTGCAGCCCATCCGTCTGCCGCCGGGGGATAGCGCCATCAGTCTTGGCCAGGCCTGGGCAGCGGCGATATCGGCCACGAAAGGGTAGAGCCGATGTGTCTTGCGGTACCGGCGCGCATCGTTGAACGGCTGTCCGAGAGCATTGCCCGCGCCGAGGTCGGCGGCATCGTCAAAGAGGTCAATCTCTGCCTGATCGACGACGTCGCGGTTGGCGATTATGTCATTGTTCATGTGGGTTTCGCGCTTTCGCGACTTGATACCGAGGAAGCGGCGGCGACGCTCGCCCTGTTTGCCGAAGCCGGCATGCTTGCTCCCGACGATGAACCGGAGCCGCCGGCGTGAGCGTTCGCTACGTCGACGAATTCCGCGAGAGCCGCCTCGCGCATGCGCTCGCTGCCGGCATCCGCTCCCTCGCCGATCCCGCCCGCACCTACCGGCTGATGGAATTCTGCGGCGGGCATACGCACGCGATCTTCCGTTACGGTGTTCCCGATCTTCTGCCGGCGAACATCCGGCTGGTCCATGGTCCAGGGTGCCCCGTCTGTGTCCTGCCGGTCGCGCGCATCGCCCACGCGCTGCAGTTGGCGAGCGCGCATGGCGTGATCTTGTGCACCTATGGCGATCTTGTGCGGGTGCCGGGGCCGCAGCGCCAGAGCCTGCTGAAGGCGAAGGCGGCGGGCGCGGACGTCCGCATCGTCTGGTCGTCGCTCGACGCACTTAAGATCGCCGACGAGAACCCGCATCGGCAGGTCGTTTTTTTTGCCATCGGTTTCGAAACGACGACGCCGCCGACGGCCGTCGTGCTGTTGCAGGCGCGCGCCCTTGGCGTGAAAAATTTCTCCGTGCACTGCAACCATGTGATGACGCCGCCGGCGATTGTAGGACTGCTGGAGCGCCCGGAGGCGCAAGCCCCGGGATCGGTGCCGATCGATGGCTTCATCGGACCCGCTCACGTCAGTGCGGTCATCGGCAGCCGGCCGTTCGAGCCGTTCGCTGAGCGCTACCGCCGGCCGGTGGTCATCGCCGGTTTTGAGCCTCTCGACGTGATGCAGGCGATCTTGATGCTCATCCGCCAGCTCAACGACGGGCGTGCGGAGGTGGAGAACGAATACGCGCGCGTCGTCAATCGTGACGGCAACACCAAGGCGCAAAGGATGATGGCCGAGGTGTTTGAGCGGCGCGCCAAATTCGAATGGCGGGGGCTGGGTGAACTCGCGGACAGCGCGCTTGGCATTCGCCCCGCGTTCGCCGATTTCGACGCAGAGCAGCGTTTCGACCTCGATGTTGTTGCTGTCGCCGATCACAAGGCCTGCGACTGCGGCGATATTCTGCGGGGCGTCAAGCGGCCGACGGACTGCCGGTTGTTCGCAACCGGGTGCACGCCGGACAATCCCTTAGGCTCGTGCATGGTCTCCTCGGAAGGGGCCTGCGCCGCATACTATGCATTCGGGCGGGCACGCGAGCGCGCCGTGGCTCCGGTTTAAGCCGTGACAATCGCCCGGCAGATCAATCGGCGGATTTCACCGCGACCGCTCGACCTCGAGCGCGGACGCATCGATCTCAGCCACGGCGCCGGCGGCCGGGCGATGGCACAGCTCATCGAGGAGTTGTTCGAGGCGCACTTCGACAATCCGCTGCTTGCCCGGCACAACGATCAGGCCTGCTTTGAGGTCGGCGCCGGGCGGATGGTGATAACCACCGACGGCTTCGTCATCTCGCCGTTGTTCTTTCCCGGCGGCGACATCGGCTCGCTCGCGGTGCATGGGACGATCAACGACGTCGCCATGGCCGGCGCCCGGCCGCTCTATCTCGCCTGCGGCATGATCCTCGAGGAGGGATTCCCGCTGGCTGACCTGCGGGCGATCGTGGCATCGATGGCAGGCGCGGCGAAGTCGGCGGGGGTGCCGATCGTCACCGGCGATACCAAGGTGGTCGAGCGTGGCAAGGGGGACGGCGTTTTCATCACCACTACTGGCGTCGGCGTCGTGCCTGCGGGCGTCGATATCGCCAGCGATCGAGCTCAGCCCGGGGACGCGGTGCTGATCAACGGCAGTATCGGCGATCATGGCACGGCGGTGCTGTCGAAACGGGAAAACCTGTCGTTCGAAACCGAGATTCTGTCCGACTCGGCGGCACTCCACGGTCTGGTTGCGGCGATGCTCGCGGCGGCGCCGGGGATTCACGCCATGCGCGATCCCACCCGAGGCGGCCTCGCCGCGCTGCTCAATGAGATCGCGCGGGAATCTCGCGTCGGCATTATGATCGATGAAGGCGCGATTCCGATCGCGGTCGCCGTGCGTGGCGCCTGCGAGTTGCTCGGCCTCGATCCGCTTTACGTCGCCAACGAGGGCAAGCTCGTAGCCTTCTGCGCCGCGGCCGAGGCCGTCCGCCTGCTGGAGGCGATGCGCGCGCATCCGCTCGGCCGCAGGGCGTCGATCATCGGTAAGGTCGTCGATGATGCTGACGGCTATGTGCAGATGCGCACAAGCTTCGGCGGCACCCGGATCGTTGACTGGCTCGCTGGCGAACAGCTTCCGCGCATATGCTGACGGGTAAGCGGCGTTGGTTATGTGCGCAATCCTCTCACGTGCAGAGAGCTCTTCAGCCGACGCGCAAAACTGCCTACGATCCCCGGTCTTGAAGATTCCATAGGAGCATGGCTATGCGGCTGGAAGTGATTTCGCGCAAACCCAAGGGCCGCGCGCGGCCGGTGCCGCTGGTGTTCGTGCACGGTGCCTACAGTGCCGCATGGATCTGGGATGAGCATTTCCTGCCGTATTTCTCCGACCGAGGCTGGGAGGCACACGCGGTGAGCCTGCGTGGCCACGGCGGCAGTGAAGGCGCCGCGGACGTCCTGTTTGCCCGGCTGCGCGACTATGTCGCCGACGTTGAGGAGGTCGTCTCCGGTTTGTCGGTACCGCCCGTGCTGATCGGCCACTCGCTCGGCGGCATGGTGGTTCAGAAGTGCCTGCACCGCATGTCTTTTCCCGCGGCGGTGCTGATGGCCTCGGCGCCGCCGCACGGCGTGGTCAGCATGGTGTACGGCATGGCGTTCACCAACCCCGCCCTTCTCGGCGAGCTGACGTGGTGCCAAGTCATGGGCGAATACGCTGGCGACGGCAATGCGATTCGCCATGCACTTTTTTCCGACGATACCCCGGACGACGTCGTCCGCCGCTATCTGCCTCGTTTCCAGCCGGAATCGGTTTTAGTCAACCTCGACCTTCTCGGACTCGACCTGCCTCCGTCGACGCCCATGCTCGACGTGCCCGTGCTGGTGATGGGAGTTGAGAACGATCAGTTCATTTATCGTGGGGCTCTCGATGCGACCGCCTCAACCTATCGGACGAAGGCCGAGGTGTTCAGCGGTATGGCGCACGCGATGATGCTTGAGCCGCAATGGGAACGGCCGGCGGCGCGAATTGCCGAATGGCTCGACGCGATGATCGGCGCATCCGCAACCGGCTTGCGGATGCGCGCGTAGCCGGGCAGACACGGAGATCGGAGCGGCACGGGATTGGCCCGCGCTTCGCCCCGATCGGTCCGCGTTCAGGCCGTTTCGTAGAGAAACTGCTGAGCTTCGGCGTTGGTCTCGAACACGTGCGGGGCGACGTCGCGTTTTGCCAGCGCCTCTCCCAGCTTGGCGCGCATGAAGGCGCTGGTCGTATAGCGCGTAACCACGATGTAGTAGTTCTTTTCCAGGTATCGGACCATCTTGGCATAGGTGTCGAGCACGCTGTCGTCGATGCGGAATGAATCGTAGTTAACGACGACGTTGACGATGCGCCCGATCCGTTTGCATTGCTTTTCGACCACATCTTGGATCGCGACGACGTCCTGTTCGTTCCGCACTCGCATGCCTTCGAAATTGAGAAACAGGGTGTTGCGCTCACCATCGTACGTGATCCGGCTCGGCAGATCGCGCAGCCCGATGAAGTCGCGCTCGAGACCCATCGGCTCGTCGCAGAAGATGCGCAGGTCCATCGGCTCGATCTCGCCGATCAACGGCTTGAAATCCATGTGGGCAAGGATATCGCGATCGATATCGATTCCGGGGGCGACTTCCGTCAAGGCAAGGCCATCGGGCGTGAGGCGGAAGACGCAGCGCTCAGTCACGTAAAGCACCGGCTGTCCGATCTGCTTGGCATAGGCGCCGCTGAAGGTGACCTGTCCAACCTGCTTGACGAATTTGCGTGCACGGCCTTCCTGAAGGATACGCAATGATTTGTCTTCGACGACGATGTTCAGCCCGCCGGCGGTGAAGGTGCCGGCGAAGACGATCTTGCGCGCGTTCTGCGAAATGTTGATGAAGCCGCCTGCTCCGGCGAGTTTGGGACCGAAACGGCTGACGTTGAGGTTGCCCTCCTCGTCGCACTCGGCAAGGCCGAGGCAGGCCATGTCGAGACCGCCACCGTCATAGAAGTCGAATTGCTGATTCTGATCGATGATCGCATCGGCATTGACTCCAGCTCCGAAATTGAGGCCCGCTTGTGGAACCCCGCCGATGCCCCCGGGCTCCGTGGTCAATGTGACGAACTGCAGGATCTTTTCCTCATTCGCGACCGCGGCGAGGCCCTCGGGCATGCCGATGCCGAGGTTGACGACGCCACCCGCCGGCAACTCAAAGACGCTGCGCCGGGCGATGACCTTGCGCTCATCGAGCGGCATCGGGGCGAGCGAGCCGAGCGGGACGCGAATTTCCGAAGCGAAGGCCGGATCGTAGTAGGTTCCGTAGGTCTGGGCGTGGAATTCCGGACGGGCGACGACGACACAATCGACGAGAATGCCGGGAATCTTGACGTTCCTGGGGTTGAGTGAGCCGACTTCGGCGATGCGCTCGACCTGCACGATAACAAGGCCACCGGAATTCTTCGCCGCCATCGCCATGGCGAGGTTATCCAGGCTCAGGGCTTCGCGTTCCATGGTCACATTGCCGTTGGCGTCGGCGGTGGTGCCACGGCAGAACGCGACGTTGACGGGAAACGCCTTGTACAAAAGCCACTCCTCGCCGCGCAGGGTGATCAGCTCGACAAGATCTTCTTCGGAAATCTCGTTGATCTTCCCTCCGTCACGGCGCGGATCGACGAACGTGCTGAGGCCGACCTTGGTGACGACCCCGGGCGCCTTGGCCGCGATCGCCCGGTAAAGATGCGAGATGACACCCTGCGGCAGATTGTAGCCCTCGATCCGGTTGCTCAGTGCCAGTTTGGCGACTTTTGGAATCAGCCCCCAGTGCCCACCGATGACCCGCTTGAGCAGTCCGTCGTGGCCGAGGCGGTTCAAGCCTCGTTCCGCGCCGTCGCCCTGGCCGGCGGCAAACATCAGTGTCAGGTTTCGCGGAGCGCCGGAGTCGAGAAACCGTCGCTCCAGCGCGACGAGCAAGTCTTCTGGCGCTCCGCTGCCGATAAAACCGGTATTGACGAGGGTATCGCCATCTTGGATCAGCGCGATCGCCTCGTCCGCCGATACAACCTTATGTTTCACGTGTTGCCTCCCGCCGCTTGTCCGTGCCGCGCGCGCGGCCGTTATCTTCGTCTCGCTGGACTTTAGCTGCAGATCACCAGGAAACGGAAGCCATTCATATTCATTGCCGCATTGCAGCATTCAATTACTGCAGCAGCATTTCCTCTCAAGGAACAATTTATTTAATTAAATTATATGACCAGACAAAACCCAGAATATGCGTATATATCTAAATATATGTATTTATCGGTTTTGTATATAATTCTCATTATAAAATAATAATGATAAAAAGCTATCTTAAATATATTGCTTAATTAAACCGTATAGTGCGTATATGTATTTATATTTATTATTTATATTTTGGAATATGGCCGGTTTACCTGAAATCTGATGAAAGGGTAGCTTGGAGTGGCGCTGCTTCATCCTTTCGGCCACGCGGCACCGGCTTTGCTGAGGTGACGGGTCCTTGTGCTCCGTCCGGCGCGCTCACATCTCAGCACAGGGGTTTCATGACCGGTATCGAGCCGACAATGGCGCGCGTCACGCGGTCTTAGCTTGATTTTTCGCTGTCGATCGGCAGTCTTCCAGCGGATCGGGCGCCACAAGAGCATGAGGGCGAAGGAACTATGGTCGAAGCGATGCGAGCCCCCTGCCAAATGGTCTCTCGTCGGCTAGCGATCGGCATGCTCGTCGGCGTGATGATGAGCGTCTTCGTTGTGCCGACATCGCGCGCCGCGGAAACCGACACTGACGCCAAGGTATTTATCGATGGGTTGGCAGGCGAGGCCATTTCAGCGCTGACGGCGCGCGATATTTCGCGCGAGGAGCGAGAGGAACGGGCGCGGACGCTGCTGAACGAAAATTTCGCCGTGCCGACGATCGGCCAGTTCGTACTCGGCCGGTACTGGCGCGTCGCCACGCCGGAGGAGCGGGAAGAATATCTGCGCCTGTTCGAACAACTCATCGTCGTGACCTACGTCGACCGCTTCAGCCGCTATTCGGGCGAGAAACTGACGGTCCGGCGCAGCGTGACCGACGCCGAGAGTGGTGACGTGATCGTCTATTCGGAGATTACTCGGCCGGCCGCCGCCCCGATTGAAGTCGGCTGGCGCGTGCGCAGCCAGAACGGTGTGCGCAAGATCGTCGATGTCTATGTCGAAGGGGTCAGCATGGGGCTGACCCAGCGCTCGGATTTTAACTCCGTTATTCGCAACGGCGGCGGCGCGGTGAGCGTCCTGATCGACGAAATGCGCCGCCGCGTGCGGCAGGATTCGTAACCCGGCGCGGGCTCGCCTCAATGAATCATAATGCAGGGGGGGCAGTCGAGGCCCCGTCCGGAAAGGACGCGGCCTACGAGAACTTTCCCGTCGGCTCGTTTCTGCTTCCGGCGGCGCTCAGGCCGCACGTCGCCGTATTTTATGCCTATGCGCGGGCCATCGATGATATCGCCGACAGCGCCGACCTCCCTGCCGAGGAGAAGATCGCCAGGCTTGACGCTTTCGCGCGAGTCATCGGCGGTGAGGCGCCGGCCTCGGACGGCTTCGAGAAGGCGCAGGCAATTCGCCGGACGTTGGTGGCCACGGGCATCTCGCCGCAGCACTGCCTCGATCTGATCTCGGCGTTTAAGCACGACGCGGTCAAGGGCCGCTACGCCGACTGGCCGGATCTGATCGATTATTGCGACCGGTCGGCGGCACCCGTCGGCCGTTTTCTCATCGATCTGCACGGCGGCTCGCGCAGCGGCTATGGTGCCGCGGACGCGCTGTGCAATGCGCTGCAGGTGATCAACCATCTTCAGGATTGTCAGGACGATTATCGCACATTGAATCGGGTCTATCTGCCGGGAGACTGGGTGGAACGGGAACAGGCGCGCATCGATGATCTCGACCGCCAGGCGAGCACGCCAGCGCTGCGTCGCGTGATCGACCGTTGTCTCGACGGCATCGAGGCGTTGCTGACGGATGCCGGGGCCTTGCCGGCGGGGTTGCGCAGCCGCCGCCTGGCGATGGAATCGGCGGCGATCCTCGGTATCGCTAAGTCCTTGACAAGGCGGCTCCGTCACCAGGATCCTCTGGCACGCAGGGTTCAACTCGGCAAAACCGAGTTTCTGTTCTCCTGTGTCCGCGGTGTCGTTGTTCAGTTTCTGTGATCCCATGCTCAGTATCGTATTCCTGGTTCTCATCGTTTTTTGTGTTTGCGGCTGGCTGTTTCTTTGCTATGGCCGCGGCGGTTTCTGGCGGGCCAACCAAAGGCTGCCAAAATCTCTCCCGGATGCACCCATGTGGGGCGATGTTGTCGCGGTGATTCCGGCGCGGAATGAAGCCGAGTGTATCGGGCGTACGGTTGCCTCCCTGCTGGCGCAGGACTATCCCGGAACGTTGCGCGTGGTCGTCGTCGACGACGGATCGTCCGACGGCACCGCTGAGGCGGCGCTCGCCGCCGCCCGCGGTAGCGAGCGGCTGTCGATCCTTGCCGGTGAGCCGCTCCCGGCTGGGTGGACCGGCAAACTGTGGGCGGTTCAGCAGGGCGTGACCTGGGTCACCCGGCAGTTTCCGGATTCGGCGTTCCTGCTGCTCACCGACGCCGACATCGAACATGACTCGACCAACGTCCGGCGGCTCGTCGCCAAGGCCGAGCGCGGGCGGTATCAGCTCGTCTCGCTGATGGTTCAACTGCGCTGCCATACATTTTGGGAGCGGCTTCTCGTCCCGCCGTTCATTTTCTTTTTTCAAAAGCTCTATCCGTTTGCCTGGGTGAACGATCCGCGTCGCCCAGAAGCCGCGGCGGCGGGCGGATGCATGCTGGTGCGCGCGCCCGCGCTCGCCGCGGCCGGCGGCATTGCCGCAATTCGCGGCCGGCTGATCGACGACTGCGCGCTGGCGGCGCTGCTCAAGGAACAAGGCGCGATCTGGCTCGGTCTAAGCCACGAGACGCGCAGTTTGCGTCCATACGACCGTCTGGCCGAGTTCTGGGCGATGGTCGCGCGGTCGGCCTATACGCAGCTTGGCTACTCGCGGCGCCTGCTGCTCGCGACCGTTTGCGTTATGACCGTGCAGTACCTCACGCCGCCCGCCGCGATCGTCTACGGCGTGATCGTCGCCAACCTATGGATTGCGATTCTCGGCGTGCTTGCCTGGTCGGTGATGGTCGCTATGTTCACGCCGACATTGATGCTCTATCGAATGCCGACGGCTTGGGGGCTGGCGTTGCCGCTGGCGGCGTTGCTCTATGTGCTGATGACGATCGACTCGGCACGGCTGACATGGCAGGGACGCGGCGGCTTGTGGAAGGGGCGCAGTTTTTCCGCCCGCGCAGATTCTGATCTGAGCTCGGCGTGACACACGGTCCGACGATCAGCGGAGCGTCGGTGAGCGCCGATTCGGTCCCGGCGCAGGCCTACGTTGAGCAGGTGGTGCGTGCCTCCGGGACCTCGTTCTATTGGGCGATGCGCTTCCTGCCACCGGAAAAACGGGCGGCGATGTTAGCCGTCTATGCGTTCTGCCGCGAGGTCGATGACGTCGCTGACGAGCCGGGAGACGTGGACGCGAAGCGGCGCGCGCTGGCCGAATGGCGCGAAGAGATCGAGGCGCTGTTTCGCGGCGCACCCCGCCAGCCGGTGACAGCGGCACTGTCGCCCGCAGTTTCCGGCTTTGCGCTACGCAAGGCGGATTTCCTTGCGATCATTGACGGCATGGAAATGGATGCCGCCGAACGCATCCGTATCGCCGATCTCGATGAGCTGAGGCTTTACTGTGACCGCGTCGCCTGCGCGGTCGGTCGGCTCTCGGTCCGCATCTTCGGCGTCGGTGATCCGTTGGGCGACCAACTGGCGACGACGCTCGGCCACGCGCTGCAACTCACCAATATCCTGCGGGATGTCAAGGAGGACGCCAGCCGAGACCGGCTCTACCTGCCCCACGATCTGCTGACGAAGCGCGGGATCGATGCCGGTCCGGACGTGCTGGCGATACTGCACAACTCCGGGGTCGCGTCCGTTTGCGCCGATCTTGCCGGCATGGCGGTCAAGCACTTCGACGAAGCCGCAGCCTGCATCGATCGCTGTGAGCGTCGGCAGGTTCGTCCGGCCACGGTCATGATGCATGTCTACCAGCGGACGCTGAGCCGCCTCATTCATCGGGGCTGGCGGCGATGGGCCGAGCCAGTATCGCTATCCTCGGCCGAAAAGCTCTGGATCGCGCTGCGTTACGGGATGATCTGAATGTCCGGCCAGATTCACGTCGTAGGCGCGGGCCTCTCTGGCCTCGCGGCGGCGGTCGATCTCGCGGCATCGGGTCGGCGGGTTGTCGTCTACGAGCACGCCGGACACGCCGGCGGTCGCTGCCGCTCGTTTGTCGATGACACCCTCGCGCGGACGATCGATAACGGCAATCACCTGGTATTGAGCGGCAACACCTCGCTTCACGCGTATTTGCGGACGATCGGCGCCGTCGACGGCTTGACCGGCCCGCCGACGGCGCGATTTCCCTTCCTCGATCTTGCCACCGGCGAGCGCTGGGACGTCCGTCCCGGTGCCGGACGCATTCCGTGGTGGGTTTTGTCGCCGTCGCGACGAATTCCGGGCACGCGCCTTGGCGAGTACCTCGCAACATGGCGGCTTGCCTGCGCCGGCGCGAACGCCACCGTTGCCGAGAGCGTCGGGGGGAACGGCACTTTGTATCGCCGGTTCTGGGAGCCGCTGGCGGTGGCCGTGCTTAACACCGCGGCGGAGGAGGGGGCGGCGCGACTGCTCTGGCCAGTGCTGCGTGAAACGTTTGGCCGCGGCGAGGCCGCCTGCCGGCCGCGCATCGCCGAGCGCGGGCTAAGCAGCTGCTTCGTCGATCCGGCTTTGACGTTTCTGCGCCGACGCGGGGTGGACGTGCGCCTGCACGCGCGCTTGCGCAGCCTGGAGAGCGCCGACGGCGAGGTGCGTCGCCTGTGCTTCGCGTCGGTGGGCGCGGTCGACATCGGCCCGGACGATGCCGTGGTGCTGGCCGTTCCGCCCAACGCCGCGGCAACGGTGCTGCCGGGGCTGACGACGCCGATGGCGAGCCGGGCGATCGTCAATGCCCATTTCTTGCTTCCACGACCATTCACTCGGGCGGTTTTCCTCGGGCTCGTCGGCGGTGTCTCCCACTGGATCTTCGTGCGCGACGACGTGGCATCGGTCACCGTCAGTGCCGCCGAGGATCTCGCCGGAAGGGCCAACGATGAGATTGTTGCGCGCGTGTGGCCAGAGGTGACGAGAGCACTCAATCTGGGAGATGTGCCGCTTTCGACCTGGAAGATCATCAAGGAAAAGCGCGCCACGTTTGCGCAGACACCGGCGGAGGTCCTCCGCCGGCCGCCAAGCCGCACGGGCCTGCGCAACCTTCGATTGGCCGGCGATTGGACCGATACCGGTTTGCCGGCGACGATCGAGGGGAGCGTGCGTTCTGGTCACACTGCGGCAGAGAGTCTCGCGCAATTAGCGACATTATCTTGACAGTCGTATGCGATTCGAAGCAACAGATGGTCAAACTGTGGCATTGGAGTGACAGTGGACGGAAGCACCGATCATTACCGGAAGAACGTCGCGGGTGGGACAGAACCGATGCGCAAGACGCGGGCGAGCACTGCCAACGAAAGCTCCGATCCGGGGCGGCTGGATGACGGTCTCGATCTGGCGATTTCCGAGGCGGCGGCGTGGCTGACGAACCGGCAACACGGTGATGGTCATTGGGTCTTCGAACTGGAAGCTGACGCGACCATTCCGTCCGAGTACATCCTGGCCAATCACTTTATGGACGAAATCAACGATCCAATCGAACGCAGGATCGCGCAGTACCTGCGCCGGACCCAGGGACGGCATGGCGGCTGGTCATTATATCACGACGGCGACTTCGACCTGAGCGCGTCGGTCAAGGCGTACTTCGCGCTGAAAATGGTCGGCGATGATCAGGACCTGCCACACATGCGGCGGGCGTGCGCGGCAATCCTCGAACATGGCGGGGCAGCGCGGGCCAACGTCTTCACCCGCATCCTGCTTGCCCTGTTTGGACAGGTTCCCTGGCGCGCCGCGCCGTGGATACGCCCGGAAGCCATGCTCATGCCGGCATGGGCGCCATTTCATATCGACAAGGTCTCCTACTGGTCGCGCACGGTGATGGTACCGCTGTTCATCCTGGCGGCGCTGAAACCACGCGCACGCAATCCACGCGGAGTGGACATTCGCGAGCTGTTCGTCACTCCACCCGAACTCGAACGCCGGTATATGCGCAATCCCACCGGTGAGCGCATCGGTGATGTGTTCCTCGCGCTTGATCACGTTGGGCGGATTGTCGAGCCGCTGTTTCCCCGCTCGATGCAGCGCCGCTCGATTGACAAGGCCGCCGCTTTCATCAAGGAACGCCTGAACGGCGAGGACGGCCTTGGCGGGATTTTCCCGGCGATGGCCTATTCGTACATGGCCTTTGACGCGCTGGAATATCCGCGTGACCATCCGGACATGCAGACGATTCGCTCGGCGATGGACAAGCTCCTGGTCCTGCGCGAGGACGAAGCCTACGTCCAGCCGTGCCTTTCGCCGATCTGGGACACCGGCCTCGCGCTGCACGCGCTGCTCGAGAGTGGCGTTCCGGGGGACGAGGCGGTGGTGGCGTCCGGCTGCGATTGGCTGGTCGAACGCCAGGTGCTCGACGTCTACGGCGACTGGACGGCCAACCGGCCAAATCTGCGGCCCGGCGGATGGGCTTTCCAGTATCGCAACGACCACTATCCGGATGTGGACGACACGGCGGTTATCGCCATGGCCCTGCATCGGGCGGGTGCGTCCACCTACGACGGCGCGGTAGCTCGCGCCTGCGAGTGGGTGATCGGCATGCAGAGCCGCAGCGGCGGCTGGGGTGCCTTTGATGCCGACAACGAACACTATGAGCTCAACAGCATTCCGTTCGCCGACCACGGCGCCCTGCTCGATCCACCGACCGCCGACGTGACCGCGCGCTGCCTCGGCATGCTGATACAGGTCGGTCACGGCAGGGACCACCCATCGGTGGCACGGGCGCTGGACTACCTCAAGGGGCAGCAGGAGGCGGATGGCTCATGGTTCGGCCGGTGGGGAACGAACTACGTCTACGGCACATGGTCGGTTCTCTGTGCGCTCAATGCCGTCGGCGAGGACATGCAGGCCCCTTATATCCGGCGAGCCGTGGGTTTCATCAAGTCGCGCCAGCGCGAGGACGGCGGCTGGGGTGAGGATTGCGCCAGCTACTGGCCGGAGCGGCGTCATGAGGTCAAGACGAGCACTCCCTCGCAAACCTCCTGGGCGCTGCTCGCGCTGATGGCGGCGGGGGATGTCGAGTGCCCCGAGGTGCGCCGCGGCGTCGCGTACCTGTTGGCGGCGCCGCGTGAAGGCGGACAGTGGCACGAGGAATATTACAACGCCGTCGGTTTCCCGCGCGTTTTCTACCTCCGCTACTACGGGTACAGCGCCTATTTCCCGCTGTGGGCGCTTGCCCGATATCGCAATTTGAAGCGAAGCAACACCAAGACGACCAGCTTCGGCATTTGAGGTGGGGCCGGGGGTCGTAACCGGTCTCGCCCGCGAGGCCGCGTGCCTTGACGTCGTGCCGGAAGGGGAGCGCGCGCGCGTGGGCTGCGCCGGGATGGGTCCCCGCGCGGCGGCATCGGCCGCCTGTGATCTGCTCAAGTCCGGTTGCACGGGGCTGGTGAGCTTTGGTGTCGCCGGCGCGTTGGTTCCCGACCTGAGAGCGGGTGATCTGGTGATCGCCGATGCCGTCGTCAGCGCCTCGGGCGAGGTCCTGGCGTGCGACATCCCATGGCGCCAGCGGCTAGGGAGCCGGATGAGCGGCCGTCATACCGGCGGGTTGCTCGCCGGTAGCGATGCGCCGCTATTCGGAGCGAAGGACAAGCGTCTGCTCGCCGATGCCAGTGGCGCGTGCGCGGTCGACATGGAAAGCCACGCGGTGGCGGACATCGCCCGGCGGGCGGGCGTGCCTTTCGTTACCATCCGAGCGATCGTCGATCCGTTAGAGCGGTCAATCCCGGCGTGGGTGGCGGGCGGCATCGATGCCTACGGACGCCCGCGCCTCACGCGGCTTATCGCCGGTATCGCAGCCCATCCGGGCGACCTCAAAACCCTGCTCCGGCTAGGCCGGGAGCAGGCGTGCGCGCTAAAGACGTTACGCCGCGCTGCTCTCGACGCGGGCGCGTTTCTTGCGTTCGACTGAACGCCCAGGATCCTTGTCGATCTCGCTTGACATCGTCTTGATCAGGCTTTCGAAGACGAACTCCGCCGGGCGCTGATGGGTCAGGGGAATATCTGGCGCCATCGGACCGTCGGTGCGAAACCCGAAGAGCTTGACCTTCAGCGCCTTCCACGGATGACGCAGCGTGTCGTTGACCGCAGTTCCCTCATAGCCGCAATGCACCATGCAGTCGGCGCATTTTTCATAGTTCCCGGTGCCGTACCGGCTCCATTCAGTGGAGTCCATCAGCTCACGGAAGCTGTGGGCATATCCCTCGCCGAGCAGGTAGCACGGGCGCTGCCAGCCGAAGACGTTGCGGGTCGGCGTTCCCCACGGGGTGCAGGCATAGGTCTGGTTGCCGGCGAGAAAATCCATGTACAGCACGGACTGGCTGAACCGCCACTTGCTCTCGCCCTTCAGCTTGAGCACGTCGCGGAAGAGTTGCTTGGTGCGGGTCCGGTTGAGGAAATGGCTCTGTTGCGGCGCGCGCTCATAGGCGTAGCCCGGGGCGGCGGTGACGCCTTCGACGTCGAGTTCATTCGAGCAGAAGTCAAAGAAACGCGCCGCGTCCTCCGCCTTCATCGTGTTGAACAGCGTGCAGTTGACGTTGACGCGAAAGCCTGCTTTGCGTGCCGCATGGATCGCCGCAACCGCCCTCTGGAACGTTCCCGGCTGGTTGACGGCGCGGTCGTGCTCCGCTTCAAGTCCGTCGAGATGGACCGAGAACGTCAGGAACTGGCTCGGCTTGAACAGATGCAACTTCTTTTCGAGAAGCAGCCCGTTGGTGCACAGATAGACGAACTTCTTGCGTGCGACGATGCCGGCAACGATCTTGTCGATGTCCTTGTGCAGAAGCGGCTCGCCACCGGGAATCGAGACCACCGGTGCACCACACTCGTCCACCGCAGCAAGGCAGTCCTCGATGCTTAGACGCTTGTTGAGGATCGAGTCCTCATAATCGATCTTGCCGCATCCTGGGCAGGCGAGATTGCAACGGAACAGCGGCTCGAGCATCAGCACCAGTGGGTACTTGTCAATGCCGCGCAGCTTTTGTTTGAGAATGTAAGCGCCAACGCGCAACTGCTGGATGGCAGGGACGGCCACGATATTTGTTCCTTCAGTTTTACCCGACGCTGGCAACGGTCCCCGTCAATTGACGGGGCAGCTTGAATTGCATGTGCTCTTCGACACCGGCGAGCGCCTCGACCGAGACGGAGCCGAAATCGCCCAGCCGGTCGATCAGGTCCTGGACGAGTTTCTCCGGAGCGGACGCGCCGGCGGTGACACCAACGGTTCTCACGTTCTCGAGCCAACTGGGTTCGAGGCCATGGGCGTCGTCGATAAGATAGCTTGGTACGCCCGATTCGGCGCCGATTTCGCGCAGCCGGTTGGAATTCGAGCTGTTGCGCGCGCCGACGACAAGCAGCATGTCGACCTGGGCGACGAGTTCGCGGACCGCCTGCTGGCGATTTTGCGTCGCATAGCAGATGTCCCGGACGTCGGGGCCACTGATCTTCGGAAACCGAGCCCGCAGGGCTTCGATGATATCGCGCGTGTCATCGACGCTCAAGGTCGTCTGAGTGACGTAGGCAACCTTTTCGGGGTCGCGGACGTCAATCGCGGCAACGTCCTCCGCCCGCGAGACCAGATGCACGCCGCCGGGAATCCGGCCTTGCGTGCCTTCGACCTCCGGGTGCCCGGCGTGACCGATGAGGATGACCTCGCGCCCTTTACGAGCGTGATTGCGCCCTTCCTTGTGCACCTTGGTGACCAGTGGACAGGTGGCGTCGATCACCGGCAGATTGCGCCGTTGCGCCTCCTCGACGACCGCGGTGGAGACGCCGTGCGCGCTGAAGATGGTCACGGCGCCTTCGGGAATCTCATCAAGTTCTTCGACGAAAACGGCCCCTTGCGCGCGCAGCGATTCGACGACGTGCTTATTATGGACGATCTCGTGCCGCACATAGACCGGAGGGCCATAAAGGGCGAGCGCCCGTTCGACGATCTCGATCGCCCGCTCGACACCGGCACAGAAGCCTCGCGGCTTGGCGAGCAATACGCGAAGTTGTGTCGTGCTGTTCTGCGACAAGGTGTCAGTTCTCCTTTGTTCGCGCCGCCGTCCGCACCTTATGTGCGAATGTATCGCTTGGGAAGCTCGATTAGACCTTGATATGATTGAGGTTATTTAAGAGTGACGTTTTCGCAACCGCCCCCGCTCGCCCGCCCGCGATCCGGCAGATCCGTGCAGCCCGGATTGGCGCGCTGCCTCGATTTTCGATGGTGCAGGGCACGCGCGGGCACAGGCGCGGGTCATAGCTGGGTGGGATTGGGAGCGTCGCCATACACGGCATGGGGATCGAACGTCTTTTCGCTTTCGACGAATCGCAGCGGTCCGCCGCCGGACCCGGCACCGATCGGCACCGCGCGGTAGAAGCATGACCGGTATCCGACATGGCAGCTTGCGCCGCCCTCGATGTCCACGCGCAGCCAGACGGCGTCCTGATCGTCGTCGATGCGCAGTTCCTTGATCTTCTGGACGAACCCGCTCGTCGCGCCCTTGTGCCACAAGCAACGGCGGCTGCGACTCCAGTAGTGCGCCTCGCCGGTGGCGATGGATTTCTCCAGTGCTTCGGCGTTCATGTACCCGAGCATCAGCACGTCGCCCGTCGAGGCGTCCGTGGTGATCGCCGGAATGAGGCCGTTGACGTCAAACTTGGGCGCGAGTTCGCAGCCTTCTTCGACCTGCTCGACGCTTGTGCGGCGAACGAATGGCGGTGCCGGCGCGTCGCCGGAATCGGCGCTCATCGTCCTTTTATCCTTTTCGCTAATCGACAATCCCCGTCATATGTCATGCACGACAAACGAAAGGCAAGCCGGGAGCATCATTTTCTTGTTCACCCTCCGGGCGGCGCAGAGTATAAGCCTCTGCCTCGCGCGGCAGGGCCGCGCGTGACCGGAGGATTTGTTATGGCCGTACCGAAAAAGAAAACCTCGCCGTCGCGCCGGAACATGCGGCGCTCGCATCTGGCGATCAAGGCGCCGGCCTATGTTGAGGACAAGACGTCGGGCGAGTTGCGCCGTCCTCACCATATCGACCTTGCCACCGGCATGTATCGCGGACGTCAGATCCTCGACCCGAAGTAGGCCGCAGGCGACGGGGGCGGCATTCCTGCGGGGGCCGTCTATCCTTCGCGGATCTGAGCGGCCTTGGAGTCCAAGGTGGCGGCAAGTTCGTTGATGCCGCCCTTTCGCAGGATCGTATTGTATTCGGAACGGCGGACGGCAAGCTCGCTGATCGAGCGGTCAAGCAGGACGTCGACGATCCGCCAATTGTTGTTGCTCTCGGCGAGCACGTAGGTGATCGAGACGGGGTCGGCGTCGGTGCGGATCAGTCGCGTATCGACGAGCTTCGTATTGCGCGGCCCGGGGCGTTCGCCCAGCGTCTCAAACCGCTCGCCGGAAAAACCGTTGAACCGCGCCGCATACGTCATCACGCTCAACCGGACGAAGGCATCAAGCAGGCGCTGACGGTCCTGTGGATCGGCGCCGGTCCAATATGAGCCGGCCGCGGCGGAGATCATCCGCTCGAAATCGAAGCTGTCTTCCAGGACAGGTTTCAATTTGTCGTACCGGGCGTCAATGTTGAGGTGCTGCGCCTCTTTCATCACTTCGATCAGGGTTGTGTGCAGTCGCTCGACGACCGGAGTGGGCTCGCCACACGCCGCGTTTACCGCGAGCGAGACAAGCACGGCGGCGCTGAGCATCATCGCTCGAACGAATGGCATTTTCCTGCACACCTCTTCTGTGAACGTTGGGCGCAGACTAAGCAAAAGGGGCCGGAAGATGGCAACGGATGTCGCATTGGCAATTCCGCCTTGAGAACATGCTTGAAATACGTCCTAAACGACCTATAATTAACCTCTGTATGTGTACGAGTGGTGCCGAAAAACGGGCCGCTTCTGGAGCTGACACTTAATCGTGGCTCTCGTGGGCAAATTGCTTCTCAGGAGGATTATGCCAATGCGGATGCATCAAATCTCCCTAAATCCGCGTTCCGGTCGTGCTGTCTGGCGGTTTGCCGCATGACATGACGCGGGCGTGGTTTTGAGCGTTGCTCAGCGTCTTGGTGTGAAGTTCGGACGCGGGCGTCGGTTCGTTTAAAGCGGGAGATCAACATATGGCACGGCTTACCCTGCCGTCGATCGATTCCGATCGTGGCCTTGCGCGTTACTATCGTGAAATCTGGGCGTTCCCGGTGCTGACAGTCGAGCAGGAGGTGATGCTCGCGACGCGCTGGGCGGAAAGCGGTGACGTCGAGGCGGCGCATCGTCTGGTTACCAGTCATCTCAGGCTGGTCGCCAAGATTGCCGCCGGCTATCGCGGTTACGGCTTGCCGATGGCCGACCTGATCGCCGAGGGCAACATCGGCCTGATGAAGGCCGTCAAGAAGTTTGAACCGGAGCGGGGCTTCCGGCTGGCTACGTACGCGATGTGGTGGATTCGCGCGGCCATCACCGAATATGTGCTTCGCTCGTGGTCGCTGGTCAAAATGGGCACGCTTGCGGCGCAAAAGAAGCTGTTCTTCAGCCTCGGCCGCATCAAGCGGCAGCTTTCCATCCTGAGCGACGGCTCGATGACCGATGAGCAGGCGGGGGAGGTCGCCGAGGCGCTGAACGTATCGATGCAAGATGTGATCGATATGGATCGTCGCCTGGGCTCGCCCGACGTTTCGCTCAACGCGCCCCGCAGTCGCGAGGAGGGCGATACCTCGGAGTTTGTCGACGCACTGGTCGATGACGCGCCGAATCCGGAAGTGCTCACGGCTGCTGAGGAGGAGCGCACCCAGCGCCACACCCTTCTGGCTGAAGCGCTGGAGACGCTGCCGGATCGGGAGCGGCATATTCTGACCGAGCGCCGCCTCATCGAAGAGCCGAAAACGCTCGAGGAACTGGGAGTCGTCTACGGCATCAGTCGTGAACGGGTTCGCCAGCTCGAAGCGCGGGCGTTCGAGCGGCTGAAGAAGGCGATGCTGGCGGTGGCGGGGCCGCAAGGCACCGCAGCGGTTCCAGCTTGACCCTTACCGGTTGCGGTCGACAACGCGCCGGCGACCAATCACAAACGGACGAGGCAAGCGTGAACGATTCGTACCGTTCACGCTTGCGCATTGCTAGTGCAGGACGAATTCGCCGTTGGCAAATCGAAATTCTGCCGGCCGGATCAGCGAGGCAGCTTCGATCTTGACCGAGTGCAGCGGGCCTTCGAGGCTGCGGCTCCAGAATGTCAGGAAGCGGCGCAATGCCGGGAAGTGCGGCGCAAGGTCGTGGTCTTGCCATATGAAGTGTTGGAGGAGACTGGGATAGTCGGGAAGGTGATAGGTGATCTCCGCCGTGGTCAAACGGTAGGAGAGCAATCGATTCCGAACCTCAGCCATAGGGCATCTCCTTTACCAGCCTCCTCGATGGACTGCCGGTCATTGATCGGGCAACCCATCGGTTTCGGTTACCGGCGGCGTGCCGGGACCAGGGATACGCTCCGCAAGCATTCGGCGGTATTTTTGCCGCCATTCGATCTCCTTCGCCTTGGCTCCGTCCAACGTGCTCGACAATAGGGTCTACCCATCGGGCGCAATAGGCAACAGATGTGAAGTCAATATGCAATCGAGAGGCCAGAATCGCGCCTCCGCTACGATGGCAAGCCGGCGGTGATCGTTCTGGTCACTGATTTCGGCCTCGACGGCCCTTATACCGGTCAGGTCAGGGCCGTCCTTGCTGACAAGGCTCCCGGCATCGGCGTGATTGATCTGTTTGCCGATGCGCCGCCGTTCGATCCCCAAGCGGCTGCCTACCTGATCGCCGCTTATGCCGATGGATTTCCCTCGGGCAGCGTATTCCTGTGCGTGATCGATCCTGGCGTTGGCAGCGAGCGGCGCCCCTGTTGTGTTCTCGCCGGGCATCGCTGGTTCATCGGCCCCGATAACGGCCTGTTTGATGTCGTGGTAAGGCGGGCGCATCCCCACGTTGCGGCGTGGCGGATCGACGGGCGATCGGAGCGGGCCTCCGCGACGTTCCATGGCCGGGACGTCTTCGCACCGGTGGCGGCGAGCCTTGCGCGCGGCGGCCCGCTGCCCGGTCCGCCGATATCACCGCAATCGCTGCGCCGCTTCGATTGGCCCGACGATCTCGCGCGAATTGTCTACGTCGACGGGTATGGCAACGCGATAAGCGGCATGCGCGCATCGATGGTGGATGGCGATGCCCGGATCACCGTCGGCGGTTTGCGACTGGGCCGCGCCCGCTGCTTCGCTGATGTCTCGCCGGGCGAGGCGTTCTGGTATGAGAATGCCAACGGCCTGCTGGAGATCGCGGTTAATTGCGGCCGGGCGGCCGACGATCTCGGGCTGAGGCCCGGCACACCGGTCTTGATCGAAACTTAAAAGCGATCCCTGTTGCTCAGGTAGGGGGATGTATACGATGATCAAGATGGCTGGGAGGGTGTCCCGAGTCTGGATGATTTGAGAGCTTCGTGGCTTTCGCGATCGGCAGCAGTCGTATGTTCTACGTAAAATTCTGGGGCGTACGCGGCAGCGTCGCCTGTTGTTCGCCGGCACATGTACGATACGGCGGCAATACGAGTTGCGTCGAGGTCGGGGTCGGCGATCATCGCTTCATCCTTGATGCCGGGACCGGTATTCGTCCGTTGAGCAAAGTATTCCGGGCGGACGACGTCCGCACCATTTACCTTTTACTCAGCCACACGCATTGGGATCACATCAACGGGTTTCCGTTCTTTCGCCCTGCCTACGATAAAAACCGGCGAATGCATGTCTATGCCGGCCACCTCAAGCACCAGGGCCTGAGTATTCAAGGCGTTCTCGGCCATCAGATGCGCGAGCCGGTCTTTCCTGTCCCGCTCGACGCGATGAAGGCCATCGTCGAGTTTGAGGACTTCGAGGCGGGTGATTCATTTTCGCTATTCCCGGGCGTTCTCATCCGCACCACCGCGCTCAATCATCCCAACGGCGCCACCGGATACCGGATCGAGCACGCCGGCAAAGCGGTCTGCTACGTAACCGACACCGAGCACGTCCCGGGTCATCTGAACGAGAACATTTTGCGGCTGATCGAAGGCGCGGATCTGGTCATCTACGACAGTACCTACGAAGAGGACGAATTTCCCCGCCATGTCGGGTGGGGCCATTCGACGTGGAACGAGGGGATGCGTTTGTGCCGCGCCGCCGGCGCGAAGCGGCTGGCGATCTTTCACCACGATCCGGACCACGAGGACGGCCAGATGGACCGGATCGGAACCGAGGCAAATCAGGCGTGGCCGGGAACCGTGGTGACCCGCGAATGCATGACCTTGCGCCTCGATTGACCCCGACACGGCAGCGGCGATGGGCGGGCGGAGGCGCTGTTGCGCGCCCGCGCGTGCCCACAAGGCGAGCATGCCTCCATGCCGCCCTCAACCCAAGAAACGTTGTCGACGTCAACGCTCGCGAAAGGCTTCGTAGCGGAGCTTGAGCACAGGGGTGATCAGGTAGTCCAGGACGGAACGGGAGCCGGTGTGGATATCGACCGTCGCCTGCATCCCGGGCGTGATCGGCAGCTTACCGGCGGTATCGCCGAGGTAGCTTCTGTCCGTTTCGACGACGACATCGAAAAAAGCGCCGCCATTCCGGTCGATCGACGCATCCGGAGCAACCTGCCGGACCGTTCCCGACAACCCGCCGTAGCGGGCAAAGTCGTAGGTCGAGACCTTGACCAGGGCCGGTTGTCCCGCGTCGACGTAGCCACGGTCGGTCGGGCTGAGCTTGGCCTCGATCACCAGCCTGTCGTCGATGGGTACGATCTCCATGATCGCCTCGCCGGGAGCGACGACGCCGCCGATGGTGTTGTAACGCAGTTTCTTCACCACGCCGTCGATCGGGCTGCGGATGTCGGCGCGCAGACCCTGATCGGTGGCCTGGGCGAGGAGTTCATTGACCCGGGCGATCGTCTGTTCGGTTTCGCCGAGATCATCCTGGGCCTGGCGCTGGTAGCGCCCGTCGCTTTCCTTCAGGCGTTGCGTGGCCTCGGCGACGGCGGCGCGCGCCCGCGGCAATGACGAGACAAGGACGTCGATCTCGCCCTCCAGGCTATGCACCTCTGATTCAAGCTGCAGGTGCTCCATCCTCGCCGTCAGGCCCTCCTGCAGCAGCGACGCCGACATGGCTAGGCGTTCGCGGGCGAGGTTGAGGTTGCTCGTCGTCGACCGGCGCTTGGCCTCCAGTTCCTGCACTTCGAGTTCGCGCTGGCGAACCTGCTCCTTCAGCACCGCCTGTGCCGAGTCCACCTCGCGCCGGCGCGCGGCCCACGCCTGCCGTTCGGCTTCGGCGACGTCGGGCTGGCGTTTGCGCGCGTCGGCGGGGAAGACGGGGGCCGTTCCATCGCGTTCGGCCTGAAGGCGTGCCCGGTGCAAGATCGCGTTGTCGAGCCTGGCGAGCAATTCCTTGCGGTTGACCCCGGAGGTCGCAAGGTCGAGGCGTAGAAGGGTATCGCCGGCGTGCACCGTCGCCCCCTCGCTCACGTTGATCGCGGCAATGATGCCGCCCTCGAGGTGCTGGATCACCTTGACCTTGCCCTGGGGGACGACCTCGCCGTTGGCAACGGCGACCTGATCGAGCCTGGCGAACCGCGACCAGACCAGCATGACGACGAGCAGCGCCATGATCGGCCAGGCGACGATCCGCCACGTCGGCAGCGGGTGTCGCTTCAGCAGGTCGTCGAGCTGGCTCATCGCGCCGCTTCCGAGCGTCGGCCGGCTGCTCGTTCGCCAGTCGCCACCGCGCCGCCGGGCGCCACCGTAGCGCGGTCGGGCGGCGCCGATGGCACGATTGCGCCCATTCGCTGGCCGAGGACCTGCGAGAGCACCTGTTCAGACGGGCCGGCGCACCATAGACGGCCCTTTTCGAGACACACGATCGTGCGGCAAATCGGCAGGATCTGCGTGCTGTGCGTGACCACGACCACCGTGCGCTGTTTGCCGAGCTCGCTCAGCAAGGCGCGAATGTCGAGCGTCGCCTGGCTGTCGAGGCTGCTGGTCGGCTCGTCCATCAGTAACACCGGCGGGTCGCCCAACAACGCGCGGGCGATGGCGATCCGCTGCCGCTGACCGGCGGAGAGCCGGCGGCCGCCCTCGCCGATGTCGCTGGCGTAGCCGTCGGGCAAATCCACGATGGCGGCATGAACCCCGGCAATCGTGGCGGCGGCAAGGATGTCGTCGTCGCTGGCTTCGGGACAGTGATTGGCGATGTTGGCGCGTATCGTTCCGGCGAATAGAACGCACTCCTGGGGCACGTAGCCGATCCAGCCGGCCAGTTCGGCGCGGGTGAACTGCGTCACATCGGCGCCGTCGAGCAGCACGCGGCCGGCGCTGGGCCGGTAAAGACCTTGCATCAGCTTCAGCAGGGTACTCTTGCCGGAGCCGTTGGCGCCGATCAGGCCGCAGACGCCGCCGGGCTTGAAGCTGACCGTAATGCCGTCGATGGCCGGTCGCCCGACGGGAGAATAGGCGAACGAGACGTTTTCGATGGCGAGCACGCCTTGCGGCCGATCGAGCTTGAGGCCGCTCGTCTGCCGCTCGGCGGGGGCGGCGAACAATTCGGCGAGTCGGCTCGCCGATTGGGTGAACGCAGCGACGCCCCGCCACATCCCGATGAGCTGGTTGAACACGCCGAGCAATCGCCCGGTCAGCATGTTCGCGGCGATCAGCGCGCCGATGGTCATCTGCTGATCGATGATGAAACTGGCGCCTAAGGCCGTCATCGCCACGGTCCCGGCCATGGTCAGGAAGGTTCCGATGTTGCTGTAGGTGTCGGACTCGGCGCCTCGACGGATTGCGCGTTCGATGCATTCTGCGTGGCGTGCCTCCCACAACGGGCGGATCGAGGCGTCGAGCGCGAGCGCCTTGACCGTCTCGCGCCCGGCGATCACGTCGGCGATGAGGCGGTCGCGCCCGAGTCCGCTCTCGCGCTCATCGCGCGAGTTGGCGATCAGCACCCGGCCGGATCGCCAGGCGACGAGCATGAAAACCGGCAACAAGAACACCAGCAACCAGGCGACCGGCTCGGCGATAAAGAAGATGAGGACGAAGAACAGCACCGCGAACGGCAGGTCGCACACCATCAGCGCCGCCGCACCGGAAAGGGTGTTGCGGATGACATCGGTATCGCGGAACAGCGTCTGCCAATAGGTCGCGGGACGGCTCTCAAGTACCGTCAAGGGCAGGGCCATCAATTTTTCGTAAAGGCTGCGGCCGACGCAGACGTCGAGACGCAACGCCACCCGCTGCAGGATGCGGGCGCGAGACTGGCGCAAGATCCAGTCGAACAGCAGGATGCACGCCATCCCGATGACCAGGCCCTTGAGCGTTTCGATACCGGCATGGAAGACGACGCGGTCATAGACCTGCATGACGAACACCGGCACCGCCAACGCCAACAGGTTGACGAACAGCGACAGTGCCATGATTTCGCGGTACATTGACCATACGGGACGAAGAAACGGGCGAAGCCAGGCGAGCGCGGCGAATCGCATCAGTCATAAATCCCCAGACAGGGTACTATAGCCCATAAATGGGGTGGAATCGATTCCTCTCACCGATGAACGGTCCGCCCGTAAAATTGCGATCTGACAATATCCGAGCTTCCCATAAAGCCTGGATATGGGCCCCGCGTAGTTGTCCGGGGACGAAGGCGGGCAGGGGAGAGCGGTACGATCGTGGACAGAAAAGATGCCGAAGGTGAAAATCTCGCGGTTTGAGATCGCGCGTCGGATCATGACGGGACGGCGGCGGTGAAACGCAGAGACCACCAAACGGAAAGCCCTTCGCGCCCGGCGCCGGCGCCGCGCTGGTTGGGGGTGGCGGCGACGGCGGTGATCCTGGCGGCGGCGGTGTCCGCCAAAGCCGAGGTGGTGGCTGACCTTTATCGCGGGCAGGCGATCGTCACCGGGCGCGAGATTCCCGAAGAGCGGCTGCGCGGCTTTCGCGAGGCGCTGGCCGAGGTTCTGGTCAAGGTAAGCGGTGAGTCGCGGGTGCTGGGCGATCCCCGTCTGCCGGCGGTGCTCGAAGACGCACCGGCGGCGGTGGTCGCGTTCAGCTACGAGGATCGTCTGGCCAAGAAGAAGCTGATGGACGAGCAGGGGACGCGCGAGCGCAGCTACCTGCTGCGCGTCGACTTCGCCGCCGCCGCGGTCGACCAGGCGCTGGCCCGCCTGGGCGCGAGCGTCTGGCCGGTGGACCGCCCAAGGGTCCTGGTGTTGCTCGGCATTCGCGACACCCTCGGACCCTACCTGCTCGAGACCGAGAGCCCGCGCGGTTACGGGCAGCGCGAGGCGCTGCTGTCGCTGGCGAGCCGCCGCGGCATCCCGGTGGTGCTGCCGGAGACGGCGGCGCCCGGCACGCGGGCCGCGGACGGCACCGATCCGCTTTCGCCGCCCGACGCCGACGTGCGCCGGTTGCAGGCGGCCTACGCCGCGCAAGCCGTGCTGACCGGGGCGATGACGATCACGCCCGCGGGGGTTTGGGATACGCGCTGGACGCTGTTGGCCGCGGGTGGGCCGCGCTCGTGGCAGGTGTCGGGGACAACGTTCGATCGGGCGATCGCCGACGGCCTCGGCGGCGCCGCCCGCCATCTCGCCGATCTTGACTGACCGCTACCGCGCGGGGGGGCGGGGACCCGGGGGGGACTCAGTCGGCGAGCGTGACCGTCTCGAGGTCGAGTTCGACTTCCATCGTATCATCGTCGGGGACCCGGTGGCTGGTGAAGCCGAGCCGATGCACGAGGTCGAGCATTTTGCGGTTATCGGACAAGACGAGGCCGACGACGCGACGGGTTCCGCGACTCTTCGTATAGCGGATGATCTTGTCCATCAGCTTCCAGCCCAGCCGCTGCCCCTTCAAATCCGAACGCACGAGGATGGCGTATTCGGTTTTGTCGTTGTGCAGGTCGGTAATCGTTCGCACGACGCCCAGCGTTTCCGATCCCACCCCGTCGCATTTGTCCGCGACCGCAACGAACGCCATCTCGCGATCGTAGTCAATCTGCGTCAGGCGGGCCATTTCCGAATGCGGCAGGCGGCGAATGAGGTGGAAGAAGCGCAAGCGCAGATCGTCGGGGGAACAATGGCTGACGAACTCGTGATGCGCGGGTTCGTCTTCCGGGCGGATGGGTCGCAGCATGACCACGCGACCGTTCGGCAGGACGAACCGCTCCTCGAGTTCTTTGGGGTAGGGGCGGATCGCCAGCCTGCGCTCGGAGGTTTCCTTCGGTTGCGCGATGAGAATCTGGGCGTCGGCGGCGAACACCCCGCGATTGCCGATGAGCAGCGGGTTGATGGCAAGCGCCGCGAGTTCGGGCAGGTCGATCACCATCTGCGACACTTGCACCAGCGCCAGGCAGAGCGCGTCGATATCGGCGTCCGGATGCTCGGAGTGGCCCTGGATCAGCCGGTACAGCCGGGTGCGCGCGACGAGTTCACGCGCCAAGCTCGTATTGAGCGGCGGCAGGGCCACCGCACGGTCGCGAATGACGTCGCAGGCGGCGCCGCCGTGGCCGAAGACGATGACCGGCCCGAACACGGGGTCGTCAACGACGCGGATCATGCCCTCGTGCATGCCGTGGGAGCTGGTTGCCTTTTGCACGATCAGCCGTTCCGGGCTAAACCCGTTCGCATTCGCCGCCGTTGTTCGCAGCAGGCGCGTCGCCGCGGCGAGGACCGCTTCCGGTGTCTCGAGAATCGTCGCGGACTCGCGTCTTGGCGCGGGAAGTGTGGTTCCGCTGCGGGGTGCCGGCTGGAGCTGGACCGGATAACCCAGCGTTGCCGCCAAGCGCACCGCTTCCTGCGGCGTGCGGGCGTTGTGGGCCTCAGCCGAACGGATCCCGTATGATGCGAGCAGAGCGGCGGCCTCGGCGCCCACGACGAAGTTGCGGCCGTTCTCGATGCAGGCCGCGACCATCGCGCGCGCCGTCGTCGTCGACGGGGTGAAGTCCACCGGCGTCGACGTCGGCGTTTCGATCAATATTTCCTGGTTGCGGCGATAGCGCATGAGATGCACGAACGCGTCGACCGCCTGATTGGGCGTATCGTAGGTCGGGATATGGGCATCGGCGAAAAGATGACGCGCCTCGGCGACGCGAAAACCGCCCATCCAACTGGTCAGGACCGGGGTGCGGGTTTCCTTTTGGGCGTGCACGACCGCTTCCGCCGCCTGGGTACTGGAAATCGCTGACGTTGGCGCGTGCAACACCATGATTGCGTCGACTTCCGGATCGTTGGCGAGCACTTTGACAACCGCCCCGTAATGGTTGGGCTGCGCGTCCTCGTCAAAAGCGACCGGATTGTTGGGCGCGCGACCGGCCGGCAGGAAGGGAGCGAGGGCGGCGAGCGTCTTGTCGGACAGCCGTGCGAGCCGGCCATCGCTGAGGATGAGCGTATCGACCGCCATTACCCCCATGCCGCGCCCGTTACTGACGACGGCAAGCCGTTCCGCACGCGGCGGCTTTGCCCGCCCGAGGGTCTCGACGGCGGAGAACAGTTCGTTGAAGCCATAGACCCGCAGCATCCCCGCGCGGCGGATCGCGGCGTCATAGACCTCGTCCTCGCCATCGATGCCGCGCTCGCCCGTGGCGGCGAACTGACCTTCTGGGGTGCGGCCGGCCTTGATCACCAGGATCGGTTTGTTGCGGCTCGCGCCGCGTCCGGCGGACATGAACGTGCGGCCGTTCTGGATCGATTCCACATAGAGCAGAATCGCCCGGGTCATCTGGTCGTTTCCCAGGTAGTCGACGACGTCGCCAAAGCAGATGTCCGCCGTATCGCCCAGCGAGATGAAATGTGAAAAGCCGATGTCCCGCTCACACGCCCAGTCCAGCACCGAGGCGCAAACGGTTGATGACTGCGAGACGAAGGCGACACCACCGGGCTGGGCGGCGACATGGGCGACGCTGGCGTTCAACCCGATGCCGGGGACCATCACGCCGAGACAATCCGGTCCGAGGATGCGCAGGCCGCACCGTCGGATCGCGTCGCGCAACGTGCCGTTGTGAGCGTCCGGTTGGGTCAGTTCCGGCGCGTGACCGATCAGGATCGCCGCACGTGTGCCCCGCTCGGCGAGCGCCCGCATGCTTTCGAGGGACGGCAGGGGCGTCGAGCAGACAACAGCGAGATCAGGGGTGATCGGCAGTTCATCTACGGTCCGATAGGCGAGGACTCCGGCGATGGCCCGATCATTGCTCACGGGCATGATCGGCCCTTCGAAACCGCCGTGCAGAAGGTTGTGCATGACGCGATTGCTGGCGCTGCCCTCCTGGTTGCTGGCGCCGATCACGGCTACGGAGCGGGGGTAGAACAGTTTATCGAGATTGAGGATCGGCATGATACTGCTGACCGGGGTTGTTGACGATACTGCGGGCTGCCGACCAAAGGCCGAAAACCATTTCGTTCCACTTCCCCGTCGAGTGCACGACCATGTGGCCCCATAGTGGGCTCTTGTTATTAAGGGCTATCATACGCGAAGATCGGATGTTCAAGAACGGCAAATGCTGCAACGCAGCATTTGCGCGGCCCAGCGTGCGCTGAATGACACAATCGATTGTACATCGCATATCCACTCGCGAATTATGACACTTAATCTATGCGCTTGTCAGCCTCCGCCGACGGCGCGCTCCGCACTTACCTAAATGGGGTATTACTCTCGCACGCAAGGTGCAAGGAGTGATTGCGATCGGCGCTTGAATGTGGCTCTTGTTGCGTATGGGGGCGTCGCTTGCAAGGCAGTGAGGATCCTCGCGTGACGGACGAGACGGGATTGGTGGAAAAACGTTATGCGGAGGCGATGGCATCGCCTTGCGTCGGAGTATGCCGGTTGGACGATTTCACCAATCTGTGCCGCGGATGTTTGCGCACGATCGATGAAATCGCCGCATGGCGAGACGCCGGCGACGATATCAGGCAGCAGATCCTGCAGCGCATTGCCGCCCGCAAAGCGGTGGCGAGCCGTTCGCGACCGCGCCGCCGCGAGAGGTGATGTCCGTCGGCTCAAACCGCCGACAGCCCGCACCCACGCTCAAACGGCAAACCCTTTCGTGCCGAGGAAACGCGGGAGCGGCGCTAGTCTTTGGGATTAGTCGCAGCGCGATGTGAGCACCCGAAGTGTGGTGCGGGCGGTCATGCCTTCGCCTTGGTGCGCGTGGACGGCTTGCGCGCCGGCGCTTTGGCAGCGGTGCTTTTTGCTGGCGCGACGGCCGGTTTTTCGACTGGGGCGGATGCTGGGAGGGATGCCGTGGCGTTCACCGGGCTCTCCTCGCGCCGCGGCGCTTCCACCTTTGGCGAGGTCTTTGACGGTGTGGGTTCGCTCGATGCCACGACCTTGTCGCCGTCCGGCGCCGCCTTGATGGCCTCGGACCGTGAGCCGGGCATCATCGTGATCGCAGCCTGCTTCATCGCCGAGAGAACCTCGCTTTCTGCCAGCAACCAGTACTGCATCGCCATCCCTTGCTGCCTACCAGCAGATTCCCACATCAAATAGGCGAGTTCGCGAACTCGAGTCTGTACGTCTTCGGTCATTTCATGGAGCATAGTGCTCATGTTGCCTGGCCCTGTGAACAAGAACGAATGAAGCTATACCTTAACAGGAGCGAGCGAGCATGCCTTCAAAAAAATGCCATTTGAGGCCTATACACCGAGTTGATGACGCGCCATCGCATCAACGGTGACAAGCAGACAGCGGAATCTGTGCCTTTCATAGTAACTAGCCTGATCGTTCAACTTTAGGAATGGTACGAAGCATGAGACGGAACGAAGCCGTTACGTGGAAGCAGCCGGACGGACGCGCGGTTTCCTGCGAAGAAAAGTTAAAGGTTCTGAATGAGAACCTCGCAGAGATTCGGCAGATGTGCCAGGACGCTTTCGAAGACGCGCTACTCATGGGGTGTGATGAGACTCAAGTCCGGAACGTCTTCGCATCAGTGATCAGCACCTTGCGAAATCCTTATGCTTCATCTTGACATAGAGAACAGCGCGTTTGACGGACAACGCGTCCGGCGTTTGGGAGCGGCGGGCTGCCGCCCGCCACTCTGCGTGCCCGAGGCAAGCACCCAGCCCAGGCATTCGGGCCAAACACCCGAGCGACGGATGTCGAACCCCCAGACGTGAAAGACCTTGGCAGCGCAAGAAATCGGCGGCGTGCTCGTCGCGAAGGTCAGGGGAATTGACAGCGCTCCATGAAGATCTGCACCAGGCCGCGTGGACCGGCATCGAGCGTGAAGCGGTATTCCCATTCACCCGCGACGATCGCCGGATGCAGCGGCAACGGGCCAGTGGCCTCGACACTCTTGCCACCGGGGCGCGTCAGACGAACCGTCACCGGCGCGGCAGGATCGAACCAAGCCTCCGGATTGCCCGCAGCATTACGTGCCGATGCGCCGCTCACGGCGACGCTGATCGCCCCGTTGCTGAATGACGTCGACGAGGCGCCACCGCTACCGATCGGTGTTTGCACGTGAATACGCTTTATCTGCTGCTGCTTGTCGCACGATCGGCGATTTTCGATCTGCTGGATGACTGACTGCAGCCGGTCGGCTGCGACCCCGTTCGACAGCTTGTCCTGCACGAGGTCGAAGATGTCCTTGATCTGTCCCGTGGGCACGTCTTTTTCGTAGCGCGCCTGCCAGTCACTGGCCGTGGCCTTTTCCGCGGCGATCTTCTGAGCCTGAGCCTCGGTTTGCGCCTTGAGGTCTTCGAGCGTCCCGCGCAGTTCGGTGTTCTGCTGTTCGAGGGAAATGACATTGCGTTCCGCGATGCGCGTGCCGGTCTGGTAGGCATAGGCACCTGCGGCGAGGATCAGCCCGAGGGCGAGGATCCATCGAAACAGAATGACGCGGCTTCGCCGCCGCCGCCGCCGCCGATCCTCGCGAAAGCCCAAGCTCATTGGCGCCTCTTGGTCATGGTTCAATTCCGATGCTGTTGAATGGCGCCAGCGAGGCTCACAGGGAACTCTCGCTGCACGCGCTGCGCGTAGTCCTAATTAACCTGATACGCGAGGAAAGGAAAGACAGTGTCGCGAAACAAAACGACACACTCGCGGCGGTTGTCCTCAAAGCGCATATCGACGGGACCGTTGCCATTCGGCGCACCAGTCGCGAAATTCGTCCGCCGCGAGAGCGGGCGAAAAAATGTAGCCCTGGGCGAGATCGCAACCGCGAACGCGGATGTATTCGAGCTGCTCGATCTTCTCGACTCCCTCGGCGATGACACGGATGCCGAGGCGGTGGGCCATAGCGATGATCGCCTCGACGACGGTCGCGTCGCCGGCATCCTGCAAGACATTGGCGATGAATGACTTGTCGATCTTGAGCGAATCGACCGGCAGCTGTTTCAGGTGGCTGAGGCAGGAATAGCCGGTGCCGAAATCGTCGAGTGCGAGACGCACCCCCATGCGGTCGAGCTCACGCAGCGCGGCGGCTGTTTCACCGAGGTCGCTCATCAGGCATCCCTCGGTAACCTCGAGCTCGAGACAGTGGGGGGGGACGCCGTACCGCTGCAGGGCTGCCGCAACTGAATTGACCAGCCCTCGGCCGTTCCATTGCCGCGACGAAACGTTGACCGCGAGGGTCAGCTGCGGCAGTCCCGATCGCCGCCAGGCACCGAGATAACGACACGCCTCATCGAGTACCCACTGGCCAATCGCCACGATCAAGCCGGTGTCCTCGGCCAGCGGCACGAACCGTTCCGGCATCATATGCCCGAGTTGCGGGTTGCGCCATCGCAGCAAGGCTTCAGCGCCGGCGAGTTGGTGGGAGCGGATATCGACGATCGGCTGGAAGTGAATAACAAATTCGCTGCGGTCGAGGGCGTGGACGAGATGGCCTTCAAGGCGCATGCGCTCGCGCGCCACTTCGTTCATCTCGGCGGTGAAGTAGTGAAATGTGTTCCGCCCCTGCTCCTTCGCCCGGTACATCGCCGCGTCTGCGTTCTGCATCAAGGTGGCGGCATCTTCTCCGTCGTCTGGAAAAACGCTGATGCCGATCGAAGCGGTGACGAACGCCTCGTGCAGGTCGAGCACGAAAGGATTTGAAAAGGCGCTGAGAATCTTGTGCACCACCGGTTCGGTATGGGCCGAGCTGGCGATGTTCGGCAGGATGATGGTGAACTCGTCACCTCCGAGGCGGGCGACGGTATCCTCCTCGCGCACGCAACTACGAATGCGGTCCGCCGCCATTTTCAACAGGTGATCGCCAGTGGCGTGACCCCAGGTGTCGTTGATCTTCTTGAACTGATCAAGATCAAGGAACAGGACGCCGCCTTTGTGGCGATGGCGCATCGCGCTGACCACGGCGCTGCGCAGGCGGTCGAGCGCCAGCATGCGATTCGGCAGCCCGGTTACCTCGTCGAAATTCGCCTGTCGCTGCAAGCGGTCTTCGTAAGCCTTGCGCAAGGTCACATCGGCGACGGTTGATTGAAACGCGAAGGCGCCTTTCCAGCTGACTTCCTGCGTCTGCACTTCCACCCAGATAAACCCACCGTCCTTGCGCACACACTTCAATTCGTGGGCATCCGAGGGCGATGTGCCGAAGTGGCCAGGCTGCGGAGCGATATAGCCCTGACTGTGGTCGCTCTTGGCGAACAGTCGCTCAAGCGACGGCAGCGCGACGATTTCCTCCGGATCATCGTAACCGAAGATCCGGGCAAAGGTGCGGTTGGCGAAAATCGGCACGCCGTCGCGCTCGATGACGATCCCGAGAACCGAGCCTTCGACAAGGCTGCGGAACCGTTCCTCGCTTTCGCGGACCGCCTGCTCTCCACGTTTGCGTTCGGTGATGTCGAGCGAGACCGTGACGATTTGATCGATTTGCCCGTCATGGCCGTAGAGCGGTGCTTTCGTCGTCAGCAGCACGCGCTCGTCGTCCTTGCGGTCGCGCAGCGTCTCCTCGATGTCGAACAGCGGGGCACCCGCCTCGATCACTTGATCGTCGAGGTCCTGATGCCGACGGCCGTAGGTTTCGCCAAACAGATCCGTCTGCGCCAAAATCATGCGATCGGCGCCGTTCAAGTCAAAGAAGTCCTCATGGACGCTGTTGAGGAATAATATTCGCCCGCTCCGACCGGTTGCCCGGATCAGCGCGGGAACCGTGTTGACCACCCTGCGAAGATTCTCCTCGCTGAGGCGAATAGCCTCGGCATGCTGGCGGACGCTCGCCTCAAGCGCTTCCTTAAGGTCCGATGCGCGGGATTTAAGCAGCTTCTGATGGTGCCAGAGCGATAAGAGATTGCGCGCTCGGGTGCAGAACTCCCGGCCATCGACCGGACTGAGGAGGAACTCGCTCGCACCCGCGTCAAGCGCGCGGTAGCGGAACACCCGGTCTTCATACGCCGTCACCACGATTATCGGCACGCCTTGGGCGCTCGGCAGTTGTCGGCAAGCGGTGATGAACTCCTCCCCCGACATTTCCGGCATGACGAAGTCGGTCACGATCAGGTCGGGAGGCTGGCTGGCGATAAACTGCAGCGCCGCCTTTGGCGCGGTGAACCCGCGCACAACGACGTCCGGCTGCGCCGCTTGCGCGAACCGCTCGAGAATCTTCAGGTTGATCGCCTGATCATCGACGATCACGACTAGGGCCATCGTTCATCCCGCGGTCGTGGCTGGCGCTTCCTTGGTCGAACGAGGCGACAGACCGTTGAACGACGTAAAAAATACAAGGGAATCATGGGACTTCATCCCGCTCAAGGTCAATCCCTTACCTTTTGTGGTCTTACCCGATGCATTCACCGTCTTCAGCGACCCGCTCGCGCACCACCCCCGTAGCCTTTTCATCAAGTGGGGTCGCCCACCGGTCATGACGATGCGTCTGTCGGCCGGCGGCCGCGATTTGCCGCCGGTGATTGTTCGCTACCGCAGCGAAGGCGCTATAAAAACCATGTTTCTTGTCGGAGTTCTCGCAGACAAAAGTTCATTTGCAGAGAATGATAGATCACTAAGATATTAAAAACGTGTATAACTTGCAAACCAACATCCTCGCCTTGAAAGACTCGCTCAGAGATCTACAAGACATGGAGAATCACATGTCGTACCTTGGTTACCCTCATTCTCAATCCATGCACGCTCAATCCAGAATCGTTGGCGAAAAATGCCCCATCGGGGCTAAACGTACGCCATCGTCAATAAGTTCCTGCGCTCAGTCGAGCACTCGTGCCGATTTTCCGAAGAGCTTGGCCGCGAATCTGACGTTGCCGCGTCTTGCGAGTGTTGAACTGTCGTTTGATCCCTCGTTTCGAGCACTCTGGCAGTTCATGAAACCGCAGGAGCGTCCGAGCTTCACCGCCGGACTGCTGAACGACATGACCAAAGCTCTCGATTTCGTCGAAGATTCGGTCGGTCATGCCGAGAGCAAGGAGTCGCCGATTGATTTCCTTGTGCTCGCATCGAAAATTCCCGGAATCTTCAATCTTGGCGGCGATCTGCCGCACTTCATCAGTCTTATCGAGAAAGGTGATCGGGAAACTTTGCGCTGGTATGCGCACGTCTGTGCCAAGGGGCAGTATCGCCGGGCGATCGGGCTCGATCTGCCGATCTGTTCGATCGCGCTGGTGCAAGGAGACGCGCTCGGAGGTGGGTTCGAGGCGGCGTTGGCGCACGACGTGATCATTGCCGAGCGCGGCGCCTCCTTCGGGCTCCCCGAGGTGCTGTTCAACCTGTTTCCGGGCATGGGCGCTTATAGTTTTCTTGCCCGTCGTCTCGATTCGATTCGCGCCGAACGGATGATCTTGAGCGGGCGGATCTACACGGCGGAGGAACTTCACGCCGAGGGTGTCGTCGATCGGCTCGTCGAGCGCGGCGAGGGTGAAGACGCGGTCAATAGCTATATGGTTGAGTTCACGCGCGCTGCTCCGGCACGGCGCGCGCTCCTGGAAGCGCGGCGAATTGTCAATCCGATCAGCTTGCGCGAATTGATGTGGATTGCCGATCTCTGGGTGGATGCCGCACTGGCGCTGAGCCCGGCCGATCTTCGCAGAATGCGCCACCTCGCCCGCGCTCAGGACCGCCGATGGGAGAAACTCGTCGATAAAGGCCAAGATGCCAATACTTAACGCCTGATTGCGCGCAGCGAATCCACGAGATGACTTACGATACACGGGACACGAGACACATCATGCCGTTCGTCTTTGCCGGGACCGGCGAAGATGCCGACACGCAAACCGGCGCACGCGGCGATGCCAGTCTCAGCAAAACGTGGTTCGCCGCAAATCGGTCGCACGGTCCGAGAGTTCCCGGCGGAAGCGTCCAAGCTCGCGACGCATCTGCTGTACGCTCTCGGACCCGGTGCCGCGCAGACGCTCAAGACTGATTCCCTGCAGCTCCTGACACATCCGCCTCATCGATTCAGCGCCGACATTTCCGGACGTGCCGCGGAGCGCATGGACTTGATCGCGAAACGCGCGCGTATCACTCTCGCGGACGGCTCGGTCCATTTCTTCAAACAGTCGTTCGCAGTCAACCGCGTACTCCTCCAGGACTTGGAGGACGAACTCGCCGTCGGCAAAGCGTACGAGGTTCTCGACGAATTGCCAGCTGATCGCAGGGGCGATCTCGTTGCGGTATCGCGGATGCTTGGAAATCTGCGTGACTGCGGCGGGCAGTGGCTTGGCAGCGAGCGGTGCGGCGGTTGCAGCGTCCTCGCGCGGGAACCGGGCGGCGAGGCGATCGACCGTGCCAAGCATAGAAGTCGGCTCGACAGGCTTAGTCAGGTAGGCGTCGATGCCTGCGTCGTAAGATGCCTGGCGCGTCTCCGCTGTCGCGTCGGCGCTGAGCACGACAATCGGCAAGTGCCGCTGGCCGATCGCCGCCATGCGATGCAGCTTGACCATCTCCAGCCCGCTCATGCCTGGCATGTTGACGTCGACGATCGCGAGGTCAAATGACGATGAGTCGAGCAGAGTAAGCGCATCTTCGCCGCTGTCAGCGAGTTGCACGAAATGCCCCGCATGTTCGAGGATTCGTTTGGTTACTTTTTGATTGATGACGTTATCCTCGGCGACCAACAGCCGAAGACGGCGTTGTTGTGGCTTTGCCACCGTGACTTCCCCCTCGTCCCCAGCGTCGACACCGGCACCCCGGCCAATCATCCGCGCTGCGTGCAGCGCGCGCAACAGCGCTGTTCGATCGAATGAGGCGGGCAGGCTCGCGGCGAAGCACGTGCCGTCATCGCAGGCCAAGTCCGGTTCGTCGACCAGCCGCACGCAGACGATCGATGCCCGCGGCGCGCTGTCGATCAACGGTCGAATGAGCTCGGCGGTCCATGGTCGCCCCGACCGGGAGTCGGCAAGGACTGCACCTGTTCCGTTTTCTGCCAAGAGTGTCGCAAGCTGTGTGGCTGAGCGTACAATCGCGATGGCGATGGGCAGGTCGCCCGCTAAAATTCGAATGCTCCCCCCGACGGCGGCGTCGTCGCTCAATACGAACAGCCGCTCGGGAATTGTTACATCGGAGCTTTCTTCTAGCGGAATAAAAGGCAGGTCGACGTGGAACAAGCTCCCCTTACCCGGCGTGCTCTCGAGCCCGATGCTGCCGCCGACGAGTTGCACCAGGCTACGGGTGATGGAAAGGCCGAGGCCGGTGCCGCCATAGCGCCGGTGGATCGTGTCGTCTGCCTGAACAAACCGCTCGAAGATTTGCGCTTGTTGTTCGGCGGCGATGCCGATGCCCGTATCGCGCACGTTGAACCGGAGCAAAAGCCCGCTTGGCGGCTGCTTCGCCGCGGGAGCGACGTCAATCGAAACCCGTCCGGATTCGGTGAACTTGATCGCGTTTGCGATCAGGTTGGTGAGAATCTGGCGCAGGTGTCGACTGTCGCCACGCACCGGCCACGGAACGCCTGCGCCGATGTGCAGCGTCAGCGCGAGGCCCTTGCCCTCGGCCTGTGGCCGGAACATTGCGACGATGTCGGCGAGGCTGGCGTAAAGATCGAATTCTGTCTCGCTGACGGTAATGCGCCCGGCTTCGATCTGCGAGACGTCAAGGACGTCTTCGATCAGGGACAAGAGCGCGCCGCCGGATGTTTGTATGGTCCGCACCATTTCCTGCTGATCGCGGTCGAGCGCGGTATGGCCGAGCAGGTCGCCCATGCCGATGATTGCGTTCAGCGGCGTGCGAAGTTCATGGCTCATCGTTGCGAGAAACCGGCTCTTGGCGACACTTGCCGCCTCCGCCTGAGCTTTTGCCTCGCGGAGCTTGCGGATGAGCGACGCCGCGTACGCAGGCAGGACGACGAGAGCCGCCAGCAGGCCGAAACCCAGAGGTGATTCTCTCTGCCAGAACGGCGTGGTGAGGATCACCGCGAGAAATCCGCAAACGGCAAGCGCGCCCGATCCCGCAAGGTAGGCGAGGCCGTAACGGAAACCGTTGCCGAACGCGACCCACAGGTAGATGGCGTAAAATGGCGCCGCCGCTTCGCCACCGAAATGCATGAATGCCGACGTCATGGCGAAGTCGGTAACCATGGAGGCGATCCGCCGTGCTGGCGAGGCAGCCGGCCACCAAATGATGAGTCCAAGGTAGACGCAGGCGATGACGAGATAGGTGTCGGCGAGCATCGCGCTGGTACGCACGTCCGGATCCGAGTTCGCCAACGATCCGTTCGCCGCCAAATAAAAAGACAAAAGTGCGACGATGACGATACGGATTACCGCCTGTTCGTGCTCGCTGTCTGGGCGGTTACGAAAACGAGCAAAGACCGTACGAAGCGCCAAAAAGCCCCGTTTAAATAATTCGTTGCGGATCATCTGCGCCTCTGAGCGAAGCATGCTGCCGATCGGTCGGAATTCCGACGCCTCGGACCCTTCCGAGACGGCTTTGCGGATGAGAAAGCAGTGCCCCGCAGGCCAGGAGGTGCGGCTCACGCGCCGCCAGCGCGTTCACCCGGCTCGATCAGCTGGTATCATGGACGCCAAGAAACAGACACGAGCACCCTTAGAATCGGGCCGCCAAAGCCTGGAAAAACCGTCATTGGGACCTGCGCTGTTCCACCATTCTGACGAGGAGCACAAAACAAGCGCCCAACTCCCGCATCCCCATCCCATCCGGCTCCCACGCCTAATCCATCATTCTGATCTTTTTGTGGCAATTTACCCCGGATTGGGTGGAACAACAATCCGCTTGTGGCCGCCAACTGAAAATGCCGCGCGAACCAACGACTTGGCTCGGCGATGCCTCGGCGCTATCGGAAAATAGGGAAGCGTGGTGGGTAACAACGATCAAATCGTCAATGTCCTGGTCACGCAACAGTTCGTCTCCTACCTCGCTGCGTGGCAGCGCGGTGGCTCCGGAGGAGGGATTCGAACCCCCGACCCAGCGGTTAACAGCCGCTTGCTCTACCACTGAGCTACTCCGGAACGGTACTGGAGGCGCGGACCGGATTCGAACCGGTGTACACGGCTTTGCAGGCCGCTGCGTAGCCACTCCGCCACCGCGCCAAGCGCAACCAACGCAGCTCCCCGCCGCAGGCCTTACCGGCCTTACGAAGACGCGAGACTAGTGGCAGGCTTGGCGGCGGTCAAGGCGTGGCAGTGGCGTCGGAGCCGCTTTTTATCGTCGCTGGGCGCGACAGCGACGGAGGTGGGATCAATATCCGGTGCGCAGGATGAAGCGGCCGGGTTGTATGGGGCCAGCTTGCTCGGTATATAGCTGCGCGGCGCATATCGCGTTCGTCGCCGCGCCACGACTACTTCGAGGGCCGACATGGATTACGCCGCCGCCCGGTACAACATGGTTCAACAACAGCTGCGGACGAATCGGGTCACCGATCCGATGATCGTCGCAGCGATGAGCACATTGCCGCGCGAGGGATTCATCCCGCAATCGCACCGCGGCCTTGCCTACGTCGACGAGGACATTCCCTTGGGCACCGGGCGATTCATGCCGGCTCCCCTGACGACGGCGCGCCTGCTGCAGGCCGCAGAGATCGATGCCGCCGACGTCATCCTCGAAATTGGTTGCGGCACCGGCTACGCGACGGCGGTGATGGCGGGGATAGCGAGCGTCGTCGTTGCGCTTGAGTGCGACGCCGATCTTGCGGCGAAGGCGACCGCAATTCTCGCTGAACTCGATCTCAATACGGTGACGGTGACCACAGGTCCACTGCCGGCCGGCCACCCGGAGCAGGCGCCTTACGATGTGATCGTCTTTGGCGGTGCCGTCGCTTCGGTTCCGCCGGCGATTACCCAGCAGCTCGCTGACGGCGGCCGGATGCTTGCCGTAATTGCGGGGGAAAAGGGCCTTGGTTGCGGGACGCTCTTTCTGCGACGGGGAGAATCGATTTCGCGCCGTACGCTGTTCGACGTGTCGCTCCCGCTGCTCCCGGGCTTTGTTCCCGAGCCAATGTTCCGCTTCTGAGCATTTGCTGACGGTGAAACTTGCGATGATGACGGCGTGAACCGCGTCAAGAGCGGGAAGGGAGACAGTCGCAAAGGACGGGAAACCCAGAGGAGACAATAGCAGAGTCTTTTGCAAGACAGCCCATACTCCTCTCGTCGATGACGAGGGTGACCCGCGGGCGGATTTCTGGTGCGGGACGACAGGGGGAACGACCGTGATGGCTGACAGAATGGTGCTTGCGCTCGTCTTGACGCTTGGAGCAGCCACGTTCACTCAGGGCGTTGCCTGCGCTCAAACGATCGACGAGGCATTGGCGAGCACCTACGAGAACAATAAAACGCTGAGCGCGCAGCGCGCGTCGTTAAGGGCGACGGACGAACAGGTGCCCCAAGCTCTCTCGGGATGGCGGCCGACCGTGAGTGCGACCGTAGAGGCGGGACGAACGTATCAGGACGCGAACAGCGATCTGTACCTGCGCACCCAGGACGGAACCACCTTCAATCGGGCCTACGTCGCCTCGATCACGCAGCCGCTGTTTCGCGGCGGCCAGACGCTTGCCGCGACGCGCGCCGCCGAAAATACGGTACTCGCCCAGCGGGCGCAATTGCACGAGACAGAACAGACGGTTCTGCTCGACGCGGCAACGGCCTACGCCGACGTCTATCGTGATCAGGCCGTCCTCGATCTGACGATCAGCAACGAGCAGCGGCTCATTCGCCAGTTGCAGGCGACGCGCGACCGATTTCAGGTCGGAGAGGTGACGCGTACCGACGTCTCGCAGGCGGAAGCGCGCGTGGCGCGCGCAACCGCGGATCGGATCAGCGCCGAGGGTGACCTGGCACGATCGCGTGCCACTTATCGGGCGGTCGTCGGCAGTTCGCCTAATTTGCTGCCGCGACCGCCGGTCCCCGGAGGGGTGCCGACAGCCCTAAATGAAATTAATGATCTTGCCATCGATTCCAATCCCGTTGTCGTCTCCGCCGCCTATCAGGAGCGCAGCGCGCTCGATAACGTCGATCAGGTGCGCGGGCAGTTGTTGCCTGAGGTGTCGTTGATCGGTCGCGTGGAGCGCGACAAGAACGTCAGCAACGATGGGGAACGTCTCGACTCGGCGTCTGCGACCGTTCGCCTCACGATGCCGCTCTACCAGTCCGGAGATGTCTACTCACGGCTGCGTGAGAGCAAGCAACTCGTCTCGCAGCAGCGCCAGCGGCTCTACCAGTCGCAGCTCGATAGCGTGCGCGACGCCACGCGTGCGTGGAATTCGCTCGAGACGGCGAGGGCTGCGATCGGCTCCTACAAGAAGGAGGTCGAGGCGAACGAGATCGCGCTCGAGGGCGTGCAGCGGGAGGCCGAGGTGGGAGCGCGCACCGTTCTCGACGTCCTTGATGCCCAGCAGGAGTTGCTCCAGTCGCAGGTCTCGCTGGTGCGCTCGGAGCGCGATGAGGTCGTTGCGGCTTACCAGGTGAAGTCGGCTATCGGCCAACTCACCGCCCGCCAGTTGGGGCTGAAGGTCGACTACTACGATCCGAGTGACCACTACAGGGATGTGCGTGACCTGTGGTTCGGTGGCTCCAGCAAGGGCGATTCCTCGAGCGACTTCAGTTCCCCGACGAGCCAGCGATAACGCCGGCGCCTGGGCCGGCCGATGCGTCGGAACGACACTCTCCGGTGGCATTTTATGCGCCGTTGAATTACTGTTGCGCGAGCGACCTGCAACAGGCGAATAGTTTGATGAACGAGTCGTCCGCGAACCGTAAGGCGGAAGCGCAAGAGCCATCGATGGATGACATCCTGGCGTCGATCCGTCGGATCCTCGCTGAGGATTCCACGGCGCTTCCCGAGGCCGCGGATCCTCCGCCCCCGCCCGCGGCTCCACCGGCGGGAAATGGGGCGGCGGGAGTGCGTGAGGCGGTGAGCGCGCCGACTACGCGCGACGCTGCTCCCACCCCGCCGGCGAAGGCCCCGGAGGAGAAATTCGCCCAAGAGGACATCGACGCGATGTTTGCCGCGGCACCGGATGCTTTTGCCGCCGAGCCGCCTCGGTTCGAGCAGTCCTTGCCCGAACCGCCTTTGCCCGAGCCCCAGGACGAAGATGCCGACCTTGAGCCTCCGCCGGTGTTTCCTGCGGCCGGCCGTCCGCTTGCAGATGCGGTTCGCGAAGATATCTTTATGTTATCCCCGGAGCTTCGCACCACTTCGGGCCATACGCTCGTTTCCAAGGAAGCCGCCGGCGAGTCGACCGACGTGCTGTCGCGGCTTGCGCGCGCCATCCTCGATCGTCGCGATCTGGTCGTCTCGACGCGCGATGTCACGCTCGAGAGCATGGTGCGCGAAATGCTGCGTCCGTTGCTGCGGGAGTGGCTCGATCGAAACCTGCCCTATCTGATCGAGAGGCTGGTGAAAAAGGAAATTGACCTGATGATTAACCGGGCTGAGCGCCTAGAGGATTGACCTTGTTGAGGGCCAGCGGGTAACACCGTTTCCGCCGGCCTCGCGTGCCGGCCGTGCGCCATGGGCGTGCGCGCCTCCGCCGGACGCAACGATGCTCGAAAAGACCTGCAACTTCCGCCAGATTGAAGACAGATGGTATGCCGCTTGGGAGGCTGCCGGGGCTTTTGCCTGCGGCCGCCGTCCGGACGCTGACCCCTATACGATTGTTATCCCGCCGCCGAACGTCACCGGCAGCCTGCATATGGGTCACGCGCTTAACAACACCCTGCAGGACATTCTCGTCCGCCGTGCCCGCATGCAGGGGCGCGACGTTCTGTGGCAGCCAGGAACCGACCACGCTGGCATTGCCACGCAGATGGTGGTTGAGCGCAATCTGGCAAAAGAGAAGCTCACCCGTCATGATCTCGGCCGCGAGCGTTTTATCGAGCGGGTATGGTCGTGGAAGGCTGACTCGGGCGGGACGATCATTGGCCAGCTTCGCCGGCTGGGAGCCTCGTGCGACTGGGGTCGCGAGCGCTTCACCATGGACGAGGGCCTGTCCGTGGCGGTCCGTGCCGTTTTCGTCGCCTTGCACAAGCAAGGTTTGATCTACCGCGACAAGCGGCTGGTTAACTGGGACCCGCTGCTGGCGACGGCGATTTCCGATCTCGAGGTCGAGCAGCGCGAGATCAAAGGCAAGTTCTGGACCTTGCGTTATCCGGTCGAGGGCGAGCCCGGGCGCTTCGTGTGCGTCGCCACCACCCGACCGGAGACCATGCTGGGTGACACCGCCGTGGCGGTGCACCCCGACGATCCGCGCTATGTTGATCTCATCGGCAAGTGCGTGCTGTTACCGATTGCTGAGCGGCCGATTCCGATTATCGCCGACGAGCATGCCGATCCCGAAAAGGGCACCGGCGCGGTCAAGATCACCCCGGCGCACGACTTCAATGACTTCGAGGTGGGACGGCGCCACGACCTTGCGATGATTAACGTTCTTGACGCGCGTGCGGCGATGGACGCGAGTCCCTACGTGCCCGAGCGCTTCCATGGGCTCGACCGTTACGAGGCCCGCGATGCCATCGTTGCAGAGCTTACCGCCCTCGGCCTGATGGAGAAGATCGAGGACCATACGCTGATGATGCCCTATGGCGATCGTTCCGGCGTCGTCATCGAGCCGTGGCTAATGGATCAGTGGTTCGTCGACGCCAAGACCCTGGCCGAGCCGGCCATTCGCGCTGTCGAGGACGGGCAGGTGCGCTTCGTTCCGGAGCAGTGGACGAAGACTTATTACGAGTGGATGCGCAACATCCAGCCGTGGTGCGTTTCCCGCCAGATCTGGTGGGGCCACCAGATCCCCGCCTGGTATGGCCCTGATGGCGCGATCTTCGTCGAGCGGACGGAGGAGGAGGCGCACGCCGCCGCCGCCCACCGCTATGGCCATCCGGCTGAACTCCGGCGCGATCCGGATGTGCTGGATACGTGGTTTTCCTCGGCGCTGTGGCCGTTCTCAACGCTCGGCTGGCCGGACGAGGCACCTGAAGTCGCGCGCTATTATCCGACCGACGTTCTCGTCACCGGCTTCGACATCATCTTCTTCTGGGTGGCGCGGATGATGATGATGGGACTGAAGTTCTGTGACGACGTGCCCTTTCGCACCGTTTACGTGCACGCGCTGGTCCGCGACGAGAAGGGCCAGAAGATGTCGAAGTCGAAGGGCAACGTCATCGATCCGCTCAAGTTGATCGATACCTACGGCGCGGACGCACTGCGCTTCACGCTCACCGCTCTCGCCGTCCAGGGGCGCGACGTCAAGCTCGCCGAGGCGCGGGTGGAAGGCTACCGCAACTTTTGCACCAAACTGTGGAATGCCGCACGCTTTTGCGAGATGAACGGCGCCGTGCCCGCTCCGGGTTTTGATCCCGCCGCCTGTCGCGAGACGGTCAACCGCTGGCTTGTCGGCAAGGTCGCCGACGCGGCGGCGCGTGCCGGCGCGGGGCTCGATGCCTATCGCTTCAACGAATACGCCGATGCGCTCTATCACTTCACCTGGGGCACCTTCTGTGACTGGTACGTCGAATTTGCCAAGCCGATGTTGGTGGGCTCGCCTGCGGTGCAGGCGGAGACGCGTGCGGTGGCAAGCTGGGCGCTGGAACAGATCTTGTGCCTGCTGCATCCGGTGATGCCGTTCATTACCGAGGAGCTGTTCCAGGCGATGGCCGATCGCGGCGGCCTCGTGCTTGTCGATCGCCCGTGGCCTGCGTTCGATGCCGCTCTGATCGATCCGGCCGCCGAGGCGGAAATGGACTGGGTGGTGCGACTGATCAGCCAGGTGCGCGCGGTGCGTTCGGAAATGAACGTTCCGGCGGGGGCCAAGGTCCCGCTGTTGCTGAAGGACGCGGACGCGGTGGCCACCGCCAGGCTGGACCGGCATCGCGAGCTGATCACCACGCTCGCGCGCCTGTCCTCCGCCGACGTGCTCAACGGTGACGCGCCCAAGGGGTGCGTGCAGGACGTTCTCGACGGCGCCAGCGTGCTGCTGCCGATCGCCGACGTCATTGACATCGGTGCTGAACGCGCGCGCCTCGGCAAGGAACTGGCGCGTCTCGACGGCGAGGTCGCCCGGGTCGACAAGAAGCTCGCCAACGAAGCCTTTCTTGCCAAGGCGAAGCCGGAGGTTATCGAAACCGAACGCGAGCGCCGTGTCGCCGCCGAGGCGGCGCGCGCCCGTCTGGGCGACGCCCTACGCCGTCTGGCGGCGCTGTGAGCGGGGAAAGGCAGGCCGGTCCCGCGCGTGGCGAGCGACCGGCCTGGTCGCGCAAGCAGCTGGTCAAAAAGGCGATCCTGATAGTCGCGATGGCAGCGCTTGCGGCCTGGATTATTCTGCTGATCGGCCTGCTCGCCCCGCAAGTATAGGGGTAATGGACGGCGATCAGCTGAAGTCAGACTACCTTCCGACGCTCCGTGGTGGTTTTGATACCGGGAGTATACCGGCTGCTTCCACTACTTTCTTCCGCAGACAATTCCAAAAACTATAAATCCAATTTTTTGGATAGGTAACGGTAGCGCGCAGGCATCGAGACTGACGCACGAAACGGGCTTCGCTATTTTACTAAATGACGCGGGATGGTTTTTCTATATTATGGAAGTATAAAATACCCCAAATAAGGTTATATAGTATATCGATTGAGTAAAGTGTAATCAAAGTAAAGATGGAAACATGTGTTTTACATCACTTGCAGGCGGCATAAAAATTAAATAGAATTTTAATCTATAGCGGGCAAATGGGGGTGTCCGAGTGGGTTAATTCTTAACGAGCGGGATGAGCGGTGGCCATGTGGCGATATCGCATAGGATTGTCTGTTGCCAGTTTGATGCTGGCCATGAATGCCGAAGTGTGGGCGGGGGATGTCGGAACGCAGGAGAGCGCTACCGGCACGGCCGTCATCGATGAATCTGATCACAGCGCGCCAGTGGATTACGGATATGGCCCGGGTGTCCGCAAAAAGCCGGCAGCGAGTACCGCGCGGGCCTTGGCCACACCCCTGGCAGCAACGACATCAGCGACGGCCGCGTCTTCCGCCAGCGTGCCGACGGGAGGATCGACGGCCAATACACAAGGGGTGTTTGGCGCGCCGGTGAGCTGGCCGATCATCGGGCTTCACGAGGTCTTGTTGCCCGATGGACGGGTGATGAACTACGGCACCGACGAGACAGGTCAGCAGGGCGCCCAGTTCGTCTACGACATCTGGGATCCGACGATGGGGACGGGGGAGGATTCGCACCTGACCCTGCCGAACGGGACCGGTACCGACATCTTCTGCAGCGCGCAGTCCGTCCTGCCCAACGGCGAGGTATTGATCACCGGCGGCGATGCCACGGTCAAAGGTGTGCGCAACTACTCAACGGAGCAGGCGGAGATCTTCAGCCCTTCGACCAACGAGTTGCGGCCAATCGGCAGCATGACCTACGCCCGCTGGTATCCGACGGCGATCGATCGGCCGAACGGCGAAGTCGTTATCCTCGGTGGCCGCCAGGATTTCGATATCGACGCGCCGACACCGGAAATCTACAACGCATCGACCGGGTGGCGGACGTTGGCCGGTGCTTCTAGCGTTCCCGCCCTCGGCTTCCCGGACGGCAATTGGTATTACCCGAAGGCATTCTTAATGTCGTCCGGGAAGATCTTCGTGCTCGGTAACTGGACCTACACCTATTCGCTCAATCCAAACGGCAACGGCAGCATCACACAGCTCGCCTCCCAGGTTCTGCCCGGCGATTACCAACTGCCATCGATCATGTACGCCCCCGGCAAGGTTCTGTCACTTCGGCAAAACAAGAAGGTCGATCTGGTCAATATCAACAACAATCCGCCGGTGGTAACGACGACGGCGGATATGGACCAGATGCGCTACTGGGCAAATGCTACCGTACTCGCCGACGGCAAGGTCCTGGTAACGGGCGGTTCATCAGTGGCGAATGAACTCACCGACGTTGCGTATTCGGCGCAAATCTGGACGCCATCGAAAGGAACGTGGACGACGGCGGCTTCGGCGAGCAAACCGCGCCTTTACCATTCAATCGCCCTGTTGCTGCCTGATGGCAGTGTTCTGACCGGTGCTGGCGGCGCCCCCGGGCCGGTCAACAACCTCAATGCTGAAATCTATTACCCACCTTACCTTTATAAGAAGAACGGGTCCGGACAACCGGCACCGCGGCCGACGATCCTTAGTGCGTCAAGCAGCGTCGGTGTCGGCAAGACGTTGACGGCGACGGTGGGTACTTCGGATACGATCAACCGGGTCACCATGGTGCGCACTGGGTCCGTGACTCACTCGTTCAACCCGGACCAGCGGTTCATTCCGGTCTCGTTCACGCAGAGCGGTCAGACCATCTCAGTGACCGTGCCTAGCAATTCGAACGTGGCGCTGCCGGGCTATTACATGCTGTTCGTCTTCAAGAACGGCATCCCGTCCGTGGCCAAGATCGTTCACGTGACGCTGTAACCAAAATACGGAGCGATCGGCAGCGCGGCTCGCCCTGGCGTTAACCAACCCAGGGCGAGCGCGCCTTTTTTAGATCCTCTCGATCGAAAAGGCACCATTCTCCGCACGCCGAAACATGACACGCCGCCAAAGCGTTCCGGCCGCACCCAGTCCACTCGTGTGCTGTGCTTCGAAGGCCCAGCACGTCATTCCGATGGCGCCGCGCCGCCCGGAGCGCGCCCTATGCCGAGGCGGTGCGCTCCGCAAGCGCGGGGCGAAGGGCCTGGACGACGGGCATCGTCGCCAGCGCGTTCGACGGATGCGAGAGGCGGCGACGCCAGTTTGGACGCTCGTCGACCGTTCCGGGCAGGTTAACCTGCTCAATTTCTTCCATGAGGTCGTCGATCTGAACGAGCAGGATGCGGGCGGGCGAACGCGCCAGATAGGCGTGCAGGGCGGCTATCAATGTGGGCGTCATCGACGATCCGTCCGGATTTTCCGGATCGATGCCGTTGGGCAGCAAACTCTGGCTGGCCAGGGCCCGCAGCAGTAGCGTCTTGTCCCAGCGCCGCCCGCCCGCGTCACCGCGCCGCGCGTCATCGGAAGGATAAAGCGAAAGGCGCGCCTTGAGTTCGACGTCGGCTCCTGCCCAGAAGCCAGTGATCGTGGCCAGATCATGCGTGGAAACGCAGGCGAGCGCGAGACCGGGATATTCGCATGGCTGCTTGAAGCGATCGCCGTCCTTCTCGAAGTAAAGCACGCGATAGGAGAGCACGTTTGCCTCGGCCATGCGCTCGCGAAAACCTTCGGGCACCGTGCCAAGATCTTCACCAACGACGAGGCAGCGGTTGCGCTGACTCTCAAGCGCGAGAACCGCCAGCATCTCTTCAAAGAAATATTTCACGTAGGCGCCGCCTGCGGGTGTTCCGTCCGCTGGAATCCAGAACAGATGCATCAGGCCCATGACGTGGTCGATCCGCAAGCCACCGGCATGGCGCATGTTGGCACGCAGCATGGCGATGAACGGCGCGTAGCCTGCGTCACGCATGGCGAACGGATGCAGCGGCGGGATTCCCCAATCCTGGCCGAGCATGTTGAACGGATCGGGTGGGCAGCCGACTTTCGCGCCCTGAACGATCACCTGCTGGTCCGACCAGGCATCGGCGCCATCGCGTGACGCTCCGACGGCGAGATCGCGGTAAATCCCGACGGTGAGTCCGCGAGTCAACGCGCGCTTGCTCGCGTGTTCGAGCTGGCGGTCGGCCAGCCACTGCAAATATTCGAAAAAACCAATTCGCTCTTCGTGCGTACGGGCGAACTCGGCGACCTCCGAGGTATCCGCGCTCTGGTATGCCTTCGGCCAGCTATGCCACGGAGTGCCGTCGAAGGCTTCCGAGAGGGCTTCGAACAGCGCATAAAGACGAAGCGCCCGCCCTTGCTCGGCGCAAAAGGCCTCGAACTCGTCGACGCAAAGCTTGGCCGCGGTGGCCTTATCCGCTTGGCGCAGGTGCCGGTAGGTCGCTTCGAGAACCGCGATCTTCAGGGCCTTGATCCGGCGATAGGCGACGTCCTGGCGCTCACGAAGCGCGGCGAGCTCTTCCGCCGCAGCCGACACGGCGGCGTGTGCCTCGGCGCAGGACGCATATCCGGGAACGGCTTCAACGTCGATATAGAGCGGATTGAGGAAGAGGCGGCTACTGGGCGAATAGGGGCTGGCATCCTCCGGGTGGGCAAGAAACAAGATGTGCAAGGGGTTGAGTCCGACGACGGCAGCGCCAAGATCGGCGGCCGTGTCGATCAGTTGGTAAAGATCGGTGAAGTCACCGATCCCCCAGTTCTCAGCACGTTGCAATGTATAAAGTTGCGCAGAAATTCCCCAGGTGACACCGCCGTCAGCGATTGGTTCCGGCAGGTAGCACTTGTTCGGGGCAATGATCAGGCGCAGCTGCTGCGTCGGCTGTCCGGCGATGCGAACCGTATGATAGCCGAGCGGCAGAGTCTGTTTGAGGGGAACGGCGTAGCGCAGGACCTCGCCGCCATCGATCAGGCGTCGGTCGACCGCCCGTTGCTCGCCGGGGCGGACAATCAGTTCGTATTGCGCTCCGCTCTCGTCGATGATTTCAAGGGCAACCGGCCATTCTGCCCGCGCCGCCGGCAGCGATAACGGAATTGAGATCGCTTCGCCGACCCGGGCGACGAGCACGGGCGGTAGCGGCCGCCGCCATTCACGTTCCTCGAGCCATTGGATGGACTGGGCGGTTTCCTGGCGGGTTTGCGCGGGAAAGCCGAGGGCGGCGAGAATGCTGCGCTGGGCGTCCTCCCCGACTAGATGGTGATTGCCCCAGATATCCCAATAGTCTGTTTCGACCCCGGCAAGATGCACGAGCCGTCCGAGGTTCGCTTCATTGGTCATTGTTCGAAAACCCTTTCCGTCCTCCGCCGCGGCCGCTCAGGCGCCGTGCAACAGGACGAACGAACGTGAGGAAACCGAATAACTGCTTCCGGGCGTGAAGACGGCGCTTGGCGCGCTCAGCCCCGGCTGTGCCGTGTCAAAGACGAGCTGCCATTGTGAACAAAGCTTGCCTTCCGGCAGAACGAAGGGAATCTCGTTGGGAAGCGTGCTCATCAACAGGACGAACAGATCATTGTCGACACTGGTCGTCGTTGGTTGCTTGGCGGCAAAGATCAACGCGCCAAGGCAGCGCGCGGCCGGATTCGTCCAGTCGGTCTGAGTGAGCTCGCGCCCTTCAGGAGCGAGCCAAGTAACATCTTTCAGGCCGAAGTCGCCCACGGGCTTACCGGTCAGAAACTTGCTGCGCCGAAACACGGGGTGTTTGCGGCGCAGTGCCAACAGCGTGCGCACGAACCCGGTGATCGCTTCTTCCTCGGGCGAATGGCCCCTCCAGTTAATCCAGCTGATCTCGCTGTCCTGGCAGTAGGCGTTGTTGTTGCCATCCTGGGAGCGGGCGAATTCGTCCCCAGCTGTCATCATCGGGGTGCCTTGCGACAACAGTAACGTTGCAAGGAAATTGCGCATCTGCTGAAGCCGCAGGGCGCGGATGGCGGGGTCAGCGGTTTTTCCCTCGACGCCACAGTTCCAACTAACGTTGTTGTCTGTACCGTCGCGGTTGTTCTCGCCGTTGCCCTCGTTGTGCTTCTGATTATAGGAGACGAGATCGTTCAGGGTGAAGCCGTCGTGGGCGGTTACGAAATTGATGCTCGACCACGGGCGGCGACCGCGTCGCTGGAAGATATCGGATGATCCTGTCAGGCGGGCGGCGAGTTCACCGATCACGCCCGGATCGCCGCGCCAGAAGCGTCGCGTGGTATCGCGGAAGCGATCGTTCCACTCTGCCCAGCCCGGCGGGAAGTTGCCCACCTGATACCCACCAAGACCGATGTCCCACGGTTCGGCGATCATCTTGACGCGCGAGAGGATCGGATCCTGGGTGACAGCGTCGAGGAAGCCCGAGCCGTCGTCGTACCCGTGCGCTTCGCGGGCGAGGGTCGTGGCAAGGTCGAAGCGGAAGCCGTCGACGTGCATTTCCTGGACCCAGAAGCGCAGGCTGTCCATGACCATCTGCAGCACGCGCGGATGCCGCAGGTTGAGCGAATTGCCGCATCCGGTGAAATCGGAATATCGACGCTTGTCCGGCTCAAGGCAGTAGTAAGACGCATTATCGATGCCGCGGAACGACAATGTCGGGCCGAATTCGTTGCCTTCGCCAGTGTGGTTGTAGACGACATCGAGCAACACTTCGATCCCGGCGGCGTGCAGGTTGGCCACCATAGTACGGAATTCACGCAGCCGGTCACTGCCGATAAAGCGATCGTCGGCGGCAAAAAAATTGATCGAACTGTAGCCCCAATAGTTCCTGAGACCACGGGTAACCAAGTGCTGTTCGTCAATGATCGTATGGATCGGCAGCAATTCGACGGCGGTAACACCCAGCTTGACCAAATAGTCGATCACGGCGGGTGAGCCGAGGCCGGCAAACGTTCCGCGTTGCTTCTCGGGCACGTCCGGGTGAAGTTGGGTAAATCCCTTGACGTGCAGTTCATAGATGACCGATTGCGACCAGGGCACGTTCGGCAACCGCTCGGTGCCCCAGGTAAAGCCGCTTTCGGTGACTCGGCATTTCGGCACGCTGCGGGCGCTGTCCCGCTTGTCGAGCGTCACGTCGCCGCGTGCGCTGTCGCGACGATAACCGAAGTGGACGTCGCTCAGCGCAATCGGACCTTCGATGACGGTCGCATAGGGGTCAATCAGCAGCTTATGCGGATTGAACCGGTGGCCGTTGCGCGGATCGTACGGTCCGTGCACCCGGTAGCCGTAAAGCTGACCGGGCTGAACGCCGGCGACATAGCCGTGCCAGATCTGATTGGTGTATTCCGGCAGGACAATCCGTTCGACCTCGCGTTTACCGCTACTGTCGAATAGGCATAACTCAACCTTCTCGGCGTTTTCCGAGAACAGAGCGAAGTTAATGCCGCGACCGTCCCAGGTCGCGCCAAGAGGCGACGGACTACCGGGTTGAATCCGTCGCTGTGTCGTCATGAGCGCTTACCTCTCCCTGAATTAAGTTGGGTTCTTCTGTTTGCGTTTCTTCGGATTCCGTCGTTGCGATGATCGGCGTGATAGGCCTCATCGGCTTGAACACCAATGTTCCCAGCGGCGGAAGGTCAAGAACCAGAGAAAACGGACGACCGTGTGCTTCGCGATGTTCGGCCTCGACCTGTCCGGCGTTACCAACGCCGCTTCCCGCGTAGCATCCAGCGTCGGTGTTCAAGACCTCGGCATATGCTCCGCCTTCCGGCACGCCGAGTCGGTAGTCTTTGCGGACGACAGGGGTAAAGTTACAGACAATGACGAGCAGGTCCTCCTGGTTCTTCGCCAGGCGGACATAGGAAATGATGCTGTTATCGCTGTCGTGGCAGTCGATCCATTGGAAGCCTTCAGAGAAACAATCCGTCTGGTATAGCGACGGATTGGAGCAATACAATCGATTCAGATCGCGAACAAGTGTCTGCACGCCATGCTGAAGGGGGTATTCAAGCAGATGCCAATCAAGACTCTTATTGTGATTCCACTCTTCCCCCTGGCCGAACTCGCAGCCCATAAACAACAGCTTCTTGCCCGACATCGTCCACATGAAGGCCAGATACGTGCGCAGATTGGCGAACTTCTGCCACGAGTCACCGGGCATCTTGCTCAGCAGCGAGCCTTTGCCGTGGACAACCTCATCGTGGGAAATCGGCAGAATGAAGTTTTCGGTAAACGCGTAAAGAAGGCCGAAGGTGAGCAGGTTGTGGTGGTAACGGCGATGGATGGGCTCCTTGCACATATAGCGAAGGGTGTCGTTCATCCACCCCATGTTCCATTTGTAGCCGAAGCCGAGTCCGCCGAGATACGTCGGCCGCGAAACCATCGGCCATGACGTCGATTCCTCGGCCACCGTCATCACCCCCTGGTGATGGCCATAGACGAGTTCGTTCATCCGCTTGATGAAGTCGATCGCCTCGAGGTTTTCGCGGCCGCCGAACATGTTGGGGATCCATTGCCCCTCTTTGCGGCTGTAGTCGAGATAGAGCATCGAAGCGACGGCATCGACGCGCAACCCGTCGACGTGGAATTCCTCCATCCAATAAAGCGCGTTCGACAAAAGGAAGTTACTCACCTCACGCCGACCATAATTATAGATCAGCGTATCCCAATCCATGTGCTTGCCCTTGCGCGGATCGGAATGTTCGTAGAGATGAGTTCCGTCGAAGTAGACGAGACCATGGGGATCGGTGGGGAAGTGGCCGGCAACCCAGTCGACCAGCACACCCAATCCTTCCTTGTGGCACGTATCGATGAAGTACTTAAGGTCGTTCGGGGTGCCGTAGCGGCTGCTCGGCGCGAAAAGCCCGACCGGCTGGTATCCCCAGGACCCATCGAAGGGATATTCGTGCACCGGCATTAATTCGATATGGGTAAAGCCCAGGTCTTTGACGTACGGCACGAGGTCGTCGGCGAGTTCCCGGTAAGTGAGGTAGCGGTTGTCCTCTTCCGGCTTGCGTTTCCACGATCCGATGTGGACCTCGTAGATTGACACCGGCGCGTCGCGGTCGTTGTGGTGTGCGCGGCTGCGCATCCATTCGCTATCCTGCCAGTCATGCGCTAGCGGGTCGGGCACGACGGAACCGGTGCGCGGAGGCTTCTCCGCTTCGGCGGCGAACGGATCGGCCTTTTCGGCAAGGCGGTTCCCAAAGCGATCCTTGAGTTCGTACTTGTAGATGCTGCCGGGACCGACGCCGGGAATAAACAATTCCCACACACCGCATTCATAGCGGCAGCGCATCGGGTGGCGGCGGCCATCCCAACCGTTGAAGTCACCGACGACGCTGACCTTGAGAGCGTTCGGCGCCCACACCGCAAACGCGGTGCCATCGACACCGTCGATTGTCTTGGTATGCGAGCCCAGTTTCTCGAAGACCCGAAGGTGCGTACCTTCGACCAAAAGGTGTAGGTCGAGTTCGCCCAGGACAGGCGGGAATCGATAGGGGTCCTCGATGTCGTAAGTGTCTTCACTGCCGTAGGGCAGGATCCGCAACCGGTATTTGAATGGTGTCTTTTGACCCTTGATCGGGCCGAGGAAAAATCCCTGCTCGCGGACCTGCGGCAGGTCGGCGACGACCTTGCCGGTGGCGTACTCGACGACACCCACCTTGCGAGCCTGCGGCAGGAATACGCGGACGACAAGTTGCGGCGCCCCCGCGCTCTGCTCGACGTGCATGCCAAGGAACGAAAACGGATCGTTGTGATCGGCATAGAGGATGCGGTCGATTTCGGCTTCCGTCTTTTCTTTCGTCATGGTCTGACCCGTCCCGTGGCATTTGCCATGTTGGTTATGTCGATCGGCTGTTCAGTGGCCTGAACCGCACGCGCCGGCCCGACTTGAACCCCCTCAACGGAGAAGCCCGACGAAACCTGGCCGCGAAAACCACGGAGCCATCGTCGAGCAGAAGACTTCTCGCACGTTGCGAGGGCGCACTCACCCTTTCTTTTTGGCCGGCGCCTTTTTCGTTTCTGTACTCGCCTTTTTCGGCGCGGTTTTTTTCGCGCCCGTGGAGACAGCGGCCTTGTCCGCGGCCGCTTTGGGCGCTGCCGCCGGTTTTGGAGCGGTCGCTGATTTCGTCGACGCAGCCGCGGGTTTCTTGGCGGCTGTTTGCTGTTCCGCCGCTTTCTTGGCTGCGGCGTCTTCGGCCTTCCGTGCGGCTTCGGCTGCAGCCTCCGCCTTTCGCGCGGCTTCGGCCGCGTCGTCTTCGGCCTTCTGCTTCGCTGCCGCGGCTGCTTCCGCCTCGCGTCGGGCGGCAGCCTCTTCGTCAGCCTGCTTTTTGGCTGCGGCTTCGGCCTCGGCCTTCTGCGCGGCTGCCGCGGCTTCCTTGTCGGCCCGGCGCTTCGCCTCAGCCTCTTCGGCGGCTCGAGCGGCATGCTCGGCAGCCTCTCGGGCGAGCTCCTCCTCGGCCATTTGCCAATGGGCTTCCTGACGCCCCTCAGGCCTGCCCTCGCGCTCCCATATCTCGCGGGCGCGTTGTTCGGTGGAGCTTTGGGTGTCGTTCGACATTTGGTGCTTCCCCCAGAGGTATGGACGCAAAAGCGAGTTTACTCGAAACCGGCAGCGATGCCAGCGCTACGGTTTGATCGGTGGGTTGATCTGCGACGCCCGGATCTCGCGTCCACGGTGATGCCGATGCTGGGCGGGGATGCTTATCCCAAGTTCATAAGTCCTCTATCCGCGACACTCCACCGGGACGAACCGATCACCTGACTTCCTGCGTTGGGCGCGGTTACCCGCGACATCGAATGGTCCGGCGCTCACCGGTTTTCTGCCGCCCTCACCCGTTCGCAATCGTCAGTTTACCCGTACCGTGTCGAGCGAGCCAAGCACACCGAACCCCTGGAGCAGCCAGAGCACCACGGCGATGACGACGACGACGTTGAGAATGGATTTAATCTTGCCGTCCATCGGCACGTACGTATTGATCAGCCAGAGGACGACTCCAACAACGATCAGAACGACCACGACACTTATGAGCGACATGAGAATACCCTGTCCGAGTTATGAGCCAACGTTTTGACGAAAGCTGCGGCCGATTGCCGCAGCAACATCCAGCGCGGTCCGATCGACGCTCGGCCGACCGGCATCGAACTGGCGCGGTTGCCGCGGGCCGCATTCCAAGGTCCCGGCCACGGAGGTTACCTCCGGACCGGGGCAGCGGAACGAATTTGAAAACGCCTGCTCTGACAGAAGGTTCCAGTGGGGACGCCGGCGGGAGACAGTGCCATGTGTTTCACTCCCGCAAACGGTTTTGCAAACGGATCAGTCGTAGTCGTTACCGATAATTTCGTCTGCACGCCGGCAGATTTCCTTGCCGTAGCCGACCCAGACCCCCTGACCCCAATAACGGTAGCAGCTTGTTTCCGCAGACATCAGGTGAAACAGCGCGTTACGGAAGCGCGGCTCGTCCGTCTTCAGGCCCTTGCGGGTAAGCACCTTTTCGTTGAAGTGAGCGCTCATCTGCTCCATTGGGCCGAGCAAGCTGTCATACCCGTGCACCCAGGAGATGTTGTTTGTCCAGCTTCCGCCTTCCATGTGAAAGCGGTGGTCTTCCTTCTTACAGTCTTCGATCGCGGCGGCCAGCTTTTCCGTGCCGGCACCGGGTTTGATCTTGTCCCAGATCTTCTTTTGGTGGATGGGCTGGATAACCGGCAGGTCCTTTTCGCTGATGCCGAGGGCGAAGAGGTATTCGAGGTATTCGGTGCCGTTCATCATCGGTGTATCGGATCCCGAGGATTCTCGTACGGCGTCGAAGAACTTGCCCGGGAACTCGTTCATCATCACCCCGCCGTTCTCGCCGTCGGCGATCTGGGTTACCAGCGGCGGCACGCTCTTACCCGCCAGTTCCCAGCGCGACAGACTTTTCGCTTCGTAGAACGGTTGCATCTGGGCGACGAGCTTCGTGTCCGAGCCCTGGGTCTTGATCAGCGTAATGATCTCGGCGGTCTCCCCTTCGGAATTCGTGCACCGAAGCAGGTGGGGGAGGTGTTTCTGCTCGGGCCCATGACCGGTCGCCGGCTGCTCGACCGTGTGCTCCTGGACGAGAACCCAGGTGTAGCCGCAGTCACGCAGCGTCTTGACGAACTCGTAGGCGACGTCCGGATGGTTCGGCAACGCCATCTCCGAGGGCGAGAAGCCGCGCACGCGCTGTAGGGCCTCCATCCCGAAGATACCGGCGAAATGCTGTTGCCATGCCTTGACGTGCAGTTTGTAGTCCTGCACGGGGGTTGATGGCGCAACCGCATGGCCCCACGGGCAACCAAGCCATTCGACACCACGGCGAAAGGCGGGATTGCATGTCGCGTTCTTCAGTGCGTCGATGACGTCGTGCAGACCCATCTGGCGCATCCCGTGGAACAGTGTGCCGGAGTATTCCAGCATCACCCGCGGCTCCTTGCCTTCGCTGATCAACTGCGGGACGAACTCGCCGATCCGCTTGTAGCACCAGACGAATACCGGGGCATTGTGGTTGTCGCCAATCCCCTGGTTATCCATCATGTATTTGAGATTACTGATAATCTCAGCCGTCCTCAGATCACCGCCGCCTGCGGGAATCAAGGGCTGGTGTTGATGCAGGGCGATCGCGCACGCCGCTTTAATCCGACCGAAATCGATCTTGTTCTCGGGGCGGAACACTTCGGTCCCGGCGGCCGCGGCGATGGCCTTGTCCAGGTCCTGTTCGTACCCTGCAATTGTTGGAAGTCCGTCGGCATATTCCGGAAGCGTCGTGGTCATCGCGAACGAGTCCCCATCAGTAAGAGCGTTTGTTGGATGTGAGAAAATGCGGTCGTCCTCGTCTTCCGGCGCCGTCGAGCGTACCCGCGAGGTTGCCATTAAATCGCATTGATTGAAGCAAGCCTGCTCGGACGGCGCAAGCCGATAAAGCAACGGGTGAGCCTCGCGGGGGGCGACAGCAAACAATCCCGCGGCACGATGATGCGCGGCCGGGAAGACCTTGCTTCGAAATATGGCCTCTGCCATACCTGACCAGTGTCGGCTGCTCACGCGATACGGCGGATTGCCTCCTCATGCGAGGCCTCCGATCGGCCCTCCTCCCGGACATGCAACGGTCGTTCACGCCGCAACAGCGCATTGCTGTCGCGGACTCTCAACTATCAGGACTATCTCTAAATGCAGACAGGTACCGTAAAATTTTTCAACACCACGCGAGGCTTTGGTTTTATCTCGCCGGACGACGGCTCAAAAGATGTCTTCGTTCATGTCACTGCGGTCGAACGCTCCGGCCTCGGATACCTTTCCGAAGGCCAGCGCGTTCGCTTCGAAGTGCAGCGTGATCCGCGTGGCCCCAAGGCGGTCAATCTGCAGGCCGCCTGAAGACAGTCGGTCGCGGTGGGGGCGCCTTGCGGACGACCCCGCCGTGCTCGCCTCTGCTGCGGACCGCCGAGCCGACGTCTTCTCTACCCCCTTCTGATCAGCGTCAGCCGTGGGAGGGACCCTGGGTGTGGTCGCTCGAGGTCCGGCTCGCTCTTCGCGTCCAGCGTTCCACCGCGCCCTGAATTCCCACGTAGAATGCCGGCACGAGGAGCGTGCCGACCGATGTCGCCGCCAGAAGTCCTGCGAACACCGTTGTTCCAAGTGACTGGCGACTGGCAGCGCCGGCGCCGCTGGCAAACAACAGCGGAATAACGCCAAGGATGAATGAAAAGGCGGTCATCATGATCGCCCGAAAACGAAGCGTCGCTGCGGTTACCGCGGCTTCGCGCAAGGATCCGCCCTTGGCATGGGTGGTTCGCGCGAATTCGACGATGAGAATCGCGTTCTTCGCCGCGAGACCGATCAGCAGCACCATGCCGATTTGAGCATAAATGTCGTTATTAATGTGGGCGATGAGCAGGCCGGCGACGGCACCCGCAGCCGCAAGTGGCACGCATAGCATCACCGACAGCGGTATCGACCAGCTCTCATACTGCGCGACAAGAAAAAGATAGGCGAAAACAATCGCGAGGGCGAACAACACGGGCGCCTTCTGGCCGGCGCGAATCTCCTGAAACGTTACGCCAGACCATTCGTAGGTCATCCCTGGCGGCAGGACTTCCGCCGCCAGGCGCTCCATGGCCGCAACTGCATCACCCGAACTGTAGCCGGGCGCAGGTTCGCCGTTTACCTGCGCCGCGCTGACGAGGTTGTAGCGGCGAACGTTTTCCGGCCCCAAGATGGACGAAAGCGCGACGAGCGTACGCAACGGGACCATCTCGTTGCGCTCATTTCGGACGTAGAGCTGCAAGATATCGTCCGGATCACCGCGAAACTGCGTATCCGCTTGGAGAAGAACCCGGTATGTCCTCCCGAACATATTAAAATCGTTGACATAAAACGAGCCAAGCTGGGTCTGGAGCGTGGAAAATATCTCATCCAGCGGAACACCTTGTTTCTTCGCCTTTTCGCGATCGACGTCGATCCAGATTTGCGGGACGTCCGCCTGAAACGTACTGAAGACGTTGCGCAGCTCGGGCGTCTGGTTGGCGCGGAACAGCAGCGCGCGCAGCGCCGCCGCCAGTTCCTGAGGATTGTCGCCACGCGGGTCCTGAAGCTGAAAGTCAAAGCCGCCAGTGCTACCGAGGCCCCGGATCGAGGGCGGGTTGAAGGCGATGACGGTTGCTTCAGGAATGCCCCAGAGCCGGCCACGGGTCCGTGCGACAATATTCTCGGCCTTGAGCGCTGTGGTATCGCGCTCGAACCACGGATCGAGGACGGCGAACAGCACGCCACTGTTGGCAGCGGTGGTCCCTGTCAGGAAACTGAAACCGCCGACGGCGACGACACTGTGGATGCCGGGCGTCTTCTGGAGGATGTCGCCGACCTCCGCCATCACGGCGGAGGTGCGCTGGAGCGATGCTGCCGCGGGAAGCTGGAGATTGACGAAGAAATAGCCCTGGTCTTCGACCGGCAGAAAGGCTTGCGGGAGGCGCACGAAACCCAAGACCGTCGTGCCGATGAGACAGACGAAGACGAGCACGACGATGCCGACGCGCGCAACGAGAGCGCGAACGGCGCGTGTATAGCGCGATAGAACGGCGTCGAAGCCGCGGTTGAAGGTGCGAAAGAACCAACCGTGCGCCGTCTCATGCGGGCGCAGCACTGCGGCGCAAAGGGCCGGGCTCAGCGTCAAGGCATTGACCGTTGAAATCAGCACGGCGACGGCGATGGTCAGCGCGAACTGCTGGTAGAGCTTGCCGGTGATGCCCGGGATGAATCCCACTGGCACGAACACCGCCAGCAACACGAGCGACGTTGCGATAATCGGGCTGGTTACTTCGCGCATCGCCTGCACGGCGGCGTCGCGGGGTGAAAGGCCGAGGGTGAGCTTCCGCTGAACATTCTCGACAACGATGATCGCGTCGTCGACGACGATACCGATCGACAAAACGAGGGCCAGCAGGGTGATCACGTTGATGCTGAAGCCAACCGCCTGCATGGCCGCGAACGTGCCGATCAGGGAGACAGGGATGGCGATCGACGGGATCACCGTCATACGCCAGTCCTGTAGGAAAACGAAGACGACGAGCACGACGAGAAGCAGCGCCTCCGCCAGCGTCTTTGCCACCTCCTTGATGGATTCGTCGACGAAGCGGGTCGTATCATAAAGGATGCTGGCCTTGAGGTCGGGCGGGAAGCGTGCCGAAAGTCGGTCCACTTCCTTTTGGACGCTCGTCGCTACCGCCAGCGCGTTCGATCCGGGGAGCTGGTAGATGCCGATGTTCGCCGAGGGTTTGCCGTTGAGCAGACCGAACGAGGCGTAGCTACGCGCCCCGAGTTCGACGCGTGCGATGTCCTTAATCTTGACGCTGGAGCCGTCGGATCGTGCTCTTACAATGATGTCGCGAAAGGCATCAATGTCGACGAGGCGGCCCAGCGTGCGAATCGTATACTGAAATTGCTGATCCGGATCGCTCGGCGCGCCGCCGATCTGCCCGGGGGCGACCTGAACGTTCTGCTCGCGAACGGCGTTCACGACATCGCTGGTGGTGATACCGAGGCTCGCCATGCGGGCGACGTCAAGCCACATGCGCATGCTGTAGTCGCGTGCCCCGAAGATCGTTACCTGACCGACGCCGGGAACACGGGCAAGCGCATCGACGAGATTGATCGAGGCGAAGTTGCTGAGGTAAAGGCTGTCATGTGTTTCATTGGGTGATGTCAGGTTGATGACGAGGAGCAGATTGGTCGACTGCTTTCGCACCGAAAGGCCCTGCCGAACCACCTCCTGCGGCAACTGAGGTTGGGCCAGCGCAACCCGGTTCTGGACATTCACCTGGGCGATGTCCGGGTCAGTGCCGACTTCGAAGGTTACCTGCACTGTCAGGCTGCCGTCGTTGCCGCTCGTCGAAGCGATATAAATCATTCCTTCGACGCCGTTGATCTGCTGTTCGAGCGGTTCCGCCACGGTCGATTCAACGACGAGGGCGCTGGCGCCGGGATAGCTGGCGGTAACCTGAACGACCGGCGGCGTGATGTCGGGGTATTGATCAACCGGAAGGGTGGTTAGGGCGATCAACCCGGCCAGGGTGATAACGATGGATAGAACGAAAGCAAATTTTGGCCGGTCGATGAAAAACGCGCTGAGCATCCCTTACCCCGCGGACGACGGCGGGGTGGCGGCGCTCGGCGAGACAGTCGCGCCGGCGCGGACCTTCTGAAGGCCTTCCGAAACGATCCGTTCTCCTTCGGCAAGGCCGGAGATCACTTCCCAGCGCACACCGATGCGTTCGCCGGTCTGGATGCGCCGGACCTCGGCCTTATTGTCGTCGCCGACGACAATGACGAACCGTCCGCCCTGATCCTCCTGGACCGAGGCTTGCGGGATCAGCAGGGCTGATTTGGCGGCGCTTTCCTCCAGGATGACGGTTACGAACAGTCCCGGCAGCAGAACGTGATCGGGATTGGGAAATGTCGCGCGTACGGCGATTGTTCCGGTCGTCGGATCGACCCGGTTATCGACGAAGTCCAGTCGCCCGGAGGGAGGATATTCGCTGCCGTTGGCGAGACGCAGTCGGGGAACAAACACCGGCTTCGCGACGCCGGCCTCGTGCGCCTTTTCGATGCTGGCGAGGCCATCGAGATAGCTGCGTTCACTGACATTGAAAACGACGTAGATTGGATCGAGCTTAACGAGTTGGGCGAGGACGCCGCTGTCCGGCCCGACCCATTGCCCGACGCTGTACATGGACCGGCCGATCCGCCCGTCGAAGGGAGCATCGATCTGCGTGTAGCCGAGGTTGATCTGGGCTTGGCGAAGCTCCGCCCGACTGCGATCAAGCGCCGCTTCCGCCTGAAGCTGGTCGGACTGCGCCCGGTCGAGAGACTGCAGGCTCAGGTTTCCTTGACTAGCAAGCTTCTTCGAGCGTTCAAGGTCACGGCGTGTGCGCACCACTTCAGCTTCCGCCTCGGCGACGCGGGCGGCGGCGGCGTCGACGGCGGCGGCGAACGGATCATGCTCGAGAGCAAAGAGGAGCGCGCCCTGTTTGACATCCTCGCCCTCGCGGAACGTCCGCCGTTCAAGGAACGCCTCGACGCGCGCTCGCAAATCAACGGAATCAACGGCCACCGTTTGGCCGATGTATTCGCTTTGCGGGTTGATCGTCGTCCGTTCCACCGCCGTGACCGTCACCGCGGGCGGCGGCATCGCCTGTTGCGCCTTGGGAGGGTTGTTGTCGCACGACGCCAAAAACAGCGCGAGCGTCAGCAGGACGGCGCCGGCTGGATACCGGAGGGATGCAAAACCAGTCACTGTTCGGACAACCGTGCGATAAATTCGACGGAAAAGATCTGACCTGCGCGCAACTCCGGCAAGCCAATCTGGCGCCAAGCTACCCCGGGAAACCCGCCTCGTCAGCGGCTCACGCGCAATAACCGATCACACGTACAAGCTCTTACGACAGTCGCCGCCCAGCGTCAATTGGTGCCGCGCGTATTTCGCTGCGAGCTGGATCGGAGCGCGGTCTTTGTGGGACGATTTGCCACACGCCTTAGTTATTGCTTTCGGCCGGTCGGCCGAACACCAGGGAATTGGGATCGCGCTGAAGCTGGTCGACCAGTTCGCGTACCGAACGCGCCGCCGCAGCCGTTTCTTTGAGCGCGTTTGACAGGGCGAAGTTCACCGCCGAGCCGGGTTCGATAACGCCGTTTGCCGACGTCAGCACCTGCTCGGCAGCGGTGAGACTCTGCTGCGCCGTTTTCATCGTCGCGGTAATCTGATCGAGCGAGGTTTCGGCGTGCGGAACCATGCCACGAAGGGCGGACAGGGTATCGCCTGCGGTTGCCGACGTTTCATGTAAGCTCGCGATGAGCGGGCCCAATCGCGCATCGAGGATTTGCGCTGTTTCACGAAGGTCGTCCATCGTCAGGTTAGCGTTAGCGATCGCCTGGGCGATCTGTGGATCGTTCACCAGCCGGTTCGCACCCTTGAGCATGTTGCGGGCGTCGTCCACGAGTTCGTCCAGCGGCAGTTGAGAGACCTTGTCGATAACCTGCTGCACCGTGGCCTGCACTTCTTGAAGCGTCGACGGTGCCGTCGGGATCTCGATGCGATCAGGGTAAGAGTTGTCGAAGTCCGCCGGCATCGTTGGGAAAAAATCGAGCGAGATCGTCGCCTGTCCGGTAACCAGACTCGGCAGTGCCAGTTGGGCGCGCAGCCCGCGCTCGACAAACGTGCGGAGCGTATTGTCGGTGCCGCGGCGAACCACTTCGTGAGTCGGGTCCCGTTCTTCACCGTTGCCGACGAGTTGAATGTTGTCGGTACTGAGCTCGGCAAAGACGGGGATGATCAGCGGGCTCGTGCCGTCGGGTTCGTAGCGGATGAACACCCGGGTGACCTGGCCGACCTTTACCCCGCGGAAATTGACCGACGAGCCGACCGAAAGTCCCGCAACCGACCCCTTGAAAAACATGACGGCTGGCGTCTGGCGAGCGAAGAACGTGCCGCCACCCAAGATCAGCACCCCCGCGACAATCAGCGCGACGGCGCCGAGGACGAACGCGCCGATCATCTTTGGATCGGCAGGTTTACTCATTCGTCCGCTCCATCTGTTTGCCGTTCATCCGTGCGTCGTGCCTTGCGTCTTTCGGTCAAGACCGCGGTTCATTCACTGATCGGGCTCGCCTCGGGTGAGAAACCGCTTTACGGTCGAATTTCGTGTCTGCGCGAGAAGTAGCTTGGGATCTCCCGATCCGATCATAGTTTTGCTTTCGGCATCGAGGAACACGGAGTTGTTGGCGATAGTGAAGATGCTGGCCAACTCGTGCGAGACGATGACAATCGTCGCGCCCATACTGTCGCGCAGTTCGATGATGAGGTCGTCGAGCAGCCTTGAGCTGATCGGATCGAGGCCCGCCGAGGGCTCATCGAAAAACAGAATTTCCGGATCGAGCGCAATTGCCCGGGCGAGTCCGGCGCGCTTTTGCATGCCGCCGCTGATCTCCGACGGATAATAGTCCTCGAACCCGGCAAGGCCGACCAATGCCAGCTTCAGCGCAGCGAGCTCGCGAATCGTGTTCTCGGGAAGTCGCGTGTATTCGCGCAGCGGCAAAGCGACGTTTTCCGCCAGCGTCATCGAACTCCACAGCGCCCCATTTTGAAACAGGACGCCGCATCGGCGCAGGATACGGCGTTGCTGGTCGGGCGGCGCATCCCACAGGCTCTCGCCCGCGTAGCAGATGGTGCCGGCGGCGGGGGATTTTAACCCGATCAAGTGGCGCAGCAACGTGCTCTTGCCACATCCGCTGCCGCCCATGATGACGAAGATGTCGCCGCGGTTGACGTGAAACGTCAGATCCTTTTGCAAGATGCGCGATCCGAAGGCCATGGTCAGGCCGTCGACGGCAATCGGCGGGGCGAGAACGTCCATCCGTGACAGCGGGCCTCTTGTCAGATGCGCAGGATATTGGTGATCACGGCAAACAGGCCATCCGCGACGATGATCCAAACGATTGCCGTGACGACCGCCGATGTTGCCGCCGACCCTACGGCTGCGGCGCTGCGGCCACATTGCATGCCACGTAAACATCCGCAGATGGCGATGATCACGCCGAAGACGGCGCTCTTGCCAATGCCGAGAAGGAGATCCTTCGTATTCAACCACGCGAGCGTTTGATGTCAATACTGCGGCGGTGATAAATCGAGCAGTCCGATACCGACGACGAAGCCGCCGAAGATGCCGATGACGTCGGCATAGATGCAGAGCAGCGGCATCATCAAAATCAAGGCGACGATCCGCGGCAGAACGAGGAAATCAATCGGATCGATACCGAGTGTCTTCAGCGCATCTATTTCTTCGTTGACCTGCATCGTTCCCAATTGGGCGGCGAATGCGGCGCCGGTGCGGCCGGCCATGATGATCGCCGCCATCATCGCCCCCATCTCGCGGGTCATGCCGATGGCGACGAGATTGGCGACATAGATCTGGGCACCGAAAATCTGCAATTGCACCGAGCCGACGAAGGCGAGGATCAGCCCAACCAGCGCGCTGATCAGCGCCACGATCGGCAGCGCGCTTGCGCCGGTCTGCTGAATCAGCAGCAGGACATCGCCGCGGCGCAGTTGCGAGCGACCGGTCGCGAGGCGCACGGTACCCAGCGTCGCCTCGCCGATGAAACCCGTCGCTTCGGCGGCGGCGCGCGCGAGCGCGAGTGAATTCGTGCCCACGCGGCCAACAAAGGAGGTGTCGGTGACGGCGTGGGGCTCGTCCATGCCCGCCGCGGCTGTGCTCGCCAGCCGTAGCAGGCGCTGAACACCATCCGGCAGTCCGGAGGGGTCGAATTTCAACTGTCGCGCGCTGCCTGCCTCGCGTATCGCGATCAGGGTCATGAGAAGCCCGCTATCCCAGCGACCAAGCGGCGAAGTGTCGAAAGCGATCCGTTCTGCGGAGTTTGCGTCGTCAAGTACTTGAATTAACTCGTCCGGTGCTGGAAGCGGGCCGTGAACCGTCCAGTTTCCCGAAAGGTGCAACAATAGCGTATGCGCATCCGGGCGGCTCGGGCGCACGCGCGGCTCGGTATCGGCAGGGCTCGCGATACTCATTTGCTGTTCTTCGCCGGGCATCTCACTCGCCGGGCAATGCACCATCCGATTGTGCGTAACCTCTGAACCTTGGCAGGTCAACCTGTGGTGCGGATGCAGGTGCACGAACCGGAGGAATTCTCGCCGCGGCGGACATGCTGACTGGCGAGCACTGGATTCGGCCGTTATAGAGGCGCCAGCGGCGACGTGTCGCGCCCGGTCTTACTTCGCCGGAACTGAAACAGGGACTGACGGTAGCGAGGATCGGTCTGCAGTGTACGGCGTCCTATTGCTGTTAAAGGCGATGCTTGCCGGCTTCGTCGTTGCGGTGCCGATCGGCGCCATCGGTGCCATGTGCCTGCGACGGGCAATCCATGGACGCTGGGTTGCCGGCCTCGTCACCGGCTTGGGTGCGGCGGTCGCCGATTCGCTGCTGGCGATGGGTGCAATGTTCGGGTTGACGCTCCTGACCCGCTATATCCTCGAGAACCAAAAGCCCGTCCTTCTAATGGGCGGCGTCTTCTTGATCTTCGTGGGTGCGCGGATGATCGCCAAACGACGCCCGAAATTTGATGCGGAGGCCCCCTCAGTCAACCACCAGCTACGCCGTTGGCGGGCGTGGACCGGAGCGCTGAGTACGGGTTTCGCGCTCACGATCATCAATCCGGCAACATTGATCGCTTTCGTCGGGGTGTTCGCGGGGCTCGGGTTGTTCCATCACGACAGCGACAAGCTGAGCCTGAGTTGGCTGATTGTCGTCGGTGTGTTCACCGGCTCGATGTTGTGGTGGGCGACACTGACCGGGACGGCGTTCCTTATTCGCCGGCACCTTTCCCTTGAGTTTATCGTCGTTCTGAACGTCGTTCTCGGCCTGGTGGTCGTCGGGTTCGGTGCCGCCAGTCTGCTGGCGCTTTGGGACGTCCGGATCTGACGCTTTTTGCAGAGCGGAACTCGATGGTCGCACGACGCTAACGAATCCTCGCGATTCGTCGGATGTGGGCACGGCGCTGGATTCGTGCGCCTTAATTGGTCCCGCCAAAGCCATTGCCGAGAAACCGGGAAAGTCTGGTGCGTTTCTTATCGCGTCCGATGGCAAAAGATTCGCGCGATCGAAGGACAGCAGTGCAAAGGGCCGCTGGAGATTACGGAATGTCCGCGTGCCACCAGTCTGAATGTGTGCTGCGCACGCCGGTCGCGGCACGGAGGCGGCAGTCGGTTGCAACTGCCGCTGCCATATAGTTTTGCAAAATCATATCTTTTAGCCATAAAGGGGCATGTAACTGGGGCCAGTTGCAGGTATCGCACGCGAGAGCGATCGTTTGTTCGCGACTGGCGGCGAAGCCGAGCTAAAGGCATCTGCGAGCTGGTTGGGCAGCTCGGTGGAAAAGGGCTGGAATGCGAATCGGGCTACGGCCACTTAGATCAGTGCCTGCGTTTGCCAGCGTCCTTGTGGTTGCGGCGACGATGCTTCTCCTTGGCTGCGCGATGGACGGTCGCCCCGCTTGGGAGCAAGCCGCGCTGGGCCGGCCCGCGACCACCCCGGCGGCGGATCCGCAATCGCTGCGCAAACCCGTGCCGAGAGGGGGCGCCTTCCTGCCGCCGCCAGCACGCCCGTCAATGGCCGCTCCGGCAAAGCCTGGGGCACCGGGCGCCGAATTCGGTGCGCTTGTGACGACGCGCGTGGTGTCAACCGGCGGCGAGCGCAAGCCAGTGATGCGCACGCACGCGCCCGAAGCGCTTGATGCCTCAGTGGCCGGCCCACAGCCGGATCTGCCACGGCTCGCGATGGAGCAGACATGGCTGGGGGTAGACACCATCACGGCCCGACACGAAGACACAATGGTCGATCTGGCGGTACAGCACGACATGGGGTTCACCGAGATTGCGATGGCCAATCCCGGCGTCGATCCCTGGTTGCCCGGCGACGGAACGACCATCGTTTTACCGAGCCGCCATCTTCTGCCCGATGCGCCCCATAAGGGGATCGTCATTAACCTGCCCGAACAACGGCTGTACCTCTTTGAGCGAGACCAATTCGTCGTCTCTTTTCCGATCGGTATCGGCCGTGACGGATTTGCCACCCCGATCGGCCGGACTAGGATCGTTCGCAAGCAGGCAGCACCCGTTTGGTATCCGACTCCCTCGGCACGGCGCGATGATCCGACGCTGCCGGCCGCCGTCGCGCCGGGGCCGGATAACCCGCTCGGCACACACGCGCTCTATCTAGGATGGCCGTCCTACCTGATCCACGGAACAAACAAGGAATATGGGATCGGTCGGCGCGCAAGTCGCGGTTGCATCCGGATGTATGCCAACGATATCGTATTTATCTTCAATCGCGTTCCCGTCGGAACCTCGGTAACCGTTGTCGATCAGCCGATCAAGATCCAGCGCCTCGCCGACGGTATCTATCTCGAGGCAGATCCGTCACTTGCCCAGGTGCAACAATGGGAAAAGGCCGGACGATTCAAGCCTCAACCTGCCGCGGGGATCGCCGAAGCTCTGCGCCGTTCCGCAGCGCCCGGTGGCGAGGATGTGGACTGGACCGTCGTCGATCGCGTTATCGCCGAGCGGCGAGGAATCCCCACGCGTGTAACCCGCATCGTTGGAGCGACGACCGTCGTCGCGGTTCAGCCGGCCGAGCAACGGCATACGACGGATACGTCCAATGGCGCGAACGATCTGGTCAGATGGCTGCGGGCGCAGCTCTTCGGTCAGGATGACTAGGTTCGTGGCGGAACGCGTCCGACGGAGCGAAGGTGTGGCGACACCGATCGTGGTTGGACTGACGGCGGTCATCGTCGCGGTTACCAACGAAGTGCCGAAGGTTCTGGTTGTGCGGCGCATGAGCCACACCCTCGCGACACCGGCGCAGCGAGGGCACGAAACCGCAGGGGCGAACACCGACGATTCACTGCCGTCCGGGCCGTTCGATCCGGCTCGCCACCGGACCTTGCAGTCCGGCTTGCGGGACTGGGTTGCGGAGCAGACCGGCCTTGAACTTCGCTATGTCGAGCAGCTCTATACCTTCGGGGACCGTTATCGCGACCCGCGCGAGGCCTACGGCGGCCCGCGCGTCCTTACTGTCGCGTATCTCGCCTTAACGCCGCAATCGCCGGTCGCCGGTACCGGCGATGCCCGCTGGCATGAATGGTATGATCTTTTCCCTTGGGAGGATTGGCGTCGCGGACGTCCGGATCTGATCGATCAGGTGATACGGCCTGCGCTTGAGGCGTTCATCGACGATGCGAGCGATCCGCTTGACCGGCGCGCGCGAGAAGAGCGCGTCGGAACATCATTCGGAACCGGCGCCGCACGCTGGGACCCGGTACGGACGCTTGATCGCTACGAAATCCTCTACGAGGCGGGACTTGTCCTCGAAGCCGTTCGCGACTCTGAGGAGCGTGCACACACTGGGCTGTGGGGCGGAACGGCCGGGCGGGCAGTGGCGGTCGAATGTGCGGGCGCGGGCGTTGACCTTGGCGATTCTATGGTCCGCGATGACCGGCGCATTCTGGCGACGGCGCTCGGTCGGCTGCGGGGCAAGCTCGCCTATCGTCCGGTCGTCTTCGATCTCCTGCCGCGCGAATTCACCTTGTTCCAGCTGCAAAGAACGGTCGAGGCGCTTGCTGGTCAGGGCCTGCACAAGCAGAATTTCCGCCGTACATTGGCGGCAAGCGAACTCGTCGAGCCGACAGGCCGGGTCGAATGCACGGGACGAGGCCGGCCGGCCGAACTCTACCGCTATCGCCGCGGTGTTCTGCGGGCAAAGACGGAAGGGGTCTCGCTGCCGCCTGTCCGCGCCGAATCGTAAGTCAGGCCGCCGGTCACTTGTGGCGATACGGCATGCCTTGAGGCGGCACGCCGACGGTTAAACGCCGACTGACGGCGCTTGTGCTCGATAGACCTCGGGACGATGCCGCCGCGAGCAAATCAGACCCGCGGGGTCCATTCCACGACGGATCAGCTTGCCGGCGACCATCGATATGATGCGCACGGTATCCAGCCACGGCCGGTAATGGCTGCGACGCGCCTGGTTGTGATAGACCGCCTCAATCGGTACGGCGAGAGGACGAAAACCCCGGCGCGCGGCTTCGATGAGGATTTCGCTTTCGAAGACGAAGCTGCGGCTACGCCCGTGGCGAAGGTGGAGGTTGGCCAGCAGCGCCGCTGGATAGAGTCGGAATCCGGATTGGCTGTCGAAGATCGGGCATCCGGCCGCCCACGAGATCCAGAAGTCGGCAACCTCGTTGCCAAACCGTCGTGTTTCCGGCATGCGCTGCCGTTCGAGCATACGCGCGGCAATAATAACTCTTTCGGGGTATTCCTGGTGGGCTGCGACCAGGCAGCCGATCCGCTCCGGTGGATGCTGTCCGTCCCCGTCGAGCGTAACGATGGCTTCGGCCCCGAGGGCGAGTGCCTGCTGCATGCCTCGCCAAAGGCTCGCACCCTTGCCGCAGTTCGCATCATTGCGCAGTAGTGTCACCGCTGCTGTGTCTAGGCAGCCGCTGGTACCGTCCGCGGAGCCGTCATCGACGACGATCACGAGGGCGCCAATCGTGCATGCCGCTTTGGCGACGGCTCCGATGGTCGCCGCCTCGTTGTACGCCGGGATAACAACGGCAATCCGTGACACTGCTTATGCCATCACGCCGTTGATGTTGATGATCTGCCCGGAGATGTAGCTGGCCTCATCGGAGGCTAGAAAGCTCACCAACGCAGCAACTTCGTCGGGGGTGCCCGCGCGACCCATCGGAACCAGTCGTTTGATCGTCGCGGCGTCAAACGCTTGATCCGTGATCGGTCCCTCGATGATTCCGGGCGCCACGGCGTTTACGGTGATCCTCCGGGACGCCAGCTCCAGGGCCAAGGCTCGGGTCGCGCCGTGTAAGCCCGACTTCGCGGCGGCATAGTTGACTTGGCCTTTATTGCCGATCACGCCGGTAACCGAAGAGATGGTAATGATTCGGCCCCAACGCGTCCCCAGCATGGGCAGAAGTAACGGCTGGGTGACATTGTAGAAGCCGTTCAGGCTTACGTCGATGACATCGCGCCATCGCTCGGCCGGCATCGCTGCCATCAGGCCGTCGCGGTAGATCGCAGCATTGTTGATGATGACCTGGATCGGCCCCGCGTCCAGCAATCGCACGAGGCAGCGGCGGGTGGCTTCGCCGTCCCGGATATCGAAGGTGACCGTTTCGGCCGAACCACCGTTGGTCGTGATCGCGGCGGCGACAGCGCCCGCCTGCTCGGGGTGACGGTTGCCGTGGACGATTACATGCAGGCCGTCACGCGCCAGGCGTCGGCAGACGGCGCCGCCAATATGGCCGCTCCCACCGGTGACGATTGCGCGCCGCGTCAGGTTGCTCATGTTAACGGGCAACGCTGGCACGTATCGGCATGCTCGCAGCTCCAATGCGCACAGGCGCGGCGCTGCCGGTCGCAATCGCTTGGATGAGCGGCAAGCAGCGGGCGGCCGGGTTACTGCGGCGCAGTCGCTCGAGTGCGGCGTCGGCGAGGGTGCTCTCCGATGATCGAACAGTTTCGGTCTGCACGCTCAGGCTGGGGTATTTATCTGCGGAGTTCTGTGGGAGCAGCAGCAGCGCGACCGCGAAAGGATCGACGAGTGGACGCTTCGCACGCAGAGGCTCAGGTGCGGGTAAGTCGCAAGCGACGAACAACACCGGCACGCGCTCGGTCCGGGCAGTAACGGCGGCTTCGAGCAGTCCCGCTGCGAAGGTATCGTCAAATGCCGATAAACTGACGGATGCTCCGCCGCTACCCGTGGCGATCGACCAATATCCCGCCGATGCATTATGTACGGAATTATGAAACTGGGTTGGAGAGAGCGCGCGATCATCCGAGCACAGCGTGCGACACAGGTTATCGACGATGGAGAGCTCGCCGCTCGCCGACGCGAAAACGCATAATAGGTGGTCAACGTCGATGTCGTTGTCACTGAGGGCCTCTTCGCCGACCTGCAGCACCAATTTGGCGGCGGCGGTCGCGCGCCGTCGTTCTCCGGCCGCGAGCAGAGCCGGTGTCGGCGTTGCGACAGGTTGCGGCTGATAGGGGATACGACCTTGCAAGACAGGCAGGCTGCCAGGCCATCCGGACAAGCCCGGTCCCATCAGGCCCACACCACCAATAAATAGCGGCATTAGCTGACGCGTCCGAAAACGAGCGAGCAGTTCGTTCCGCCGAAGCCGAAAGAGTTGCTGACGATGATGTTGACGGGCTGGGTTCGCGATTCGCGGACGATCGCGGCGCTGAGCTGTGAATCGACGTGGCGCGTGTTCAGCGACGCCGGGATGAACCCCTCGCGCAGACACAGGCAGGAGAAAATTGCCTCGGTGATGCCGGCCGCGCCCAGCGTATGACCTGTCCATCCCTTTGTGGAACTGCACGGCGTTTCGGTTCCGAACACCGCCACGACGGCTCTGTCTTCGGCGCGATCGTTGAGCGGAGTCGCGGTGCCGTGAAGGTTGACGTAGTCGACCTGTTCCGCGCGCAACCCGGCGCGGGCGAGCGCCTCGTTCATAGCGCGGATCGCGCCCCGTCCTTCAGGATGGGCCGCCGTCATGTGGTACGCATCGCTGCTCTCGCCGTAACCCAGAAACGCAAGGCCCAGCTCGCCGGCGCCAAGCCGTTCCATCAGGACGAAGCCGGCGGCTTCTCCCAGGCTCAAGCCATCACGCCCTGTGTCCCAAGGCCGGCATGGCTGCGGCGAGGTGAGTTCAAGAGCACGAAAGCCATAAAGCGTCGTAAGGCACAGACTGTCGACGCCGCCGACGACGCATGCATCGCACATTCCGGCACGGATGTAACGCGCGGCCGATGCGAATGCCTTCGCACTTGAGGAACAAGCCGTCGAAATCGCGAGAGCAGGGCCTTCCAGTTTAAGGAGCCGACGGGATAAATCGGCAGCCGAGAAAACGTTCTGAGTGCAGCGATAGTTGAAGTCGGCCGGGAGCTCGCCGGTGAGGGGATCACGCTCGGCGTAGGCACGTTCGGTCTCACCAATTCCAGACGTACTGGTGCCGATCAGCACGCCGATTCGCTCCGGACCGTAGCGTCGGACCGCCGCTTCGACTGCAACGGAAAAGTCGTCCTGCAACAGCGCGAGACGGACCAGCCGATTGTTGCGGCAATCATATTCGGCAAATGAGCCTTTGATTGCTTCGTGTTCCAGCCCTTCGATGCGGCCGATCCAGGTATCAATTTCGGCACGGGGGAAATCGCATGCGCGCAGTCCACTCGTCCCGCTGCATAACGCCGTCAGTGACGCCTGAAGCCCGCGACCGAGCGCGTTGACAGTGGTAAACGCCGTGATCGCCATTGGTTCAGTTTCGATTGGCGTAAACACGGCCCGGCTCGTCGCGCGCGGTCGCAGATCGCCGTTGCTGGGGGCGGAAGGTGTCACGTTGTGCGCCTCGCTTGCAGGCACTGGGCGCCGGTGTTCGTCAAACACGGGCATGGGGCGAATGAGGATTTCTTAATTAATCCAAGCGACCGGGCGTTGCACGCTCCGCGCAGGCGCTGCTCGAGTTTTTGGATGACGATCCGACGCTGATGTGGCGTGGACGTGCAAGCAGAAAGGCGAGCAGAAAGTTCGCCGCGACGCCGATGGTTGCGGTCATGCCGATCGCTTGCAGCACCGGAATCGCTGACAGTGCCAGCAAACCGAATGAGGTCACCGTGGTGATGCAGCACAATAACATCGCGTGTAGTGCGCGCGCGGCATAATCGGAATCGTCCTCCGGTTGGCTGAAAAAGATAGCGTAATCGATCGCGATGCCGGTCACGAGAAGCAGTGAGACGATGTGAAACAGGGTCAGGCCTTGATCGAGTACTCTCAGTACGGCGATTGTCAGCAAGAGCGACAAGAAAAGTGGCAGCAAGACGGAGCCCATCCTAGACCATGATCTAAGGCCCAGCGCCAGCAGGATGACGATGACGCCGCCTCCGAAGGCGAGGTGCCAAAGCGCCTCCTCGCGGAATGTGTTGAGCAGGCGGTTGGTTTCCTGTCGCACGGCAAGGAAATGCACGCCGTCGATCGGCGTGCGATGGAACGCCGCAGCTATGGCATCGGCGTCGGTGACGTCGCGGAGCATGATAAGTCCGCTCCAGCCGTTGTTCCGTGCAAAGGCGAGCGATCCGAGGAGATTGCCAAGCGGCGTATTCATGAGATCATCGCGCTGGACCAACGGGCCGGTTCGTGCCGCCTCGACGTCAGCGAGGAATGGCTCGAAGAGCCCCGGTTGGAATGGCAGGCCGGTGACAGCGCCCATCATCGCTGCGCGCAAGACATCAGGGATTGGCAACGCCGCTTGCCGGTTGCGCTGCACTGAACGGCTCGGCAGGAATTGCGACGGCGCGTCATAGCCCTGCGCGGCCCCTGCGGCGACTAGGTCATCGAGGATTGTCGCCGCCATTTCGCTTTTGCTCAGAACGTCGTCGAGATCCTCGCCGTGGATAACAACGAAGTGCCCGGCTTCCGGTGCGCCGAGATCGCTTCGCAGCTGCTGGTCGACCTCCAGCATGTCTCGCGGGATCGGGCTTAACGCCGCAATGTCGTTTTCCCAGCGTGGTGGGTGGATGGTGAGCAAGACCAGGACGGTAACACCTCCGGTGAGCGCTAACGGGCGGCTCCATCGCCAACGCGCGCGTAGCGCATACTGCAGCCATCTGGAAGGTTGTCTCGTTGCGGGAGCGTTCCAGCGTTCCGGTAGGAACGCTGGAAGAACCCAGCGGGTCACTGCCATCGCGGTGATTAAGCCTGATGCGGCGAATACGCCAAGCTGGGACAGTGCTGGGAAAGCTGGACTGATCAGCGCGAGATAACCGGTGGCGGTCAAGGTCACGCACAATCGCTGAAGTGGCGCGATTTGGCGAAGGCGCTGGCGGACTGACTGATGGCCCCTTGCGAAACTCATCAAAATGATGGGGTAATCGACGCAGACGCCAAGCAGCGTGATGGCGAATCCAAAGGTAATGCCGTGAACGTAACCGAAGATCGCGTAGGTGACGGTGGCGCCAACCAGGATCGCCGAAATCAGGGGCAGCACGCTTAATACCACCGCGCGCGGCGCGCGATACGCGACCGACAGTAAACAGACAATCAAAATGCTTGCAGCAAGACTCAATCGCTCGACGTCGCCGCGAATGCGATCTTGCGAGCTGACCGTGAGTACACTCGGTCCACCGAGCCGCAAAGACATCTTGCTCTCGCCGTTGATAGCCGTGAACTCCTTGCCTACTGCGGCGATCGCCGCCTTCTGACCGGGTACGTCGAATCCTGCGGCGCGGCTTTCTGCCAGCAGCACGGCCTGGTTGCCGTCGGGCGAAAACCACACGCCCGATCGGTTCATCGGCTGGTGCCGATCGGCGAGCCATAGGCGCAAAAGTGATTGCATTTCTGCCGTCGGGTCCTGTGGCAACAGGCGCTTCTCGACGATCGACATCGGCGAGCGCAGGACACGTAGTCCTTGCTGCAGCGCCGTTCGCAATCCGGCTTCTGTAAACCGTGCCGCCGAAACGCTCGGGCTGAGCAAGTAGCGATAGCCGAACAAGGCTTTTGCCTGCGCGTCGTCTCCAAGAACGGTGCCGTTGTCGACGCGGCTGAACAGACCCGTGGCGCGCAAGCGGCCGGCGAGCGCGGCGCTCGCGGCTGCGCGCTGGCCCTCGGTACCGCCCTCGATGCCGATGAAAAGCAAACGCCCCGATTGGCTCGCTTGAATTTCGTCTAGCAGCAGCACGGCCGGATCGTCGCGTGGCAGAAACCGGGTTATATCGAAAACGATCTCGACGCGCGTTACGACCAGCCAGGCGCAGATTGCAAGCCCGGCGAGCCAGACGACCAGCGCGAACCAGGCTCGAACGCGTCCAACCATTATTCAATGTTGCTGATGGTTACGGTCATTATGCTGCGGTCACCGTTCGCTTCAATCGTCTCCACGCTGGCGATACGGTTGTCGCGACCGCGAATGACAACGCGGCTCAGGTGTCGCGCAACCTCGCGCTGAAGCGGATCGAGAAGCAGAGTCCAGGCATCGGCGGCGCCTTCGAGACGGACGGAATAGAATTGTTTCAAACGGTCAAGATCGCCGGCCATCGTCGAGCGGACGGCTTCAACCAGGGCCTGAAGGAAGGGATAGGACGGCAAGAAAACGCGTTCCTTTGTCTTTTCATTGTCGATCTGGAGCCACTCACCGTCGACTTCGAGAGTCTCGGACGTGGGGGTTACAGTTTGCCTGAGTAGATAATCCGGCGCCCTATAAGCGAGCTGGCCGCCGGTTTGCGTCGGCTGATCGAGGATTTCGAGGTGCTTTTCTTCCTGAAAGTAGGCGCGTTCGCTGCGAACCAAGGCCATGCTGGCCATGAGCTGCTCGATCTTCCAGGCCTGTGCAAGCGCGGAGTGCGACAGGGCGATACCGGCTACGGCTAGCAGAGCGCCTAGGAGCCTCATCGTTGGTTGTCGCCGTCCGGGCGGTTGACGATGCTGATGCGGGCCGAGGCAATCAGCGTATTCCCCGCGTTGACGGAGCAGTCGTAGATCGCTCCGGTGGCATCGACGTGTATCAGATGCGCTGAAACCATCAGTCGGTCGTCTACTTCGGCGAGATCGCGGACGGTAAGTGTCCCATGGCGGATTGCCGCCAAATATCCGGGCACGGCCGCTCGTCCCTGCTGCCGGGCGAGGAGCCCGCCATGAATGGCTGCCGCCTGTGCGCCATATTCGAGCGCGTTGAGCCCCTCCAGGCGGCCGTCCGAACGTAATGGATTGTCGGGTGCCCGATGCGAGTAGGTCACGCAGGTGATCGATACGTCATCCCACCGCAGGACGCCGTCGAGCAAGCACATAGCGCCAGCATGAGGGATCAGCGTAGCGATGCCGGCGCGATCGATCAGCATGGCCAATGCTTGACCATAAGCGAGCGGTCCGCAAGGTAGGGTAGGGCGACCGTGCCGGATTCGCCCCTCGCGAGCTGCTGCAATAGGGGCAGGCATCGCGCCGCCGGATTGCTAATGCGTAGATTTTCCAGTGCTTGGTTCGAGCACCGATCCTCATGGCGGCGAGCGACGATGTGGCATCGCCACCTGCCGAGACATCGCGCGTGAGGTTCGGTGCCAGGCAGCATCGCGGCGGCGAACGGTACGGTCACCGTTCGACTTCGATGCAGTGCGGCCGGCAGCGGAACGTTGATCACGACCAACAGGATGAGTGCGTCATCGAGGCTGGCGGCGAACGCTTCGATGAGACCAGCGGCAAATGTTCCGTCGTAGGCGCCAACGCTGACGCTGACGCCCGCAGGACCACGGATGATCGCCCAGTAGCCTGCGGCTGCGTTGTGATCCACGCGCGAGAACTGGCGAGGGGAATCCATTGGTGCAGGCTCATCGATTTCCGTCAGGACGGCTTGCAAGGCTTCGGCGTTGCCTCTTGAACAGGCGAAGACGGCGCGAAGCGGAGAGTTCTCGGCGAGGCCGGCTTGTTCGAGGGCGCTCGCCGCAACGTGCAGTGCGAGACGCACGCTCGGTGTGATCCGCCGCCGCTCCGTCGCTGGCAAATGGAGGAGAGTCAATATCGGTAAGTCGTGTCCATGATAAGGCCGGATGCCCTGCAGCACCGGTGCGGCTGCGGGCCAGTCGGCAAGGCCGGCAGCACAGATTGCCACCGCACGGACGAACAGGGCTCTCTTCACGACCGTCATTGTAGCGAGTTTTGGATGATCGCCTTGACAAGCGCAAGGGAGGCATCAGGAAATTCGCGCAAGGCTGCGGCGATTGTTGGTCCACTGCGACCAGATTTTGCCGATCTTATACCAATGCAGAAAGTATCCCTCGCGGATGAGTTGCATCGCCGAAACGAAGCCGCCGCTCCAGCATTCCTCGGCGGCACATAACACCGGTCGTAGATTCAGTCCGAGCGCGAGCGCCTTGCTACGAGCCAGATGATCACGGCTGGTGATCAGGGCCAGCGGGAAGTCGCCGCGCTTTTCTAGCAGCGCGCGGGCGTAGTGCAGGTTCTCAAGCGTGTGGGTCGAGCGGTCCTCGATGCAGATCCGCGCCGCCGGGATGCCGTCTGCGATCAGGAAGAGTCTCCCTTGTTCCGCCTCACTGATCGATGCCCCTCCGGTCCGGCCGCCGAGGATCAGGATCGTTGCGTCACCGCTTACTCGAAAGAGTTCCGCGGCACGCCGGAGCCGCTGGGCATAGCCTGCGGTCACGGCATTGTCTTGCAACCTCATGCCGAGGACGACTAGAAGGTCCGGTGGATCGATCTCGACCGGGGCTGAACGAGCAACGTTCCATACCGTGCCAACGTTCCAGAGAAGGCTGGCGCCACAAGTGCCGATGATCACCAGATTGGACAGCAGAAGTGTCACCAGGCCGTCGGCGCCGATCATCGCCAGACGCGTGGTGCTACGTTCGTTCATCACGGCGCTCATCTGCCCAGAAGTCAAAAAAATTGAACCAGTTATAGGGTGACAGGCGGGTATGCCAAGCTAATCTGTCGGCATAAACTTGTAGCCAGGGGGCGATTTCTTTGGCGCTTCGCCCTGTCGCCGTTGAAATGCTATCGGCCAGCGGCTCGAAGTAGATATCGTAGCGATTCCCGCCGCGATAAAGACTGAAGGCCAGGATGACTCGGCATCCCAGGGCCGATGCTATCATCAGCGGGCCAACCGGAAAAGCGGCTGGTCTACCGAGAAAGGCGCAGGCAATCGCCCGGTCGTTGCGAACGACACGGTCTCCCAGGACACCAACCAAGAATCCCTGATCAAGTGCTTCCTTGACCGCGAGCAGTGTTCCTACGCCCTGAATGGGGATGATCGAATCTACCATTTGTGGGTTGAGGGCGTTGGTGAATCGCGTCATTGCACTGTTATGATCAACATTCATCAGCACCTTGACCGGGAGCTGTCGTCCGGTAATGCCCATGGCACGCAGGACCTCGAAGCTGCCAAGGTGTGCGCTCAACAGCAGCGCGCCGCTGCCGCTGGCGACCTGATCGAGGATTATCGCGCCGTTATGCACGCGGATATCGAAACGCTCGAACTGACCCGTCAGCAGAAACACGCGATCAAGAATAGTGCTGGCGAAGCAATGGATATGGCGCAGTATGCTGGTCCAGCCGGGCTCGCGTCTCAGGATGCGCCGGAGGTACCGACGCGAGGCCCGCCGTACGTCGCCCGCGGTCAGCAGGAAATAGAGAGAAATCGGATAAAGCAGCGCGCGCGCGCTGCGACGACCGATACGGGTGCCAATCCAATGAATGATCGACAGGGCGCCCGTAGAGCCCCGTTCCGGTTGGCGTTGCCAAGCTTGGCTCACCGTAACGTCGCAGATATCCGCTGCCGCCTAGCACTGTCAGACACCCTCCCCGTACCGCGGGGTCGCGGGGCGCAGCTCGATGTCATTGTTTCACTCGGTTTATCTCGATGTGCTTGCACAGATCGCGCAACGACGCAAAAATCTTGGTGTTGTTGGCGTCGTCCGATCGTAACTGAAAGCCATATCTCTTTGTTATCGCCAATGCCAGTTCGAGCGCATCAAGGAATCGAGCCCCAAGCCGTCACCGAACAGCGGCTGCTGCGGTGCGATGTCTTCCGCAGTCATGTCCGGAAGATCAAGCGTGCTGATTAACAGAGTGGCGACTTCCAGTTCAAGGGCCGATAGATCGTGCATGATTCTCGATACTCGTACGGGTCTCGGTTGTCGTTGAGCAATGGAGACGGAAGCCATTTATAATCGCAACGCCGATACCGCGTCACCTATCTCGACGGCCGACGTCGTTGTAATTGGCGGCGGTCCGGCGGGAACGACGCTCGGCTCTCTCCTCGTTGAAAAAGGGTGGCGGGTGGTGCTCCTGGAACAGGATTACCACCCTCGTTTTCATATCGGCGAATCATTGCTGCCGATGAACCTGCCGCTCTTCGAGCGGTTGGGCGTGCTGGAACAGGTGCGCCAAATCGGTGTCGTCAAGAACGGAGCCGAATTTTGTCCGGCCGGTTCCGGCGATCGTATGGAAACAATCTACTTCAAAGATGCCCTGAAGTTTTCGCCGCGATACGCGTTCCAGGTCCGCCGGTCGGAATTCGACGAACTGCTGTTCCGCCATTGTTCGGCGCGGGGCGTTTCGGCATTTGAGGGAGTCAAAGTCCGGGAGGTGACGTTTGGTGGTGACGGCCGGCATCTTGTCGAAGCGCGTAACGGCGCCGGTTATCGCCTTTTCTGGCACACACGCTTCGTTGTCGATGCCTCAGGCCGGGACACGTTCTTGTCGCGAAAACTAGGATTAAAGAAGAAAAACCCTAAACATCATAGTGCAGCCCTGTTCGCCCACTATAGAAGCGTCGTTCGTCGTACCGGAGACGACGAAGGTAATATCAGCATCTACTGGTTCGAGCACGGCTGGTTCTGGATAATTCCGTTGCGCGATGGTTTGACCAGCGTCGGTGCGGTGTGCTCGCCGACATATCTAAAGACGCGCAAAGTTGAGGCGACGGAGTTTCTCTGGCAGACAATTCAGCTATGTCCGGAGGTCCGGAAGCGACTGCGTAACGCCGAAATCGTCGGAGCGGCGCAAGCAACGGGAAATTTTTCATACTATTCTTCCCGCATTCGCGGCAATGGCTTCCTGCTGGTCGGCGATGCGTTTGCCTTCGTCGATCCCGTATTTTCCACGGGCGTCTTTTTCGCCATGAACGGTGCGAGCTATGCTGCGGATGCTGTTGACGCATATCTGCGAGACCCCGAAACGTCGGAGCCGGAGTTTCGTCGCTTCGAGGAGACAGTTAGAGGCGGTATTCGTACCGTTTCCTGGTTTATCTACCGGTTTACGTCGCCACCTATGCAGAAGTTATTTATGATGCCGCGTGATACGTTCCGTGTTAAGCGTGCGATTATCTCGATGCTGTCCGGTGATATATTTGGTAGTACGCCGATTTTCTGGCCACTCGCGCTATTTAAACTGATCTACTTTGGCGCATGGCTGATTGAATTTCCGCGCGCATATGCCGCACGCAAAGTGCGCCAGCGCAGCATTCGCGAGCGCTATGCTGACGGAACTCTACCCGTGGATCACCTGTGATTTGGTAGCGACGGGCTTACATGACGGATAGGATTGCACAGGCGACACCTGTTCGCGTGGCCCATATCCGCGCGGACGAGGTGAGCACAGTGCTCACCGATGATCGATTGCTCGCGATGATCGGCTTTGGCGAGACGCGTCCAAGCGTTCCCGATGCGCGACTTGCCTGGGTCCCACTCGCCGTTCCCGAAAGCGCCGAACAGATATTCGAAGCATGGTTCGGTTCGACGGCCGCTGTATCTTCATTGTTCGAAGGCGTCGTCGCTACACACAATGGCGAGGTCCTGTTCGGTCATCTCCACCTCGATGATTCTGCATGCGGCGGGATCGAGACAGCAACGGTCACCGCTTATCACCGGCTTCTCGCTTGCGCACGAGACGCCGGTTATCCGCATCTGCTTCGCGTCTGGCATTTCTTTGCTAACATTCATGCAATCTGCGGTGATCTCGACCGTTATCAGGCGTTCTGTCGCGGCCGTTTTGCCGCGCTAGCCGAATCGGCTGCAGGATGCGAGATGCGCTTGCCGGCGGCATCCGCCCTCGGGAGTCATGTGCCCGGACTGACGGTACAGTTTCTCGCTTGCCGCGGACCTGGGTTGCAGATCGAAAATCCTCGCCAGGTCAGTGCCTTTCGTTATCCGGAGCGGTATGCTCCGCGTAGTCCGTCGTTTTCGCGCTCCGTGTTGCTCCCGCGCGCCGACGAAGCAGAGCTTTTGTTGATTTCCGGTACCGCCAGCATCGTAGGTCACCAGTCCCGCCATGAGGATGACCCCCTGGCGCAACTCGGCGAGACCATCGATAATCTTGACGCGCTTCTGGCTGCTGCGGCATCCGCGCGGCAGCGCATCGCCCGATTCGCTGTGTTGCGTGCATATCTGCGTATTGTCGAGTTTGCTCCGTTTGTGCGGGAGGTCATTGCCGAGCGCCTTGGAGCGGATTTACCAGTGATCATCCTTGCCGCCGACATCTGCCGGCCAGAGTTGCACATAGAGATCGAGGGACTGGCTTATTGCGTAGACGCCTGAGTGTCGGTTTGGGCGACGCCAGCGTTCAGTTCTGTCCACAGACCGCGCCGATGAACAGATTAGGACAGAGTTCTAGGATGCGCTCGTGATCCGGGTCCGTCTCGATCGTCGAAAAGCCGGCTGCTTGCAGAGCAGCCTGCCAATGCCGCCATTCCAAAAATCCGGCATTCGGGCGTGCTAGGGCGTCGGTGACGACGGCGGGATCTTCGAGCAGACGGAAAATGAGTTCGACATATAGCGGCGCGTGCGGGGAGGGACGCAAGCATTCTCCCGCTACCAGCCAGCCTCCCGGCGCCAGGCATTTCCGAGCCTGGGTAAGGGAAAAGCCAAGATCGTGGGCGACATGCAGGACATTGACTGCATAAATCAGGTCGAAGCTTGCTTCCTTCGCCTCCTGTTCCTCCCATGGCTGGTTGATATCGAGGCTGGCGAACGTCAATGGTACCGTACGAAAGCGCGCGAGCCCGCGCCGGGCTTTGCGGCGGAGAAATGCGCTCAACTCGGTGACGTGAAACGTCTGGACCTGAGATAGCAGGCCGCGCCGTTCGAGCAGGTCGAGGAGCCTCTCGCTGCCGCTGCCCGCTCCGGCGCCGACTTCGAGGATTCGCACACCACGACCCTGGCGGTCGCACCGATCCAGCCGTTTGACCGCCGCTGTGGCGGAAACCCAGTTGTTGACTGCATATAGTGGGTTCGTATTGGCGAAGTATCGCAGCCACAATTCGACGTTCTCCGGATTGAGTACAACGTCGCGCCCGGCAATCTCGCCGCGAGCAAGGGCGGGGTATGCGCTCGCCGCAGTTTGGAGGAGATCAAATGTCGCGGCATTGGCCGGATCAACGGTCATTGCCGCGGCGCGAAGTTGTGCCGGATCTGAGTCAGGCGGCTGTTCAACAAGGCGATAGCGTCGGACGTTCGCATCCGGCATGACGGCGAGAATTCCGGCGGTTTCCAGCCGTTCGAGAAGCCATTCCAGGACTGCCGAGAAGCCTTTGGCAAGTCCTAGCGTCTGCGACAGCCAAGCGGCGGAGCGGGGGGTTTCGAGTTGCGAAAGAATGCCGATATCGCGGGCGGCGATAACTGCAAATATCAACGCGGCTCGATCGGCGATCTCGATGCTCGCGTGCAAGCGGTCGTCAAACACGTCGTCCGGATAATCGGCGAGTAGCAAAGAGAGTCGAGGATCGCGTTGCACAGATTGCCGTTCTGACGCAAGTTCAGCGGCGGAACTGGAAGATGGCCGAGCTGGTCGATGTGAGTGTGTTGTCATGCCGAACGATCCTTTAAAGGAGGCACGGTCCGTCGCTCCTCATCCACCGCTATTGCGGTACTACGGCGAGGATTATGCGCGCGAGGCGTTTGTACAAAACCTGTTCGATCGCACCGCTGGTGCGTACGATGGCATAAATTCCTGGGCGTCGTTCGGTCTCGGGAATTGGTATCGTCGGCGGACCCTGCAAACGGCTGGTATTAAGGCTGGTATGCGGGTGCTCGATGTCGCGATCGGGACTGGACTGGTAGCACGTCAGGCGGCGCGACTCGTCGGCCCCCACGGATCGGTGGTCGGGATCGACATCAGCTTCAAAATGCTCCTGAGAGCACGCGCGATGATCGACGCTCCCCTGCTGCAAGGCCGTGCCGAGCAACTGCCGGTACGAACGACCAGTGTTGATGCGATCACGATGGGGTATGCCTTGCGCCACGTTGCTGACCTCTCGGATACGTTTGCTGAGTTTTACCGTGTCCTGCGTCCGGGCGGCAGGCTCTTGCTTTTGGAGATTGTGCGTCCGAAAGGGCGGCGAGGATATGCTCTCGCAGAGATTTATTTGCGACGGATCGTGCCAATGTTGGCCGGCATAACGACGAGGGTTGACGAGACGCGGACGCTGATGAGGTATTTCTGGGACACGATCGAGCATTGCGTGCCTGCTGGCGCCATCACCCAGGCGCTTAGAGACGCGGGGTTCGCTGATGTGCGGAACATCAACGAATTCGGCGTGTTCGTTGCCTATCTTGGGCACAAGCCTTGAGTGCCGCTGTCGTGGTGATGATCAGTCGGCCGCATGCAATCACGATGCCCCCACATTGGCAGGCGAATTCCACGCGTTCAGTTGAAATTTGCTGGATCGCAATTTCGAACGTCTGATTCGGAAACAGCGGCTTGAGGAATTTGACCCGGCTCACTTCCACCATACGGCAGTCGCTATCCTGATCTTCGAGCGCGGCAATGACGCGCTGCAGGATCACCACGCCCGGCACCAGCGGGTGGCCCGGGAAGTGTCCGGAGAGGCTGGGGTGATCGTCTGAAACGCATGCCGTACGTTTACTCATCAACGATGCCTGTCACGTCCCCCGGTGTGTCCATGCAGCAGATCAAGCAAAGCGTGCCGTAGCAACTTGCCGCAGGCGTTGCGCGGCAATCGATCGACGATGATCAACGGACGTGGGAGGAACAACGGATCGATGAGGCCCATGAGGGCGGTAAGGATGTCCCGACGCGAGAGTAACGGAGCGACTACCGCAGCCGCGAGGCGGGTTCGACGCCCAGAGCTTTCATCGGGGATAATGAATACCCCGTCCTCGATGCCATCGATCCCGCGAAGGACGTGATCAAGATGGGCGAGCGACGTGCGCTTGCCGGCGATATTGACGATATCCCGAGATCGTCCGGTCAGGGCGAAGCGTTCTACGCTCCGTAGTTCGATGGTATCGTTGATTGGCACTGTGCCGGACAGGTGTGGTGCGACGAGTGAGCCATCGCGAATGGTCATACTGTCATAAAGGCGCCAATCGGTCTCGTTGACCGTTCGCCGGCTGGCGATCGAGCCGGCTTCGGTAAATCCGTAGATCTCCAGTACCGGGGCTGCAAATGTCCGCTCCGCTCGAGCGGCCAGATCGGCCGGCAACGGCGCCGTCGCCGAGATGACGAACGCGATCGGCGGCCAGGTGAGCGTGAGGTCGACGCACGCGGCAAGGTGCACCGGTGTTGTCACCAGTACGGGACGAGGCGCTGAGTCCGCCAGCGCCTGACGCACGTCGTCGGGAAAGAACGGCCTGGCGGCGTGAACACCGATACCGATAACGAGCGGTAGCATCACGCTCGTTTCAAAGCCGTACATGTGCTGCGGCGGCACGGTGGCGACGATAGCCGTTATGTCCTGTGCGGCAAAACCGAAGCGGCGTTCGGCGAGGCGTGCGCCTTCGACGAGCTCGCCCCAGCGCTTGGGGTGCGGTTGGGACGGACCGGTGCTACCCGAGGTAAACGGCACAGCGACGATTTGGTCAGTCGGGATCGGTGGAAGCGACAAAGCGCCGTCTTGAGCATCGCGGTCTCCGATCCAGGATGCGAGCGCATCATCGCGCAACCGATAGCTATTCGGGAAAAGGTGCTTCGCATTCTCAACGTCCGCATCGATGCGGCTCGTTGGCAGAAGGCAGGCCTGGCCGCGGCTGGCGACGGCCGCGAAGGCGACCGTGAACAGATATCGATCCTCGCAGAGGTTGACCGCGTAGGCGTTCTCCGGCAAATGCGGCATCACAGCCATTACGTCAGCGCGAAATTGCCTTTGCGTGATCGCCTTTCGATCGCCGTACCAAGCGAACCGAGAGTTTTCAGCTTGCGACGATGCTGACCAAAGTGCGGTGGCAGAAGCTTCCATCGGGCGAAACTTATTTGTAGACGGCTCCGGGGGAAACCGCCGGCAATGCGCGGTCGGCGGTAGCACGGCGGTGTTGAAACTCTTTCGCCGCCACATCGCTGAAGCGAACAAGCGCGACATTGCGCGTTTGCATTAGCGTAGTGAACGCGCTGCTGCTCAGGTATGCGAATTCCTCCGCTCGCAATCTTGGTGGGTGGCGTGGATCGCCATACTCACCATCATCGAGCCCCGGATGACACATTACGAGTGTGCCATGGGCAATTCGATCGAGAAAGCAAGGAAACAACTGCGCGAACGAGGGGCGGGGGCTGAACGGCCGGATGCCGCGGAAATGGCGGTTGCTGGCAATTCCGTGGCGTGCGGCGAGGCGGCCAAATCCCAGACCCAGAAGCGTGATTGTCAGCGCTTTCGCAACTACTTTCGGATGCCAGAGCATTTCTCCCAGTGATTGGCAGGAATTGCGTAACCACGGCTTGCCATGCGGGAAGCGCCGGCAGAGGGCGTCAAAAACCGCGGCGCGGATAACCGGCAGTTGGTGAACGTGCAAATGACCGTCGAGAAAATCGGGCGGGCGCTTCATTACGGCAATGAAGCGATCGATCTGGCGGTCGATTTCTGCGGCGATCTCGGCCCGGTCGATACGATCAAACAAGGAGCGAATCACCAAAGATGTCGGTTTCGGAAAGGTTCCTTGCGCAGCCAGTACCGGCATCGGTCCCATCGGCCCGCCTTCGGTAAGACATACGTGCAGACCGACATCGACGCTATCGGCCATGGATCGAAGTTTCGAGCCTTCGTCTGGCCAGTACTCGGTGGTCATCATGCAACTCACGGCAGAGAGGCGAGAGGCGGTGATGAGGTGACGAATGGCTGCGCCGACGGCGGGTGAGAGACCATAATCATCGGCGCATAGCGCAAATCCGATCGGAGCTTTTGCCGTTACGGGGTCGGCAGGAGTAAGTTGCAGTGCGGTCATGGGTTCCTAACGATATTCCTCAGATTTTGGGCAGGCGGACGTACGCATTCAAATCAATCTATATGCACAATTACGCGATAATAGTCATTGCGTTTGCCTCCGATGGATCTCAATGAGGTAGGGCGATGTGCGCCGGAACACAGCGGAAGCGTGCAGCGTGCTAAGCAGGATTCCCTTGGGCGATCCACATATGGCAGGCTCTGGTGGAGGGATCACTGGATTTTGGTGTTGTCATGGCGGGCCGTCCTCGGGTAGTGACGACGGCGGAGCAGTGCGAGGAGTTGCGTGCGCTGGCCGGTTCGCCGGATCGGGCGGAAGCGGATCGGGCGCGGTCGATTTTGTTGTCGCTGCAGGGTTGGTCGAGCGCTCGGATTGCCGAAGCGTTTTCGGTCGAGCCGAACAGCGTGCGCCATTGGCGCTGGACGTTCGGTCGCGAGGGGTGGCGGGCCTGCGCGCCCGCAAGGCACCGGGGCCGGAGCCGGTGAAGGCGCGGGCGGCGCTGGCGGTGGTCTCGGCAGTGCTGACGGACGAGGTTGCCGATCGGCGGAACTGGACGCTGCCGCGGTTGCAGAACGAGATCGAGCGGCGCACCGGCGAGCGGATTTCCAAGTCGCGGCTGAGCGTGGTGATGCGCAAAAGGGGGCTTTCGCTGGCGGCGACCCCGGCACACGCTGAAGGGGCGGCAGGACGCCCAGGCCGTCGATCGCTCCGGCCTGCGGCTTCGTCTGCTGAAGCAGCAGGCCCAGGCCGGCGACCTCGTGCTGCTGTTCGAAGACGAGTCCGAGGCGCTCACCCATCCTTATCTCGCGCATGTGTGGGCCGGGCGCGGCGCCGACCTGCGCGTCGCAGCGCCCGGCCAGGCGCGCAAGGTGGCGATGATCGGCGCGCTCGACTTCGCGGCCGGCACGCTGGTCGTCGAGACCAGCCGGAGCAAGCGAAGCAGCGATTTCATCGCTCTGCTGACGCGGCTCGACGAGCTCCATGGCCCGCGCCCCGGCCGACCGACGAAGCCGGTCGTGCTCGTCATCGACAACGGTCCCATTCATACCAGCAAGGCGTCGCGTGCCGCCCTCGCCGCGCGGCCATGGCTGTGCGTCGAATGGCTGCCGAGGTACGCCCCCGAGTTGAACGACATCGAACATGCTTGGCGTGACCTGAAGCGGCATTTCCTCGCCCATCAGACCTTCCGAGACCTCGACCATCTCGACCGCGCCATCCATGCTGCCGTCACTGACCTCAACAACGAACGCCAATCCAAAACGTGTGCAAACCTACGAATCGCTGCTTAGCTGTAGTGACGCGATGAGCCCACGTAATACGCGATGGACAAGCGCTGTGCTGCACCGGGTCGTGCGGCCAAGGCATCCTTGAGGGTGACCTCGTATTCGGCGCGAGTGGGATCGTAGGTGCGTGGATCGCGGGCCAGAAACCAGTCGAGCGCGTCGTCCCAGAAACGTACGGTCCATCGGGGCAGAGCGCGTTTGATCGCCTGCGCCAAGGCGAGGCCATCAGCGGCAAAGCGAACAAAGTCGAAGCAAGATCCGCTGATGTCTTCGAAAGCCTGCGGATCGCAGGCCTCGTAGCGGTCGTTCCACGCGGCAAGGCGCGTTAACAGGTCATCGTCGATTGGCAGATGCCCGATCGCGCGTGCATCGGCGTCGGCAAGGAGAAAACCGTTAGCGGCGTAATCGGCGATAATGCGGACGGTCGGCATGCTCCCATCACGGCTCAGTACTCTTGCAGGCGAACGCAGGTCGTTATCACAAGTACTGTCGCGCAGAAAAAACTGCGAGGCAAGGCCCGGGGCTGTCTGGAACAGGGCTATCGCATTTGGCCGATGATGGATCTGGCGAAGTCATCGGGCCAGCCGGCGCGTTTTCGCTTGCGGCTGACGGCGAGCTTGGGTCGGGCGGTTTGCAGCAGGTTGAGGGTCAGCCGGCGCAGGATGGCGAGGTTTTCCGGGCCGTTGTCGGCGCGGTTGCGGGCGGTGTCCTCGTCGAAGGTGACGTCGAGGACCCAGTGGAGGCCGTTTTCGATGGCCCAGTGGGCGCGCACGGCGCGAGCGAAGTGTTCGGGAGTGAGGCGGGCGGCGGTGATCTCGTTCTCCCCGGCACCACCGCCCGCTGGCGCACGCTGAGCCGCGCGTCCGCGCCGAAGGCGGTCACCACATGCAGTGGCGAGCGGGCGGCGGCGCGGTCGAAGGAGCGGCGCAGCGTCTTGCCGTCGATAGCCAGCACCCCCGTCCCGTCGGCGCCGAGGTCGGCGAGAAACGCCGCGAAGGCCCGCGCGAAGGTCGCGGGGTCGGGAGCCGGAACACCCGGCTGAACGTGTCGTGGCTGGGCAAGCCGTTCTCCAGCCGCAGGAACTCGCGCAGGAGCGGCTCCCGGTCCTCGGCGAACTTGGCAAAGTCGACGCAGCTTTCCGCCCCGCACACCGACGCCACCAGCGCGATCGCCAGGATATCGAGCAGGTCGTGGCGCTGCGCATTGCCACGGCGCGGGTCCGGCATCTCCCGGAAGATCGTGATCAGAGACGGCATGGGCTCCCTCCCAACGAAACCCATGACAGAATCCAAATCATCCCCCCGCAACCAACGATACTTGCGCCCCCAAATCGGCGCGTTCGCCGGGCGATCTGCGCTTGTTCGCGGCAAACGTCAGCATCGCCGCCAGATCACCGCGCAACTCGATCGCCAGCTGGCCGCGCTCCGGCACCAGCGTCACCCGCTCGATCAGCGAGCGCAGCAGCGCAAGCGCCTCGGCCTTCGCGGCCTCGTCGGCCAGCACCTCATGCAAGCCGCCGATCCGTTGCCGCCAGATCTCGGCCATGTTCGGATGCAACAGCGGCGGCGGCTCGTGCGCGTTGGCCAGCTTCGAGGCCAGCTCGGCCTTACGCGCCTCCAGTTGCTCGATCTTGTCCTTCACCTTCAGAGCGTCCACGCCCTTGCAGATTGCCTCGACGAGCCGGTCGAGTTCGCGGTCGATGCGCGGCAGCTCCGCTTCCCACGCCGCCTGCGATGCCCGCTCTTCCATCCGCAGCCGGTTGATCTCCGCCGTGAACTCCGCGCAGAACTCGCGGAACAGCACCGGCTGCATTAAGTGCGTCCGCAGCCCACTCAGCACCGACGCCTCCAGCGCGTCGCGCCGAATGTTGAGCCGGTTGTTGCAGGTGCCCTTGTTCCGCGCGGTCGCGCAGCCGAGCAGGTGCTCGGAGATTAGGGTGTAGCCACCACCGCAGCAGCCGCACTTCGCCAGCCCGGCCAGCAGGTGCTTCGGCCGACGACGGCTGTTCATCGGGTTCGGGTTGGTCTTGTCCTTCGGCGTGTAGGCGAGCGCACGCTGCCGTTCCTTCACCCGCTTCCACAGCGCGTCATCGACGATGCGCAGCTCGGGCACATCCTGAATGACCCACTCGTGTTCGGGATTGAGGCGGGACACCCGCTTGCCGGTCTCCGGGTCCTTGACGAACCGCTGCCGGTTCCACACCAGCCGGCCAATGTACAGCTCGTTGTTGAGGACGCCATTGCCGCGCTTCGGGTTGCCGTGAATGGTCGATGGTCCCCAGGAATTGCCGAACGGCCCCACTACGCCGTCCCGGTTCAACGCCCAGGCGATCGCTCGCGACGACTTTCCGTCCGCGTATTCGCGGAAGATGCGACGGACGACTTCGGCTTGCGTCTCGTCGATAATCCTTTCGCCGCAGATGGGGTCGCCGGCCTCGTCCGTCTTGCGCACGGCCTTGTAGCCGTAGCAGAGTCCGCCGCCTGACTTACCGGCCTCGATCCGGCCGCGCAGCCCGCGCCGTGTCTTGTCCGCCAGGTCCTTGAGGTACAGCGCCCCCATCGTGCCCTTAAGGCCGATGTGCAGTTCGTTGATCTCGCCCTCGGACAAGGTGACAATCCGCACTCCCACAAAACGCAGCCGCTTGTAAATCCCGGCGATGTCCTCCTGATCGCGAGACAGACGGTCGAGGCTTTCGGTCAGGATGACGTCGAATTGGCGACGGCCGGCGTCCGCCATCAGCGCCTGAATGCCGGGGCGAATTAGCGAGGCGCCGGAAATCGCGTGATCGGCGTACTCCTCGACAATCGACCAGTCGTTGCGCTCGGCATGCAGCCGGCACAGCCGCATCTGATCCGCAATCGAGGCATCCTTCTGATTGTCGCTCGAGTATCTGGCATAGATAGCGGCACGCATCTACTTTCTCTGCTTGTGCCGCAGGTACCATTCTCGGGCTGCCTGCCTTGCTAGCAGGTGTGTCAACTGTACGAGTCTGGCATCCGGCGGCGTGGTGTCCTTGGACATACTAGCCGCTTCCGCCGTGCCATGTAACTCACCTTCGCCGACATCCGTTTCAGCCTGATGTTCTCCGCCGGACCGTTTGGGCTCTACCGGGCGCCGCATGAACGGGTCTCTAGCGAGCGCATGAAAACCGCGTGCACAATTGACGCCTTGTCAAATATGGCCCATATGAACCAATATGGTGTATGGGACGCGCATTTGATCAACATCTGCCACGCGACGAAGGCCTGTCGCTCAGCGATGCGATCGAGAAATACTCCGATCCCGCCTTGTGGGACGCGTACGTGCAGGCATTCCATGCGGCGGCGGGCAAGCACCGGCAAACGCTTATTGTCTCGGGCGGTGCGTGGCCGTCCGTAGACCAGGACACATATTCCCGGGTACACAGAGTTAATTGGCTGGTCCGTGCCTCCGAGCGAGCTTGGGGCGCGCTCCTCGCTGACTTCATCGGCCGCCTGCGGACGGGTAGGTTGGTCGCTTCGGGCTATCCAGTACCGCTGGGATCCGAAATTTGCCGGAAGGTTATCCCGGGCGATCTGTGGGACGTCCTGTGTCCAAAATTCGGCCTTTGCGGCGCACGCGGCGGCGGTCTCGAGTTCGTGGCAGTGCGGGTATTCGAGCCCTCGGAAGCCGTTGCCACAGCGGAAGCCCCCAACGTGTCCGCGCATTATAGCAAGGTGGCGCGGCGCCCCGGTCGACCCACGATTATGCCGGAGATCATCGCCGAACTGCAGCTGCGTGCTGCGCGCCGAGAACTCGCCGCTACAGTCACAGAGGAAGCTCGGTACTTGCAAGAATGGGCGGGGCACTCGCTTCCAGGTCATAATGTTCCAACAGTCAAATCGATCGTTGGCAAGATAGGACCCGTATACAGGAAATTGTCAGCCGAATAATCAGCCTTAAACGAAAGCTGGAAAATGATTTTCGGCGACTTTTATGGCGCTTTTTAGCGCTTCTGTAGGAGCGTAAAACAGCCCTCGGTCAGTAGGACGAGGGTCATGACGAATAGATTCAATGCTGCTGTTTGCGGCTGCGGTGTCAGCCCGGTAAAACAACTGCGCGCCTCGCCCGATCGCCGATTTGCTGTCATCGGCAGACGACACTTGCAGCCACTGTCAGCGGCGAGGGCGGCATGAGCGATCCCGACGACGATGACGAAGACGGGCGTTCCCGCGAGGCGAGGGTCGTCGAAGGGATCAACGATGCGCCGGAATTGCCGCCGATCGAAAGCCCGGACGAGCTGCCCTACGGCCAGTGGGACGGCGATGTCGACAGCTATTGCGCCTGGCGGACGCTAAACGACCTCGGCAATGCCCGGCGTCTGCAGGCACGGTTCGGCCAGGACTGCTGTTCCGTCCATGGCCTCGGTTGGCACGCGTGGCACGAAGGCCGTTGGAACCGCGAGGATGGCGAAGACCGGGCGCAGGTCGCGGCGCAGAACACGGCCAACGCGATCCGCGGCGAGAGCCGCAAGCTGATGGGTGAACATCCCGAGCGCGCCAAGGCACTGCTGACGCACGCTCGGCGATCCGGATCGTCCTGGGCGATCAGCGCGATGCTGCGCGAGGCGCGCCCGCATCTGAACGTGCCCTTGGCGGCACTCGACGCACGGCCAGAACTCGCCAACGTCAAGAATGGCACGATGGAACTCGACCGCGATCTTCGCTGTCGCCCGCACCGACGGGAAGATTATCTAACGAAGCTGATGCCGATTCGATACGATCCGGACGCGGGTTTTCCTGTTTTTCGCGAATTCCTCGCCACAATTCTTCCGAACGTCCGGGTCCGCGAGTTTCTGCAACGGTGGTTCGGCTACTGCGTGACCGGTTATACGCATGAGCAACTGATTGTGATGTTTCACGGTGCAGGAGCAAACGGCAAGTCGACGTTGCTGGATACGTTGCGCTTCGTTATGGGCGATTACGTGCAGATTTTGCCGTTCGCGTCGTTGCTGCAGGACGATCGCAAGCGCGGCTCGGAACCGTCGCCGGATATCGCCCGGTTGCCCGGTGTGCGGCTGGTGACAGCATCCGAACCCGAACTCGGCCGGGCGTTTTCGGAGGCGGTCATCAAGACGTTGACGGGGGAAAGCACCATCCTGGCGCGGCACCTGCGCGAGGGCTTCTTCGAGTTCGCTCCGCAGTTTAAGCTGGTCGTCAGCTGCAACAACCGCCCGAAGGTGCGTGGACAGGACGAGGGCACCTGGCGGCGGCTTCTGCTGGTGCCGTTCGACCAGACGATCCCCCCGGAGGAGCGAGACAAGCGACTGCTGCAGCGGCTGCGCGCGGAAGCGCCAGGCGTTTTGAATTGGCTCCTCGAGGGCGCGCGGCTGTACCTCGCGGACGGGTTGAACATCCCCGGCGAAGTGCGGGCGGCGACGTCTGATTACCGCATCGAAAGCGATCCGCTCCGCCCGTTCCTTAGCGAGTGGTGCGTTCGCGGCCCGGGGGTCGGCAACGTTCGCGCAAAGCGTCTCTACCGGGCGTATGTGCTCTGGTGCGATGAGCAGGCGCGCGATCCGATTTCACAGACCCGCTTTGGGCTGAGCCTGGGCGATATGGGCGTCGCGAAATGGTTGTCCAACGGCGTGTACTATCTTGATATTGCGCTCAACGAGATGGCGGCGGCGATCGTCGAGGCGGACGACGCCCGCCGCAACGAACATGGCGGGCATCGCGCCGCAGTTCCGGCGGAGAACGGTTGAAGCTCGCTCGTGCGCGAGCGCAAGTCTTTGACTTGCCAAAAACTCTTGAACGGTTGGAGGCGTTGGAAGAGTTGGCTTCCGTGACGCCTGCCCGGTAAGCCATTGATCTTCCAGCATACTGTGAAAGGTTGGAAGGGATGGAAGGGCTGTGACGCCCTACGTATTAGGCGCGCATACGTAATATGTATGTAACTAAAACCTTTCCAACGCTTCCAACCCATAAAGCAAGTTATAGATTACAACGGGATAACGTGGAAGGGTTGTGGAGTAAAACCCTTGCAGCTCTTCTAACCCTAGAAGGAAAGCTTATCCGTCAAAGGCGTGGAGCGAAAAGGAACAAATGAACATCCGAGAATACCGAAGGCGAAGCGGCGGATCGAGCCTTAGGACGGGTATCCCGAACGGATCAACGAAGGATCCGACAGCGGCGATGGTCCGGTTGATCTGGCCGTAGGTACTTCCCGGCGCCTTCGCAACACGGGGCGATTAAGCGCGGCATAGCGCCAGCGATAGGCGCCGAATTTGGGTTGCCGGCTAGCCATGCCGCCGACGCATCTCTCCGGAATGCCGACGATGACCAATGTGCGGTTTCAGCCCGAGGCGATCGAGCGGATGGCGATCCGAAATCATCGCCGGTCACGGCCGGCATCTGGCGGCGCGCCTGCCGGGGCTGCGGGAAGTCCCGGTAATCCGCTTGGCCCATCTCTCGCCGCTGCCGGCGGCGGAGTATGCGACGTCCGGCGCGCGCGGCAACGGCAGGGGCAAGGCGATTGCCGCGGCCGGCTAGAGCGATTTCACGATGACTGTCGATATCCGCAATTGGTGATGTAGTTTGTGCATTCCCTGGAGGAGAAGCTGTCGAGGAGGCTTCTGATTTTGGTCCAGAGGTCGTTGATGGTGCGGGCAGCGGCAGTTCTGAGGAGTTGCTTGAGCTTGGCGAAGACCTGCTCGATGGGATTGAGGTCCGGAGAATAGGGTGGCAGGTAGAGGACGCTGGCGCCACGGCTTCGATCGCTTGGCGGACACCTTCGACCTTGTGCGCGCCGAGATTGTCCATGACGACGACGCCGCCTTCGGCGAGGCATGGAGCCAGAACCTCCTCGACGTAAGTGCGAAAGACGCGTCCGTTAATGGCGCCGTCGATGACGAAAGGGGCGGTGATGCCGTTGCTGCGCAGGGCGGCGACGAAGGTCGAGGTTTTCCAGTGGCCGTGCGGGACGGCGGCGCGCAGCCGCTGGCCGCGCCGGCAACGCCCGCAGGTGCGTGCCATGTTGGTGGTCGCCCAGGTCTCGTCGATGAACACCAGGCGTGCGGGGTTCAGTTTCGGCTGCCGCTGTCGCCAGGCGTCGCCGGCGGCGGCAACGTCAGCGCGCTCCTGCTCGGCGGCATGCCGCGGTTTTTTTTGAGCGTCAGCCCGAGCCGGTCGAGGGTATTCCACAGCCCACCGATGCTGGTGGTAACGCCGTGCTTTTCCGAAAGCCAGGCGCGCAGCTCGGCCAGCGTCACGTCGGGCCGCGCCGCGACCTCAGCGCTGATCGCCTCGTGGTGGACCGCCAGCTTGCGGGCAAGATGGCAGCGCTGCGGCCGCGCCGTCGTCTCGCCGGTCCGCATCCGCCGCAGCCGCGCCTTGTAGATGTAAGACACGCTCACCCGGAACAGCGCCGCCGCGTCGGCTGCCGTCATCCCGCCATCGACCGCCGCCAGCACCCGCTCGCGCAGGTCCTGCGAATACGACTGCCCTCGACGCCAACCCATCGCCGCCTCCGGCCCACCAAAACCGGAAACCGATGAACGTATGGCCCGCCCCGTCCGCAAGGGGTGTTTCGGACTTTGGCGCTGTCCAGTCTGCGTCAACGTATCCGGTCTCGGGTTTTGCCCGGCCAAGATGGAGATCCGCGCAGCTTGGTCCTCATAATCACAACGGCCTCGATCGACCGTTCAATGGGCCAGGGTTACAGGCTGCCGTTCGACTGTCAGGCCATCTTCCTTTCCACCACCCGCAGACACCGTCGGCCGGTCGTCACTGCGACGCGCGTACCGTCCCCGGATCTTCATGCCGCGGCAAGCTCCGCGTCGTAAGCCCGGCCATGGGCAAGCACCGCCCAGACGATCCGCGCCAGCTTATTGGCCAAGGCGACGATGGCGACGTTCTTCGGGCGCGCGCCAGCAAGCCCCGCGCCCATCTTCCCAGCGGCGTCGGCTGATCAGCGAGCCGCGGCAGAACCGCTCGCGCGCCATGAATCAGGTTCTTGCGCAGGTAGCGGTTGCCGCGCTTGCTGATCCCGAGCAGATGCGGCTTGCCGCCGGTGGTCCGCTGTCGCGGCGTCAGACCCAGCCATGCCGCCATGTCGCGTCCACGCCCGAAGGTCCGGGCATCGCCCACCGCCGCCGCCAGCGCCGTGGCATTGATCGTGCCTATGCCGGGGATCGTCATCAGCCGGCGCGCCGCCTCGTCTTCGCGCGCCAGCGCCGCGAATTCCGCATCGAAGCCGGCAATCCGCTCGTCGAGGGTCCGCCATTCGCGACGCAAATCCTCGATCAGCAGCCGGATGCGCGGGCTCAACCGGCTGTCGTCCTCGTCGGCGAAGGTGCACAGCTCCACCGCCAGCTTTCCGCGACCTTGCGGGACAGTGATCCCGCGCTCCAGCAACAGAGCGCGCAGATGGTTGATCAGCGCCGTGCGCTCCGCCACCAGCCGCTCGCGCCCCCGATGCAGCGCCTGCACGTCGGACTGCGCCACGCTCTTCACCGGCACAAACCGCATCGTCGGCCGCGTCGCCGCTTCCGCAATGGCCTCGGCGTCGCGGTCGTCGTTCTTCTGCGCCTTGACGTACGGACGCACGTATTCCGGCGACATCAGCCGAACCTCATGGCCCTGGCCGCCAAACACCCGCCCGAGATGGTGCGCCCCACAGCAGGCCTCCATCGCCACAACGCACCGCGGCAACCCGTCAACCAGCCGCTCCAGCATCTCGCGCCGCACCCGCCGCCGCAGCATCACCCGACCGGACCCGTCCAGCCCCACAACACTGCAGACGTTCTTACCCAGATCAATCCCCAGAACCGCGATGTCCATGCCCGTCCCCTCCTTCCTCAAGGCGCCATCCTACCGGATGCCGCAGAAAGGGGCGGGCCATCCCATAATCACACAACCCCCCCCCCCCGGGGGAATCCAGATTCTACTCACCGTGAAACCGCTCTGACGCCATCCCGGCAGGGGCGGCGATGCCGCTCGATCGGGCGCGCGGCAACCTGACGTTCGTGCACGGCGATCGCGCGCCCAGCGATCCGGTCTCGCGGCAGATCCTCGACGCCGGCTCCGGCACCTCGATCTTCGATCCGATGCTGTGCGAGATCGCCTACCGGTGGTTTTGCCCGCCGGGCGGCGTGGTCCTCGATCCGTTCGCCGGCGGCTCGGTGCGCGGCATCGTCGCCTCGCGCCTCGGCCGGCGGTATGTCGGCGTCGATCTTCGCGGCGAGCAGATCGCCGCCAACCGGGCGCAGCAGCATCTGGCCGGCGATCCGCCGCCGGACTGGCGGGAAGGCGACTCCCGCGATATCGCCGCCATCGCCGCCGGCATCGAAGCCGACTTCGTGTTCTCCTGCCCGCCCTATGCCGATCTCGAACGCTACTCGGACGATCCGCGGGATTTATCGACCATGGATTATCCGCGGTTCCGCAAGGCGCTGACGGCGATCGTCGCCGCGGCTTGCCGCCTGCTGAAGCCCGATCGCTTCGCCTGCTTCGTCGTCGGCGACGCCCGCGGTGCCGACGGCTGCTACTACGGCCTGCCCGGGCATACGGTCGACGCCTTCGTCCGCGCCGGCCTGCGCCTCTACAACGAGGCGGTGCTGGTCACGGCGGTGGGCTCGCTGCCGGTGCGGGTCGGCCGGCAGTTCACGGCCGCCCGCAAGCTGGGCAAGACCCACCAGAGCGTGCTGGTCTTCGTCAAGGGCGATCCCCGCCGGGCGACCGAAGCGTGCGGCGCCGTCGAATTCGCCGAGGCGGCGGACGCGGGTGGCGAGGCCGTCCTCGACGACGATCCCGCGGCGGCGTAGAGGGTCGCGCCATGGACGTCGCGCCGCCGATCGTCGAAACCCACGAGCGCATCCTCGTCGTCCGTGACGACCGCTTCCCGGGCGGCACCAAGGCGCGGTTCCTGCCGGCGCTGTTCGCCACCGCCGACGAATTGGTCTACGCCACGCCGGCGGAGGGCGGCGCGCAAACGGCGATCGCCCAGGTCGCGGCGGCGCTGGGCAAGCGGGCGACGCTGTTCGTCGCCGCCCGCGCCCGCCCGCATCCGCGAACCGCCCAGGCGCGGGTTCTCGGCGCCCAGGTCGTCGAGGTTCGGCCGGGGTATCTGTCATGCGCCCGCGCCCGTGCCCGCGCCTATAGCGCGGTCAGCGGCGCCCGGCTGATGCCGTTCGGGCTGGATTTCCCAGAAGCGATCGCGGCGATCGCTGCCGCGGCACGGGCTACGGGGGTGGCGCCCGACGAAGTCTGGTGCGCGGCCGGCTCGGGGGTGCTGGCGCGGGGCCTGGCGCAGGCATGGCCGGACGCCCGCCGGCACGCCGTCCAAATCGGGCGGGCTTTGGCGCCGGCGGACGTCGCCGGCGCGATGGTGCATGTCTATCCGGCGCCGTTCGGGAAACCGGCGCGATCGTCGCCGCCGTTCCCGTCCGATCCGCATTACGACGCCAAGGCCTGGGACGTTTGCCGCGTCCGGCGCGGTGCGGACGCGGTGCTGTTCTGGAACGTCACCGGCCCGGCGGCGGCGTGACCTACGCCGCCTGGTCCTCGCGCGGGGCGTTCTCGAGCGCCTTGACGCAAAGGTCGCGATAGCGCGCCATTGCCTTCGGCGAGGACGAATAGGGCTTGATTTCGACGGCGCGCAGCCCGGCGATATCGCCGGTTTCGGCAAGATGGACCAACGCCGCGAGCTTCTTGCGATACGGCGCATGGGTTGCCGCGGAGAAGTCCGGGACCGGCGGCAACGCGCCCGCTTCGGCCCGTTCTTCGCCTTCGCGAAGCCAGGCGCCACGCGGCGCGTCGCGGCGGGCCGGCGGTGCCGGCGGCGCGTTCTTCGCCTGGGCGGCGTTGCGGGCCTTGGCAAGCGCGTTGAGCGCCCGCTGCTGGTCCTGGGTGAAGTGCTGCCAGACGGTCGAAACGGCGCCGATGTCCGGCTCGGGCGGTGTTTCGCCGGTATGGAGCGGAACATGCGCCATCGCCGCCCAAAGCGCGCCGCAAAGGTCCGGCGAAACGCCTTCCCAGCATTCGGCGATCTGGTCCGGGCGGATCAGGCCCAAAGCGCGGTGCGGCCGGACCGCCCGCGTCTTGGCGGTGCGCGCCGGCGCGGCGTCTTCGAAGCTCTCGACGGCCGCGTCGGCGGCCGGCAGCTCGGCCGACGCGGCGGTGGCATCGATCGGCGCCCACGTCCAACCCTCGTCGGTCTGGAAAAAGCGAACCGTCTCGGGATCGATCCGCGCGGCGGTCGCGGCGCGGCGGGCGTTGGCTTTCTTGCTGTAGTGGCTCATCGGTCCGTGCTCCTGTGGGTTGTGGTAGTGCAGACAGTATGCTCGCTGGCGGCCACCAGCGAGGCCCATGTGGGGCAGAAAGAGCAAAATACGCGAGCATGTACAGCAACTTAAAGATCAGCGCACGGTCACCTCGAGGCGCTTGCCCAAAGCCCCGGCGGCGGCCTCGAGCCGCTTCACCTGGATGCGCCGATCGACGATGACATCGAGGCCGGCGTCGCCTGGCCGGCCGGCTACGTCCATGTGCCGCTCGGCATCGATGCCGAGCGCATCAAGCAGCTGGTCGCCGAGCAGCTGGTCAGCGTCAAGACGCGCCGCGGCTTCGAGCGTCTCGATTGGCAGAAGCTCCGCGAACGCAACGAAACGCCCGACTGCCGGGTCTACGCCCGCGCCGCGGGCTGGTTGGCAGGCATCGACCGATTCGGCGATCGGCTGTGGCGGACCCTCGAAAGCCGAACAGCGGCTGCGGACCAACCGCCGCGATCGCCCGCGCCGTCCGGTATCCTGCGGCGACACACGCGCGTCGCCGTCGCCAGCACATGGATGACCGACTGGTGGCCAGCCCCGCTGAACTGACCGCGCTGATCGACGTTCTCGACAAGGCGCGCGCCACCGGTTACGCCCGGGTAATCTACGAGGGCCGCAGCGTCGAGTATCGCGGCCTCGATGAGATCGACGGGGCGCTGACTCCCAGCTCGCCGCCGGAACCCCGCTGCCGCGACGGATCTACGTCTACCAGTACGGCAAGGGGCTGTGATGATGCAGCGGCTGTTCCGACGCGAGCGCGGAGCGCCGCAAGCGGCTCGAAAGCGCGATGCGCTCGCGCCGGCTGTTCGCCTGGTTGCCGCAGCTGCGGCGCGAGTGGACCGACGAGGCCGACGCCGACGGGATCACCGACTTCTACGGCCTGCAGGCACTGATCGCGCGAGATGTTCATCGCCGGCGAGTGCTTCGTCCGCCTGCGTCCCCGGCGGCCGGAGAACGGGCCGCTGCAGCTGCAGCGGCACCAGTCGGAAATGCTAATCTTGAACCGTGAGAACCCAAGACTTCAACAACGACCACCGATCAAATCTCTGTTTATCGAGGCACCAGCAGCGCATACCGCCCTAGTCCTAGGCTTGTGTGACTGCCGGCGTGGCAGATCTCGCCGATCGCGAGCAACGGCATCAGCGGCGCCAGCCCGCCCTCAATCATCACCACCAGGCGCCGACCGGCCATCGGAATCCACTGTCCCTGGCGGCGGGAAAAACGCTTCCAACGATCGGGCAGATGATCGAGCACCTGAACGTCGAGTGCCGCCGCCTGATCCTTCAACGCACGGAAGTCTGAATCGACCGATGCATCCTGCCAGCGCGCCAGCCCGCTCACCCGGTTGCCGAGGGTCGCGATCAACGTCGCGAGGTTGAAAGAACTCTCGTTCGTTTGATCAGTGCGATCGCGCTCGGCAGGGTGCTTCAGACGGATCTCGAGCGGCGTCTCGAACGCGAGCACCAGGGCGGCTGGCGCCTCGGCGGTCGGGATCGACTCCTCGCTCCAGTACCGCCTGTCGATCACCTCCAGCAGCCGACCCCGACAAGACGCCGTCCGGCAACCTCGGACCAGCGCCTCTGCTGCCGTCTCCGTCCAATCGGTGGCGAAGCCGAACAGGGTCAGCCGCACCAGTAGGTCGGCGCCGTCCGCGAGCAACGCCAGCACATACGGCTTGGGGATTTCGAGTGCCGGGGTGATCCGGCCCTGGGTGCGGAAGAACACGTCGAGCGCGCACGGTGGCTGCCAGCCGCAGGCGCCGCCGGCGATCGCTTCCGCCGATGCCGTCGCCTTCAGCTGTTCCCCCCAGGCGCCACGCAGTTTACCCGCGAATTGCGGAACGTCGACCACCGACCGCGCGCCACGACACCGCACCACCACGATACTGTGGAACCACTGCTCCGGAAGATCGGTGAGCGCAACCCGGCGCGCCGGACTCAACAGCCGTCCCGCCAGCCCGTCTGCGGAGCCCGCCACCTCACAACAACCAGAAGTCATGGTCTTCCATGATCGGTGCGCCGCCAATCTGCCGGCAGCGCGGCAGCGAGTCGGCGCCGACCGCGTAGACGCGCAGACTATCGCCCGGCGCCATCTCCGGCTCGAGTAGACGAACAATCCGCTCGGTCGCCTGAGCCGACAACCGGGTCTCGAACACGCTCTCCTGCACCCGCACCATCATGTCTTCTAGGATCTTCGCGACCCGCCGTCGCCGCCGGTCGTCACCAATGTCGTAGCTGAACACCATCAGCATCTCGACCCGCGCCATCGCCCTCTCTTCCTCGTCAATAATCCATGGCGTACGGTCGGTACGGCTCTTTTCCCCGGCAATGTTCGGCATACGCGACCACCTGCTCCTCCACCAGCCGCCGCCACTGTACACGGTTACCGGTGCGCGGGCTCTTGATGTCTCGCTCGAGCCAGTTCTCGTAGCCGCGGATGATCGGCCCATGCCCTTCGCGGCCGAGCCGGATGGTTCCGTCCCCGAGGGTCGCGAACATCTCCTTTTGCACGATGCGGTTGTTGAACAGGTAGACTGCCAAGCCTTCGGCGAGCGGCGCCCGGAACTCCTCCATCAGGTCGTAGACGCAGGCATGTTCGCCGTCCCCGGCCGAGTGCAGTGCCCCGAACCCCGGATGCAGACCGTGCCGGCCCGCCAGCACAAACAGATCGCGCCCCAACAGCGAGGCGAGATAATTGAGGACGACGTTGAAAGCGTCGGCTGCAGGGCGCCGCTGCCGCTTGAAGCCGTCCCGGCTCGCCAATGCCCAGTCCGGCTGCACCAACAGCACCAGCGTCGGCCAGTAGAGGGCGGTCGCCGCCCCCTCATGTCCCAGCAGCGCCGGCACGTCGTACGCAACGCTCAACCGCCGGATCATCTTGTTGAGCCGGGTCAAGGGCTCAAGCACCGCCGCGTTCTGATGTTTGCGGTTGAGCCGATGCAGGAGCGCCCGCTGGTTGCGCAGCCGGCCCTCGACGATCCGGCGCGCCAGATCGACCCGTGACTCCTCCGCCATCACGGTCCGCGCTTGTGCCAGATGTAGCGCCGCGTGTTCGGTCTCGGGCGGCGCCAGTATGCCGATGGTCTCGCCGTGACCATTGACGAAGTGAATGACCGTGTCCGTCGCGAGCGCTTGGCGCAGCGCTTCGTCATCGGCGGCGCAAGCGGGACCGATCTCGATCCGGTCCACCCTCTTGGGCGGGATCGCAATCAGTTCCTGCCGGCCGCCGAGGCCCTGCTGAACCACCGTGAACGCCTGATTGCGCAACGACAGCACCCGGCCCGGCTCCAGGAGGTAGAGCACGCGCAGTCCCGGATCGAGCCCGGCGGCCCGATCGGCCGCGAGCTCCGCCTCGGCCGTTGCCTGCTCCGCGTCCCTGGTGGCGATCCACCGCAACAGCTGCTCGCCGGCGTCGGCGCCCTGACCTTCCTCTTCTGCCGACTTCGGCGACGGTAACACGATCGATCGAACGAACAGGTGGCCGAGGAAGCGGAATCCCTTATCGAAGCTGACGACCTTGGTCTTCTCCGGGTTTAGGCCGAGGCCGTGCTCCGCCAGCAGTCCTCGCATCTGTTCCAGCGCCTGCGCCGCCTTGGCTTCCTCGCGCGCCAGGATGACGAAATCGTCGGCGAACCGAACCAGCCGCAGCCTGGCATGCAGCTTGACGAAATGTTCGTCCACGGCATCGAGGTAGAGGTTGGAGAGCAGCGGCGAGAGCGGCGAACCCTGCGGAATGCCGACGCCGGGGCTGTCGAGCGAGAGCGCTCCAGCCTCCAGCCACAGCGCGATCAGGTCGGCCACCAGGTCCGCCCCGGCCCATCCCGCCAGTGCCTCCTCCACCTTCGCCATCAGCGGCTCGTGCGGGATGCGGTCGAAATAGCGCTCGATGTCGCCTTCCAGCACCCAGTCGAAGCCCTGTTCCCGGCAGCGACGGATCGTGTCGACCGCCTGCTGAACGGACCGGCCCGGCCGATAGGCGAAGCTAACGTCTTCCAAGGACGGATCGATAAGGGGTGTCAGAGCCTGCGTGATCGCGGTCTGGGCGATGCGATCGATCACCGCCGGCACCGCGAGTTGACGAGGCGAGCCGTCCGTCTTCGGAATCTCGAACAATCGCAAGGACTGCGGCCGGTAGGTCCCGTCGCGGAGCCGCCGATGCAGGCCGAGCAGGCGAGGGGCTGCCCGTTGCCCGAACGCCTCGATGGTTACACCGTCCGCGCCCGCGCAGCCGGCGTTCGTGCGGACACGCGCCCACGCCGTTTCCAACCGGTCGAGCCGGCTGGCGCGTTCGAAAAGGTTGTCGTCGCCGGCGAGCGTCGCCATAGTGGCCTCGGCTTTCAGGGCGGGTCTTTTCGTCGGAATCGGTTCTCCGACCCCGTGGAAGAAGCAGCACGCTTATGAAAAATATCGAGAAAACCAAGTTTTGGGGAGGCTTTCGAGGGCGAAAGGCTTCCGAAAATGCTTGATGCCCCTTCAGCCCGCGGAAAGTATGGTAAAAAATCCGTTTGCACCAAGTGGTTTCGAGAGGGTAAGAGTGCTCACCCGCCGCTGAAGGAAGCGGATTGAAACACGAAGTCGTTGGTTGTGAAGGGGAAGGTGATGCTAGAGTGCTCACCCGCCGCTGAAGGAAGCGGATTGAAACTCGCGTCGGTGCCGTTCGCGGTCAGGTTGGTGGGGGAGTGCTCACCCGCCGCTGAAGGAAGCGGATTGAAACTCTCCTGCCTCTCCTCTTGACTGAGAGAAGAAGCAAGAGTGCTCACCCGCCGCTGAAGGAAGCGGATTGAAACAACGCCTGGCCCCAAAGGCCGTTTGTCTCTGCATCGAAGGAGTGCTCACCCGCCGCTGAAGGAAGCGGATTGAAACGAAGTTGAGCATACAGATAAGTAACTCTATAAGGAGTGCTCACCCGCCGCTGAAGGAAGCGGATTGAAACTTGATGAAAGACATAGGTGCACTCTCAGCAGGAGTGCTCACCCGCCGCTGAAGGAAGCGGATTGAAACTCCTCGAGCGAAAGCGGCATGTCGCGAAGCCCAGAGTGCTCACCCGCCGCTGAAGGAAGCGGATTGAAACCGAGATTGCGGATATCTGAATTGCTCATTTCTGGAGTGCTCACCCGCCGCTGAAGGAAGCGGATTGAAACGCCTTATATTTTGGCAATCTTTCTTCCCCCCTCGGAGTGCTCACCTGCCGCTGAAGGAAGCCGTCTTGTGCTCAGAGGGGTAAATGCAGTAAGAGAAGGGCAAGCGATAAGAAGCCGAGCTGCCCCTGCATGCGGCCAGTGAGGGGTAGAGATGGCTCACCTGGGGAATTGCGCTGGGCCGGCTGGGAGAGGGGTTTACGATTACCAGCGAGAGCCAATCGGGCGGGAAGGCGAGGGGGCGGGAGGCGGCCCGAGGACGGGTAACACGGGTCCCATTCATAGCCGCCGTCGCGCTCAAGTCTTTCGGCGGTGCAGATTGGCGTGTCATTCTGGTCGTCCTGCCGCTGTTGATCACCCTCAGTTGGTGCACGGATGCGGCAGAGACGTTGGCGGTTAGCTCATGGCCTGGGTTCTCCTGGGCGTCACTATGCCTCTTTCCGATCGTTGCCGCAGGTATTTTGGTGCTAGCGCGCCGTGCCAGCAGAAATCTGAGGATTTCGGTCGAACAGACCGAACCCCTGCCGCGACGAGCCGTGATCCTGTTCCTCAGTCCCCCCGGCGTGAAACTGGTCGATTCAGACATTCACGGACAGGATATCCGCCAGCGCGAAGTCCGCGATAGACTCGGCTCATCGCCATGGCGGATGCCGGCTGAGGCCATTGCTCACCACAGCGGATGGCTTCGTGAAATTGTCGTCATTCCGTCTTGCACCATCGAGTCGATCACAGGAGGAAAGCGACAGGGCACCTGTGACGAGTTCGAGCGATTCGTGAAATTGTTCGGATCGATGTTTCTGGACCGAAGCACCGCTCCTCGAATCCGTTCCCTCCACGAACTCACGGGGAAGCCGGCGTATGCCGCCGGCATCGACTTCGAAAACGCGACCGCTCTGGTGCAGGCCGTTCACGACGCCTACGAGGCCCTGAACCGGGAAGGGCTTCACGATCGCCACATCATCGTCGACATTACCGGCGGACAAAAGCCCCCAACAGTTGCTGGCGCTATGGTCGCGTTGAGCGAGAACCGCGAGTGTCAGTACGTCAGCATGCACGACATGCGGATTCTAGCGTACGACTTTATCTACATCGTGAATTGATGTGTAGGGCTGTGGCAAATTGGGCCGCGTAGCGGCGATGGTAGGTGCTGCCGCGCCGGAGCAAAATCCGGCCAGTGGTTAGGCTGTCTCCTTTTTTGGGGGGCGGCCGGGGATGTTTGCCGTGGAAGTGTACGCCGCCGTTCGGCATTTCATTTTCATTGAGGCCGACAGTCACCATCGAGTTCGGCGATCAGCTGATCGGTTTCCTTTCCAATTTTGGAGCGGCGTACGTGCGTGCGAATCAAGTCAGCGGCCACCTCGCGCTCGGCGATCGACAGGAGTCGCAGCCGATCCAGCCACTCGGTGCGGACCTTCTTTAACCGGTGCCGCGCAGTGTCCTCCCTCAATCCTTCCAGCCAGGCGGAGAAACTCGCCACAATCTCGCTTGTAACTTTCGGGCGAACCGTGATCACCCGGAAAGTGCTTGCACGGCCGTAGCCGAGGCTGGTCTTGCCACCCACGCCCCATTCGGCGAGTGCGCGCTTGAGCAACTCGATGGCAAAGTCCGTCCAGTCGGACGGCCCGCTCAAGGCAATCAGAAACGAGGTTTTAGGCCGGACGCTAAGGAATCGCACCGGGTGGGGGTCGTCATAATCCGACGGAGCGTTTTGGCCCGCGCTATCGTAATAGCTTTTTTGGTGGACAGTCAGAACATCGGAAGCCAAGGGCTTGTCGTCTGGTGCGCTTCCGGGGACGTACAGCGCATCGTGAAACACGACGGCGCCGCGAATAGCAGCGGCGCGGCCAAGGCCGTTCTCGCCGTCGGCATCGGACGACCCGAACAGCGTGCGGTAAACCTCGCCCGGGCCAAACAGGATGCGCCGGTCCCGCCATGTCACACCCTGGTATCGGGCACGCTGCTTGTTTTCTTCCGACAAATCGGGACGGTCCGGCGCGAGCCCGGCCACAGCGGGGCCGTATAGCGTCTCGACATACTGGGCGAGCAGGCCCTTCAATGCCGAACCCGGGATCATCGGCACGCCCCAGGTGCGATGCAGGGTCAGGCCGACGTCGGTCGCCGACCCATTGCCGTGGCCGACCAGCAGGCGGCTCGCCAGGATCATCTCAATAACCCGCGAGCGGCTGCCGACGAAGCTGTCCTGCCAGCGATCGAAGGCTTGGTGATAGTCCGGGCTGACCGGTTGGCCGGCGAGCCCTTTCAGCCAATCGTCGAGGTGTTGGTCGTCGACTTTGCCGGTGTCGCCGGAGACGTCTGCCCAGACCTCATAGGCGAGACCGGCATGGTCCGGGATGCCGACTGCTCGCATCGCGTTCCGCATCGCGCGAGCCCCTCACTCGAACTCGGCCTGGACCGCCCGGCGGAACCAGGCGGCGAGCCTGAACATCTCGCGAGTGGCCAGCATGTAGCCGTCGAGGTCAAGTTCCCGGACCTTGCCGGCCAGCCTCTGTCCGGCGGTCCCCTCCAGACCAGGAATGCCTGCACCCGCCAGGTGATCCAGCAGCAGCTTCGTGCCCTCTCGCTTCCTTATGCGTTCCAATGCCGCCATCGCCGCTGCCAGTCCGCTGCGCACGAGTGTGCCGGTGAACGTCTGCAGGGCAATTTCGTAATCATCGCGGCAATCCTGGACACCCGCCACCTGCTTGTAGGCATAAAGGACCCGTTCCTGGTCGCGCAGGAGCTTGCACTGCGGCTGCGTCACTTGGTCGCCTCCTTGTCGCCGAGCGGTACCAACCGGCAGCGGCCGCGGCCGACTGTCGCCTTGCCGCCAAATTGAATGACCTCGGCTGCGGGGATAGCATTTGAGAGCACCGCTGCGGGGTCGAGCTTTGTGTCGGCTCGGCGGCTGCGGTCGGCGAGCAGGGTGCCGACCAGAAGCGTTTCCGGCGGCAGACTTTCCTCCAGCCACAGCGCACGTTTGGCGACGGTGCGTGTCTCGGCATCGATGCGCACGCGCGCGTCCACCTGCGTTGCCGTCTCCCACAGAAACGTCATCGTCTCGTCATCGACGACGACGAAACGCTTCTTGAATATTTCAATGTCGTCGCCAAATACTCTCCCTATCGTTTCCGTCCATTGGAGAAGATTTGCGCCATCCTCTTTAGCTGGCACATCGAGATCCTCAAGATAGAGCCGGTTCTTCCCCGAGACGATGACAGCCGAACCACTTGGAACCAGTGCCTGCCGGCCGTCCATCGCGGCTAGGCGAAGGCGATCGCCACCGTCGAGATCGCGCCCGGCCAGCATTAGGAGCAAAGGAGAGGTGACCCAGGCGAAGGTGCCCTTAAAGCTACGCACCGGCAGCGCCAACAGGCGGGCGTCACTGACGATGAGGGCCCCCGCGTGTTCGGCGGCTGCGGAGGTATCGGGGCCGAACACAGCCCGCCAAGTCTTGTCGTCGAGGTCTTGGCGGCGCGACTCGCGTAGTACGCCCTTGATCGATGAACCCGGAATGAACGGAATGCCGGTTGCGCGCAGCCGCGCGATCGGCAGATCGATGATGTCTGCGGCTTGCCCCGTCCCGGCATGCAACGGAGAGAGGGCGTGGAGGATGTAGGGCATTGCTTTCATCGACGCGCGTCTTCCTCCCCTCGCCAGACCCCAGGCACGACCCGGCCAAAGCCTTCGCCAACCCGGCAGCCGATGGCACTCAACCAGAGCTTTTCCGCATCGTCGGCGGTAAATGTATTGCCGTCGGCGCGTTCGAAGAAGTAGACCGCCCCCGGCGGCACCAGCCGGGTGACCGGCTTTGGCCGTTTCCGCGCCATGTCCCAGCCGGACACACTTTGCGGTCTCGGCACAAACGCGGCGCGAAGCTCGACCTCGACACCAATCGGCTCTAGACGCCCGCGATAGTTCCCATCCTCAGACGCCAGTCTGTCGGGAAGCCAGCCCCGCTCCCAGACGATTGGCGTCACTGCGACGAGCCGCAGACCGCGGCTGCCACCGGGCGCACGGAATGCATCCATAACCACCGCCGACGCTTCGAAGACTTCCGGCGCAAGCTCTTCAAGCTGCGCCGGCCTCCGGTCGGCACCGAGGGTGACCGGAGGCAGCGGTGTCGCCCCGCCGGCCGGCAGTTCGACCTCACAGCCGATCCCCCACTCGCACCGATCAGCGCCAAGGGTCTCGAAGACATCGTGGGTGAATAGGATGCCCTCGCCTGCCGTCTGCGTGTCGGCGACGATCCCCACATGCGCCTGCAGACGGCTCTGCATGCGTACCGCTCCTTGACCACCGTTCGCAACGTCCACCACGCGGTTGCCGACAAGCCACGCCGAGAAGTCGGCATCACCCCACCAACGGGGTGGTGTCCGCGGCTTGAAGCAGGTCTCGACGGTCGGTCGCCAAAGGCGTTCCCGTGCTCTATCGTCGTCTCGGCTGAGGGTGGGAACGGTCACAGGTTGTGGCTCCAGGCGCAGCACCTGCTCTTCCCCCTCGACGAATAGCGCATCGGCCGGTACCGGCCAGAGCCGGTCGGCCCGGGAAAAGTCCCTACCTAGCGGCCGGCGCAGAGCAAGGGTGGCGCCGAGTCCGATCCCACCAGTGTGCTCGAGCCATTCGTCGGCGCTCAGCGGCCGATCTCGCTTAGCTTCGATAACCCTTCCATAGGCGGTGCGCAATGCTCCGAGCAGGGTCGAAGGGAACGGCCAGTCAAGACCATGACCACGTCCCAACGCGCTGGTGAACCAGCCGCGGCCATCCTTGCAGAACAGGCCGTCGCGCGGGATCATCGCCAGGCGGTGCGGGGACGTCATGCTACCCTCTGCGACCGATCTGGTTTCGGCTCGGCTTGCGCAAAGACTTTGGCAATCAGCATCCGTCGTACCCAGCCGTCAATCCGGGCGTGGGCTACCGCGTATTCGGTCGCCTCATCTAGTTCGAGTCCAAGTTGAGGCGGCGATGGCGCGGCCTCCCCGGTCTCGCTGCGTTTGATCGTCCGCCGTACGTCGTGAAGCAGCACAAGTGTCCAGCTTCCATCAAGGCCAGGGCCGGGATCGGGGAAACGGCGTAGGGCCGTGCCGATCTCATGAACTTTCTTCGTTGACAGCCGTTCGCCCAGCAGCGCTGCATCGTTCAGCAATCGGCCCACCGGATTCTCATTCCAGTCGTCCCAGCGCGCCCGCCAGCGCAGCGTGCCGCCCGAGCGCTTGTCGATAACGATGCCGAGACCATTTCGGTCGCGCCCGCGGTCCCCCTCTGCTTCGTCCCGTTTTGCCAGCCGTTCCGCTCGCCGCCCCAGCGCCAGCAAGTCACCCATCCCGTCCATGATGTGGCCGATGCCGATGCCGATGGACAGCGTTGGTCCCGCCGACTGCCCTATGCAAGCGTCGATCATGATCGAACTGAAGGCGTTTTTCAGCGCCTGAGCACAGGCGAGCGCCCTCGGCAGCGGCACAAACGCGAGGACGTCGTCGCCGCCGGCATAGACGAGGGAACCCAAGTGCTCCTGTTCGACGATGCGGCGCGCCTCTTGAGGGAACTTGGCAAGCGCGCGGGAGATTGTGCGGTGGCAATCGGCCGAGGCCATTCCATCCAGGATCGCACCCATGCGATCACCGTCGGCGACGAGGCATGCGACGTAGGGGTAGGGTTCATCCAAGCGGTTCAGCAGCGGCCTTACGGCCTGTTCGCCCCACCGTTGCGGATCGGCGGCAATCCCGAGCTCGTAAAGCACCGTCTGCCACCGGCTCGGAATCAGCACGCTGGCATCGAACGGCAACGGCGACACGCACGGCAAATCCCCACGGACGACTTGGGCGATCCCTACGTCCCGACAAGCGTGCAGCAACTGCTTTAACAGCAAGGGTGCTTGCTCGCGCGCCCTGGAGAGCCATTCAGCAAAGGCGATATTGACGATCGGCACAAACTGGTCGGGGTTGCCGCCGCAGCGCTTGACGACGCCGATGGCGTCGAGTTGCTCGCCCACGGCGAGCCGATACCGGCGCAGGAGGTGCACATCGCGCCGTTGGGGGTCTGCCAGCACGCTCACCCGTGCTCCGTCGAGGCTCGATGGCGGCGCACCCAACCGCTGCTGCTGCCAAGCCGGAAAGTCGCGCAGGTTCTTGCGCCCGGTGATCGCCGCTTCGACCCGCCGTCGGGCCTCGCGATAACCGCCACGTGCCGGATCGACCTCGACCCACGCCGCCAGGAACTCGACGAACGTCTCGATCTGCTCGGTCCACACCGCGTCGATGTCGAGGGCCAGCAGGCCCTTGGCGTTCGCTCGCGCCTGATCAGCCAGCGCGCCCCAGCGAGAGAAGACCGCGTCCCTGGTGATTAGGACGAGCTGCTGCGGATCCTGGGTTACCGGCACCTCGGCAAGCAATTTATTAGCGATAGCGAGCGGCGGCTCGCCGCCATTTCGCAGTGGCGCATTGCAAGGTTGAAGCTCAGGATCTTCCCTTGCGAGCGAAGGAAAGATTAGGCTGGCATCGTGATCGACAAGTGCCTTTGCGGCGGCGCGAGCCAGTTCTGAGATCAGGTGGCTGCCGAACCAGAGATCGCGGGTGCGCCGTGCCGCGGCGATGAACTCCTGCACCGGGCCCAGCGTGACGAGCAGCAAATGTCCGCTCATGGCGCCGCCCTCTTCGCTTTCTTGGTCGCCGTCAGCCAATCGAGGAAAGCGTCGCGCAGACTTGCCTTGCCGGAGAGCGGCTCGAAGTGGGCGTCGTCACCCGGCGCGACCAGTTGATCAAACGGAGCCGCCGAGTTGGCAACCACCCGATTGTCCCGCACCAGGACAACCTCGCCGCAGGTTGGGGAGGCACGGTTCAGCCAGAGCGCACAGGGAAGGAAAAGGCCGTCGGGAAGCGGCAGCGCCTTGACGATCAGCGGGCTCGCCAGACGGTCGTGTAGCACTAAGCAGCGATTCGTAGGTTTGCACACGTTTTGGATTGGCGTTCGTTGTTGAGGTCAGTGACGGCAGCATGGATGGCGCGGTCGAGATGGTCGAGGTCTCGGAAGGTCTGATGGGCGAGGAAATGCCGCTTCAGGTCACGCCAAGCATGTTCGATGTCGTTCAACTCCGGGGCGTACCTCGGCAGCCATTCGACGCACAGCCATGGCCGCGCGGCGAGGGCGGCACGCGACGCCTTGCTGGTATGAATGGGACCGTTGTCGATGACGAGCACGACCGGCTTCGTCGGTCGGCCGGGGCGCGGGCCATGGAGCTCGTCGAGCCGCGTCAGCAGAGCGATGAAATCGCTGCTTCGCTTGCTCCGGCTGGTCTCGACGACCAGCGTGCCGGCCGCGAAGTCGAGCGCGCCGATCATCGCCACCTTGCGCGCCTGGCCGGGCGCTGCGACGCGCAGGTCGGCGCCGCGCCCGGCCCACACATGCGCGAGATAAGGATGGGTGAGCGCCTCGGACTCGTCTTCGAACAGCAGCACGAGGTCGCCGGCCTGGGCCTGCTGCTTCAGCAGACGAAGCCGCAGGCCGGAGCGATCGACGGCCTGGGCGTCCTGCCGCCCCTTCAGCGTGTGCCGGGGTCGCCGCCAGCGAAAGCCCCCTTTTTGCGCATCACCACGCTCAGCCGCGACTTGGAAATCCGCTCGCCGGTGCGCCGCTCGATCTCGTTCTGCAACCGCGGCAGCGTCCAGTTCCGCCGATCGGCAACCTCGTCCGTCAGCACTGCCGAGACCACCGCCAGCGCCGCCCGCGCCTTCACCGGCTCCGGCCCCGGTGCCTTGCGGGCGCGCAGGCCCGCCACCCCTCGCGACCGAACGTCCAGCGCCAATGGCGCACGCTGTTCGGCTCGACCGAAAACGCTTCGGCAATCCGAGCGCTCGACCAACCCTGCAGCGACAACAAAATCGACCGCGCCCGATCCGCTTACGCCCGATCCGGCGAACCGGCCAGCGCACGCAACTCCTCGCACTGCTCCGCCGTCGCCACTACCCGAGGACGACCCGCCATGACAACACCAAAATCCAGTGATCCCTCCACCAGAGCCTGCCATATGTGGATCGCCCAAGGGAATCCTGCTTAGGGTCTGTGGACATTCATGTGATCGGTGGGGATTGAACGAACCCGGTGTCGTGGGAGTGGGGTGATCGGTTAGCGGGGGCGGCTCCCGTCTGGGAGGATTACGGCGTGTTGAAGCCCGATCCTCAGACAGGAGCACCGCGATGGCCGAGATGAGCCCTCTGCGCCGCCGCATGGTCGAGGACATGACCGTCCGCAATCTGTCATTGGCGACGCAACGATCCTATCTTCACGCGGTCAGCAAGTTCAGCGGCCACTTTGGTCGCTCGCCGGACCAGCTTGGCCTGGAGGACGTGCGGGCGTTCCAGGTCCATCTGGTGTCGACCGGCATTTCGTGGCCGGCGCTGAACCAGACGGTGTGTGCGCTGCGGTTCTTCTACGGCGTCACGCTGGGGCACGGTGAGATCCCGGAGCGCATCCCTTATGCACGCGAGCCGCGCACGCTGCCGGTGGTGCTGAATGCCGATGAAGTGGTGCGCTTTCTCGAGGCGGTGCCGAGCCTGAAGACCCGCGTGGCGTTGACGACGGCCTATGCGGCGGGGCTGCGGGCGTCCGAGGCGGTCGGTCTGAAGCTTGCTGATATCGACAGCGCGCGGATGGTGATCCGGGTCGAGCATGGCAAGGGCGGCAAGGACCGCACCGTCATGCTGTCGGCCCAGCTTCTGGGCATCCTGCGCACCTACTGGCGTCTGGCCCGGGCCAGCCACTGGCTGTTCCCCGGCCGCGATGAGACGAAGCCGGTCGACGTCCAGGTGCTGCACGCGGCCTGCCGCTCCGCCTGCGCCGCGGCCGGACTTGCGAAGCGGGTGACGGTGCACACGCTGCGGCACAGCTTCGCCACCCACCTGCTGGAGAACGGCACCGACACCCGCATCATCCAGGTGCTGCTTGGCCATGCCAACCTGTCGAGCACGGCGCGCTACACGCGGGTCTCGAACGGCCTGATCCGGCATACGCAGAGCCCGCTCGACCGCCTCACGCTGGAGGTCGTGCCGCCCGCCTGATCCGGCCGCGCGATGGCGGCGACATGGGAAGTGGCGGATGTCTTCCGCCGCCACGGCGAGGCCTATCGGCGCATGCATCACGCTCACCTCGGCCGGGTCGAACGGCGGGTGATCAGCGCCATCACGCTGTGCCGGACGGCGGCGCTGGGCGGCCATGCCGAGAGCTGCGCCGACTGCGGCTTCGTTCGTCGCCTCCGCGATCTGCGGCGCGTCGAATGGGTGGTCTATGCGAAGCCGCCGTTCGGTGGCCCGGAACAGGTGCTGGCCTATCTCGGTCGCTACACCCACCGCGTCGCCATCGCCAATTCGCGCTCGGTCGAGGTGACGGGCAGCGACGTCGCCTTCCGCTGGAAGGACTATCGCCACCACGGCAAGGCGAAGCTGATGGTTCTCGCTGCCGATGAATTCATCCGCCGCTTCCTGCTCCACACCCTGCCGGACGGCTTCCATCGCATCCGCCATTACGGCTTCCTCGCCAATCACCAACAGGCAGCAAAGCTGGCGCTCCGCCGCGAGCTGCTGGCCGCCTCGCCGACGGTCGATCCCGAGACCAAGGTCCCACCCGAGCAGAAGCAACTTACAAGCGCGTTCGATCGCTGCCCCTGCTGCGGCGGCCCGATGATCACCTTCGCCATCCTTCTGAGGCCGCCGCCGCAACCCTCGTTCCGGCAGGACACTTCATGAGTGGCCGCCACCCTTGCTGCCCCGCCTGTCCAGCACCGATGCTGCCGTGTGCCGGCACCCATCGTCTTGCCCAACAACCGTTCCGGCAGCACCAGGTCCGGCGCGGCGCCCCACGAAACCCCGGTTCAGCTCACTGCTGCCACCAACCGCCCGGCGTCGCCGGCCTCGACCGCGCCGGATCGATCCCCATGCCGAGCCGCCCGAAAGCGGTCTCGGACCACCAGACGCAGCAACAATCCCCATAGCTCGGCCATCCGCGGGTTCGTTCAATCCGGCTTCGATGAGGTCGCGCCAGCGCACGCCGAAGACCTCGTCCGCGACCTCACAGAAGCCTCCAGATTCAAGGCTGAAAAATGGAGATCAGCCTTGGATCGAAACGTGTTGAGCGATGCGCAGTGGCGGCGGATAGCGCCGATGCTTCCTGGCAAGCCGGGCGACCCCGGCCGCTCGGCTGTGGACAACCGCCGGTTTCTCGAAGCCGTATTCTGGATTACCCGCACCGGGGCGCCCTGGCGCGATTTGCACGAAACCTTTGGGTGCTGGAACTCGGTCTTTCGGCGCTTTCGCCGATGGGCGCAGAAGGGCGTCTTCGAAAGACTTTTCAAAAGCTTGTCGGATGATCCGGACTTCGAGTACGCGATCATCGACGGCACCATCGTCCGGGTCCACCAGAAGGGCACCGGCGCAAAGGGGGACTCAAAATCAGGCCCTCGGCCGATCGCGCGGCGGCCTGACGACCAAGATCGTGGCGCTGGTCGATGCCCTCGCAACCTGGCGCGCTTCATTCTTCTGCCCGGCCAGCGGCACGACAGCCTCGGCGTTGCGCCGCTGATCGCCGAAATCGACTTTGCCGCTCTGCTTGGCGACAAGGCCTTCGACATTGACTGGATCCGTGCCGAACTGAACAGTCGCGGCACCCTCGCGGTTATCCCGCCCAAGGCCAACCGCAAGCACTCCATCCCGTGCGACCTCGCCATGTACCGCTGGCGCCATCTCGTGGAAAATTTCTTCTGCAATCTCAAAGAGTTTCGCCGCGTCGCGACGCGCTACGACAAAACCCACACCAGCTTCAGAGCCATGATCCATCTCGCAGGCTCCTATCTGGCGCTCAGGTGAATGTCCACAGACCCTAGCTCAACCTGGTGTCCGAAAAACCGGCAGCAGGCCAGATCGCTTCATTCGTCCGCCCCTTCCCGGGCCGGACTCTGCGCATCTTTGCAGGAGTTTCAGGGGGGCAGGTCAAGCCCAACGCTTGATTTGTCGCAGCGCAAAAAGAAAGGCTGCCGCGCCACGTCTGGCGGTGCTACAAGACACTTTCAACAACGCACCCACGGATAGAAACGGAAGAAGGGGGAGCGGACATGCAACTTAAGGTTCTCGCGTTCGTGCTCGCCGGTGGCGAAGGCACGCGGCTTTACCCTCTCACCAAAGAAAGAGCCAAACCTGCCGTGCCGTTCGGCGGCAAGTACCGAATCATTGATTTCGTCCTGAGCAGCTTCATCAATTCGGGAATCCATTCGATTTACGTGGTAATTCAGTTCCGCAGCCAGTCACTGCTGCAACACATCAGTGATGGATGGCGATTGGGTGGACTACTGAAAAGCGAGTTTATTGTGCCGGTGCCGGCGCAGATGCGTTCCGAAGGCAAGGACTGGTATCGCGGCACGGCTGATGCTATCCATCAGAACATCAACTTGATCGAACAATCGGCTCCGAATATCGTCGCGGTCTTCGGTGGCGATCACATCTACCGGATGAACATCCGAGAAATGATCGAATTTCACGAGCGCAAACGCGCACATGTCACCGTTGCAGCCATTCCAGTTGACAAAAAGTTTGCTAAGGAATTTGGTGTCATCGAGACCGTTTCAGGCAACCGTATTGTTGCATTTCACGAAAAGAAAGCCGATGCGCCGACGATGCCTGGAGACCCCACAAAGGTGTATGCCTCTATGGGCAACTACATATTCTCGACGGACATGCTGCTCAAGCTCGTCGAAGAGGATCAACAGGACCCAAATAGCAGCCATGACTTCGGCAAGGATATCCTGCCGAAGGCAATTGGTAAAATCGACATGTTCGCGTATGACTTCATGACAAATGCTATCCCGGGCGAACCAGCCGACAAGGAGCCTTACTGGCGCGACGTCGGAACCCTCGACGCTTTTTACGAGGCGAACATGGATATTCGAGCGATCGATCCGGCACTTAATCTGTTTAATCGCCAATGGCCATTGCGCACCGCGGGGTACTCCGATCCACCGACGAAATTTGCGTTCGACGAGGATGACCGACGTGGACAGGCGATCGATTCGGTGCTCGCAGGCGGTTGTATCGTCTCGGGCGCGCTGGTGAAAAATAGTGTCATAGGTCGGCACGTATTCGTTCATTCCGGCGCAGAGGTGCATGATTCGATCGTCTTCGATTATTGCGACATTGGCCGGCGCGCCAAGTTGCGCCGCTGTATCCTCGAGAAGAATGTGAAAATTCCCGAAGATACGGTTATTGGCTATGATCTCGATGAGGATCGCAAGAAATACTTTGTGAGCGAAAGCGGGATCGTCGTTGTCGAAGGAACACGGACCCCTGTCGAACTGACCACGATGACCCTCTGAAGCAGATCGCAGGCCTCAGGGCGACTGCTGAATGCCAGCGTTTGGCTTTTTTCAACTGCCCACAGGTCGTAGACAGGTGACTTACTTACTTGCGCGATGTGCGCCGCCCTTCTTGTGGGCGGCGCACATCGCGCTCTTCTTGCGTCGATCGCGGTGGAGTAGTCGTGATGAGCTCGCGCATGCACTGGCTCCCAAACTAAGCACCACTTTAACGCTTCATCATGTTCCGTTGTGGCTTGATCAGGGCGATTAGGGTACCAAGCGTCCGAGTAATGAGACCAGCAGTGGGGACATGATGCTCGCGCCCGAAGCACGGTCTTGGGTGCGCCGGATCCTCTTCTTGCTCGACAGACGCAAGGACGTGATCGGTGTGTCTGCCGTTGTGGTCGTACTAGTGTTATGCGGTTTTGCCTTGCAACGACTAATGGCCGAGATGCGGCTGGCCGACGTCGGGGGCAAGATCGATGCCATGCCGTTCGCTGCGCTCGCCGCCAGCTTCGGGTTCACCGTCGCCAGCTACATTGCTCTAGCCGGCTATGACTGGTCGGCTCTGCGTTACGTCGGTCAGCGTCTGCCAGCGCGGGTCATCGCCCTTGCCTCATTCTGTGGTTACGCTATCGGCAATATCGTTGGATTCTCGCTTTTGACCGGTGGTTCGGTCCGTTTCCGTGTCTACTCCGCCGCTGGCGTCTGTACCGAAGATATTGGGCGAATCGCGCTGTTCACCGTTCTTGCGTTCGGTTTCGGGATCTGCGCCGTCAGCGGTATTGGAGTTATGCTGCGTCCCAGTTTACTTGCCGGAATCCTCGATTTGCCGATCGCCGTGCTGCAAATTACTAGTATTTTGCTTATCGGCGGAATCACGGCCTTTCTTTTTCTGTGTCGCCAGCAGCGTAGTCTATGTTGGCGTGGCGTAACCCTGCCTCTGCCGTCCGTGTCGCTGGTGGTCGGTCAACTGACGATCTCGGCATTCGACGTCTGCCTTGCCTGTGCGGCGCTCTACGTCCTGTTACCAAGCGACCTGGAGTTTTCCTATTTCGCATTTCTGCCGCTTTACTGTGTCGCCATCGTCGCCGGCGTAATGAGCCACGTTCCCGGTGGTCTAGGCGTGTTTGAAGCAGTCATGCTGTATGCTCTCGGAAATGAAACTGACAAGGGCGCACTGGTCGGAGCGCTGGTTGTTTACCGATTGATCTATTACATGCTGCCGTTGGTTGTCGCGGGAGGGCTGCTTGGACTGAACGAACTGCGCCGGCACATCCCCGCGACCCGTGCTGCCTTTCAGCGAGTCATCTATCTTACCGGTGTCGCGGTCCCGAGTGCGGCGAGCGTGTTTGTCGTCGTGGCCGGCGGCGTGCTGCTGGCGTCTGGCGCCACGCCAATGGACCCCGACCGTGCCACAGTGATCGCCACAATCGTGCCGCTTCCGGTCGTGGAAGCGGCACATTTTCTCAGTGGCCTAGTGGCAAGCGCGCTGATCATGCTGGGACCGGCGCTTCAGCGGCGGCTCAACGCCGCGTTCTGGCTGGTCCACGGCTTGCTGCTCACAGGAATTACACTGTCGTTGGCCAAAGGCCTCGACTATGAGGAAGCCACAATCCTCGCCGGTATCGGCTTATTGCTGTTACCCTACCGCAGCGAGTTCTATCGGCGAACGTCGCTGCTCGATCAACCGTTCACGTTTGGCTGGATGGCGGCGATCGCGGGCGTCTTGGGAGCAGCGTTCTGGCTAATGATGTTCGCCTATAAGCACGTTGAATACGATCACCGCCTCTGGTTCGAATTCGAGTTCGAAGCCGACGCCCCGCGGTCACTTCGCGCGATGCTCGCCGCCGTCCTCGGCGTCGTCGGGTTTGCTGCGTTACAGCTTCTTCGGCCGCCACGTCACGCGCCGATTGCCACTACCGCCGAGGATCTCGAACGCGCACGACTGATTGCTATCGGGCAGAATCGGGCCGATGGCTTGCTTGTACTGATGGGCGACAAGTCACTGCTGTTCAGCCGTTCCGGCCGGTCGTTCCTAATGTTCAGCCGTCATGGAGGAACATGGATCAATCTGTTCGATCCGATTGGCGAAGACGCTGAGCGGAGCGAGTTAATCTGGAAGTTTCGCGAACTGTGCGACCGAGAACGCGCCCGACCGGCATTCTATCAGGTGCGTCCCGACAACCTGCCACTTTACATCGATGCGGGCCTCACCTTGACCAAACTCGGAGAAGAGGCACGTGTTTCCCTCGTCGACTTCGATCTCAAGCAGCCGCGCTACTCAAAGCTTCGCTATGCCATAAACCGCTGCAGCCGTGACGGCCTCGCTTTGCGGATTGTTCCGCGAAGTGGCGTGACCGAAGTGCTCGACCAACTCGCAGTGGTCTCGGACGCATGGCTAGCGGCCAAGAGCGTACGCGAGAAAGGGTTTTCACTCGGCTCATTCTGCCCCTCTTATATCACCTGCTTCGACGTTGGTGTGATCTCGTGCGATTCCCGAATCATCGCTTTCGCCACGTTATTGCTGACTGACACTGGGGAAGAAGCGAGCGTTGATGTGATGCGTCACCTGCCTGACGCGCCGAGCCTCACAATGGAATTTTTGATGACGGCACTTATGCTAGAGATGAAATCACGCGGTGTGCGCTGGTTTAACCTCGGCATGGCACCTCTCTCGGGCCTAGAACAACGCCGGCTGGCACCGATCTGGCACAGGCTAGGCGCCCTCGTATTCGAGCATGGCGAGCAATTCTATAACTTCCGCGGCTTGCGCCAGTTCAAACAGAAGTTTGATCCTTATTGGGAACCGCGCTACCTCGCCTCTCCCGGGCGGATCGATCCGCTGATCGTGTTGGCCGATGCGGCGGCACTTGTCGGCGGCGGCTCGCTCATCGGTGTGATCGGTAAGTAATGCGCCGTTACCTGCTGCTCCTGCCCGTACTCGCGGTCGCTGCCTGCAACCGAGAGACGACGATGGATGACGATCTTCTCGGGAAGGTTGCCGTATTCGCTCCTGAACACAACCCCACTGGCTTCGTTTTCCTCCTGTCCGATGCTAAAGGATGGGCACCTGAAATGTCTCGCCTCGCCAAGCACCTGCGAAGGCACGGCCTGATCGTCGCAGGCATCGATTCTGTGACGCTGCTGGCTAATCTTGCGAAGGACAACGCAGTGCCATGCCACACGCTGACCGGCGCCTTTGAGACCATGAGTCAGACGATCCAGAAGGAACATGCGCTCGCCGTGTACGCCCTGCCCGTGCTGGCAGGCATCGGCGATGGCGCCGTTGTAGCACTAGCCGCTCTTTGGCAGACGGGGCCTCAGACGTTTTCTGGTGCAGTGACCGCCGATTTTGTGCCGGTACTCAGGTCCATAGGGCCGCTCTGTGCCGACCCGCCAGCCGAACCGGCAAATGGTGGCGTCTACGTCTATTCCGCTCCCCCGGGGGGACTCTCCGGCGGTTGGTGGCAAGCGGCATGGTCGACCCCTCCTGAGCCAGCGACACGTGAATTTGCCAAAGCCGCAGGCGCGGCAACGCCGCTTGTGCACACGTCGATCGCCTCGCCTACGGCGCTGCTCGGTAAGCTGCTGGACTGGAGCACCGCCGAGCGTGCGCGCAGGGCCGTCGACGCCCTGAAGCTGGGAGATCTATCTGTCGTCGATCTGCCGGGGCGCACCGGTTCAACCGACGTTGCCATCATTTTGTCTGGCGACGGCGGATGGCGAGATCTCGATCGAAGCCTGGGAGAAATCCTCGCCGCCACCGGCGTACACGTCATCGGCATAGACTGCCTACGGTATTTCTGGCATGAGAAGTCCCCTGGCGAGGTTGCAGCCGACCTCGCCCGTCTAATCGCACAGATCATCAACGAGAACTCCGCAGCAAAGATTTCGTTGATCGGCTATTCGTTCGGCGCTGACGTGCTGCCGGCGATCCTGAAGCGCTTGCCGACCGACACTCGGTCGCGCATCGTCTTTATTTCGCTACTGGCACTGGGAAAGGACGCGCACTTCGAGATTAAAGTCTCAGGCTGGTTCGGCGGAGACTCGACCTCGGACGCTCAACCCTTGTCCCCTGAACTCGCCGGAATTAATGTAGCGCGCGTCCAATGTATCTACGGTGAAGATGAGACCGACGAGAGCGGCTGTCTCGATCGACAGCTGCAGGGTGCCGATATCGTCCACCTTCCCGGCGGCCATCACTTCGACGAAGACTATTCGAGGCTGGCTGAAATAATTCTTCGCCGCATGCGTGCTACCTCCTAACGATCGCAATTATTCGCTCACTTGTCATCCCCTCGCCGGCACAACGGCGTTCCTGCCAGCTGCGCATTTCTCCGGAGTGTCCTTGCGTGCCGAGCCGCCCAAATCTCGAACAGCCGCTGTCTGTACCCTACGTTCTGCGTCGGCCACTGATTGTATTAGATTTGCTCGTCCGCAACCTGCAGCAACACCGTTCCACCACCGCAATCGCCATCGCTCTTCTGCCGATGTTCGTCGTCCTTTTGTTTCCGGCAGGCTTTGCTGCGAACGAAAGCCAGTACTTCATGCTCGCCTATCGGAAGCTCGCGCCGAACGTTTTTTCTCCGTTCAGTGCAGCGTTCGATGAGTCCTACAACCGGATTGCCTCTCAGGTGCTGATGGGGGGAGCCGTCGACTGGTTCGGCTACGTCGGCGGTCAAATCGCAATGCGGGTGGTGATGATGCTTCTCTACGCTGCATCGCTTGCCTTCATGCTATCAGGCATTGGTTTTTCGGTAGTCGAGAGCTCCATCGCCCTAGCCATTTACGGGCTGGTCGGTCCTGATCTGATGGGTGCAGAATGGTTGTTCACCGGTGTCGAACCAAAGACCTTTGCCTATGTCTTTGTCTTCGTGGCGTTCGGCTGCCTGTGGCGGGAACGGATCTGGACCGCGACTGCAGCGATGGTCTTCGCCACTTGGATGCACTTTCTTGTTGGCGGCTTCTGGGTATTAGCGATGTTCGTCCTGCTGGTGCTGCGCAGCGGTTCGTGGCAACCGCTGCCGAAACTGCTTGCTGTATATAGTGCCGGTGTGCTGCCGTTGCTGGCAATCATCGTCCGCGATATGTTCTTCGCCAGCGAAGCGCCAATACCACTACCCTATGGCCTCACCTCCAGCTATCTTTATTCGGTCATTCGTATCCCACACCACTCTGAGCCGTTCGCTAGTGCCTATATCTTAGGATTTTGGGTCCACGGAATCATAGCGACGATTGGTTTGTCGACCGCCGCCGCGGTTCTCGCTGTGCGCCTTTCGGATACCCCTCGCTCCGCCCAGCGGGCACTACTCATCTGGCTTGCTCTGCTCCTTGTCTATCTACTTGTCATGCTGGGGTTGAGTGCATTCGATACGAAGAGTGGGATTCTCGGCGAATTCCTGCCGTTTCGTCCGTCCGCTCTAATCCTGTTTTTTTGCATCGTTGCGATCTTGCTGCTCTTCTCTAGCCTCGCTGATGGTGAAATTCCCGGTTTGCGCGACGGCTTGATCTGCGCAACGTTCATCGTCGTTGTGCCCCTCATGCTTTGGGACGGTGCAAAGGAGAGCATTAAGCTATTGACCCTTGGTTCGGGCTATACGGATCTACAAGCATTGATCGCGTTCATCAAAGACAACGCTGGAGAACAGGACATCGTCCTGACAGATCCACAGAGCGACATGACGCCCCTCGGCGCTGACCTTCCGCGATTGATTCCACGTCCGACACTAGTTAGTTTCAAATTCGTGCCATTCAATCCGGTGGACATTTCCCGATGGTGGAAACTGCTGAAGTTCCGCGACGCGGTTTATAGCGGTGACTGCCCGAAGGCCACTGATCCACCCGTCCGCTTCTTGCTCTACATCGACCGTCCAAGCCATGATGCCCCGGGTTGCGGGCAAGAAGTGTGGCGTTCGGAGCACTTCATGCTTGCCGAAGTGCCCTCGGTTGCACAGTGACAGGCTAGAGCGGTTTCCACTCACTCTGGCTCATATCCTGCGGGGGTGAAGAAGTTTGCGCATTCGGCTGGTGTGAATAGATCGATGAGCGAGCCGATGGTGCGCCAGAGGCCGTCGACGGTGCGTTCGGCGGCTTTTCGGAGCAGGGGCTTCAGCTTGGCGAACGCGTTTTCGATCGGGTTGAAGTCCGGGCTGTAGGGGGCAGGAACCGCAACTCAGCGCCGGCGGCTTTGATCGCCGTGCGGACGGCGGGCGATTTGTGGCTTGAGAGATTGTCCATGATCACGATGTCGCCTGGCTTGAGCTCGTGCACGAGGATCTGGTCGACATAGGCATCGAAGGCCCGCTGGTTGATCGGGCCGTCCAGCACCATGGGCGCGACGATGCCCGACAGCCGCAGACCGGCGACGAACGTCGTCGTCTGCCAGTGGCCAAACGGCACGCCTATGCGCAGCCGTTCACCGCGCGGGGCGCGGCCATGGGTGGACTGCGTCCCTGTCACCGGACAGATTGAGCAACGTGAATTGACCGGGTGTCAACGCCAAGAAAATCCGCCGTATCATGCGCGAGCATGATCTGCAGCCGAAGCGCCGACGGCGGTTCGTCGCGACCACCGACAGCGCTCATGACCAGCCGATCTTCGCCAACCTAACGAAGGACTTGGTTGTCGACGGGCCGAACCGGCTGTGGGTGGCTGACATCACCTATGTCGCCATCGCCGTCGGCTTCGTACGCATCCGGTGATGGCCGCCTTGTGGTGAGGCGGGATTTTGTGCGGCATTTGGCTCGGATTTGGAGTTAGCGGCAGCGCAAGATCGATGTCTTATCGTCAGGGTGAGGTACTGGGACGGGTCGAGCGGCGGCGTCGGTTCTCGCTCGGGCAGAAGCTTGCGGTTCTGGCGGAGGCGTCGGCGCCGGGAGTGGTGATCTCGGCGGTGGCGCTGCGGCGGGTTCTGGACGTTTTGGATCGGCGATGATTGCCGTTCCGACCGGCGCCCGGGTGTGGCTGGCGACCGGACACACCGACATGCGGCGCGGCTTCGATGGGCTGGCGCTGCAGGTGCAGGAAAGGCTGAAGCAGGACCCGCACTGTGGTCATTTGTTCGTCTTCCGTGGAAGACGCGGTGACCTTTTGAAGATCCTTTGGCACGACGGCCAGGGCCTGTGCCTGTTCGCCAAACGTCTCGAACGCGGTCGGTTTCTGTGGCCGTCGGCGGCCGATGGAACGGTGACGATCACGCCGGCGCAACTCGCGTATCTGCTCGAAGGCATAGACTGGAGGATGCCGCGGCGAACCTGGCGTCCGATCGCCGCCGGATGAGATAACAGCTTACAAAGGCGTGAGAATCTGATTCAGTTCGGGTCGTGATGACGACGCCCGAGCCGCTGCCCGCCGACCTCGCCGAAGCGCACGCGATGATCATCGCCGAGCGCGCAGGCCGGCTCGCTGCCGAGGCCGAAGCGGCGATCGCGAAGCAGACGAAGCGGGTTCTCGACCTGGAAATCGAGCGCCTCAAGCTGGAGATCGCCCGGCTGCGCCGGCAACGGTTCGGCACGTCGTCCGAGCGCAGCGCCCGGCTGGAGCAGCTGGAGCTGGCGCTGACCGAATTGCAGGAGACCGTCGCCCAGGCCGATGCCGCGGCCGAGCTGCGGGCGGCGGAGCGCAGCCCGACCCCGGCGCGCAGCACCGCGGCACCACGCAAGCCGGCACGCCGTGCGTTGCCGGAGCATCTGCCGCGCACCCGCCTGGTCTACCCGGCGCCCACCGCCTGTCCCTGCTGCGGCGGGGCGGTGCGCAAGCTGGGCGAGGAGATCACCGAGACGCTCGAGCGGCTGCCGGCGCGCTGGCTGGTCGTCCAGCACGTGCGCGAGAAAGTCTCCTGCCGCTGCTGCGAGGCGATCCGCGAGGCGCCGGCGCCGTTCCATCCCATCGCCCGCGGCCGTGCCGGGCCGAACCTGCTGGCCGAGGTCGTGTTCGGCAAGTACGGGATGCACTTGCCGTTGAACCGGCAGAGCGCCTGCTTCGCCTGCGAGGGCATCGAACTGGATGTCTCCACGTTGGCCGACTGGGTGGGCGCCGTCGCTGCGTCCCTGCAGCCGCTGACCGCGGCGATCGAGGCGCATGTCCGCGCCGCCGCCCGCATCCACGCCGACGAGACGCCGGTGCCGGTGCTGGCGAAAGGCAAGACCAAGGAGGGCCGGCTGTGGACCGTCGTCCGCGACGACCGGCCGTTCGGCGGTCCCCACCTGGACGGAACAGGCCCGCCGGCCGCCGTCTTCTTTTATTCGCCTGACCGCAGCGGCGTGCACGCCGAACGCTTCCTCGCGGGCTGGACCGGCATCATGCAGGCCGACGCCTTCTCCGGCTTCGGCCGGCTGTACAAGAGCGATCGCCGGCCTGGCCCGATCACCGAGGCCGGCTGTTGGGCACATGGCCGCCGCGGCTTCTTTGAGCTGGCGGAGCTGCAGCAGGGGCCGATCGCGATCGAGGCGGTCAAGCGGATCGACGCGCTGTTCGCGATCGAGCGCGAGATCAACGGCGCCTCGGCCGAGCAGCGTCTGGCCGTCCGCAACCAGCGATCCCGCCCGCTGATCCTCGACCTCGAAGCCTGGCTGCGCGACCAGAACGCGAGGCTGTCGGCGAAGTCGAAGACGGCCAAAGCCATCGACTACCTGCTGAAGCGCTGGACCGCCTTCACCCGCTTCCTCGACGACGGCAGGGTTTGCCTCTCGAACAACGCCGCGGAACGCGCGTTGCGTGGCATCGCCGTCGGCAGACGGAATTGGACCTTCGCCGGCTCCGACGAAGGCGGCCGCCGTGCCGCGGCCATGTACACCCTGATCGAGACGGCGAAGCTGAACGGCATCGATCCCCGCGCCTGGTTGGCCTCCGTCCTCGCCCGCCTTCCCGGCCACCCCACCAGCCGCATCCACGAGCTGCTGCCCTGGAACTGGCAGGCACCAGAGCCAATCAGCACCGCCGCATAGCCGCTCACAACTGCGCCGGTCCGGCAACCCACTCCAGCCGCGGCCCTCGCCGGATGGGTACGAAAAAAGGTACTCCCGGGCGCCTGATCAACACGGGGCGGTTTAGCGCGGCAGCGGGCTAGCGTCAGCCGTGAATTTTGGGTTGCCGGCCAGCCGAGCGTATCTGCTCAGGTGGTTGGCGATTTTTGGGTTGCGGGGTCGGGCTGGATGTGAGTCAAGGTATGGATGACTCTGCCGTTCCGATACCGCTTGAGCGACGATGAGAAGGACGCGCTGCTTTCCGAGCAGGCAGCGCTGATCGAACGTCAGGCGGCGCGGATTACGGAACTCGAGGCGCTGCTGGCGCGACCGAAGAAGACGTCACGGAACAGCCACACGCCGCCGTCGCAGGACCGCAAGCCGGGCGGAAGCGGGGACAAGAAGCATGGCGAGCGGCGCAAGCTGCGGCCCTCGCGTCCGGGCTCGGCGCGGTCGCTGAGCGAGGTGCCGGACGAGACGATCAAGCGGCTGGCCACCACGTGTCCGCATTGTGCCGCCGACGTTTCGGGCCAGAGGCAGATCTGCCGCCATCGCTACGATCACATCGACATCCCGCCAATCGCACCGGTGGTGACCCGTGTTGAGCTGTTCGGCGGGCGCTGTGCTGCCTGCGGCCGCCGTTTCCGCGCCGCCCCGCCGGACGGCATGCCGCTGGGAACACCCTTTTGGGCGTCAATCCAGGCGCTGCTTTTGTATCTGCACCACAGCCATCATGTCGGTTTCGAGCGGCTGGCGCGGATGATGGCGGAGCTGTTCGGGCTGGTGATCTCCGAGGGTGCCATCGCCAACGCCTTCCGCCGCGCTGAAACAGCGATGACGGCGGCGTGCGCCGCGATCAAGGAAAGGCTGCTGGCCGCCCGGGTGATCGCCTCGGACGAGACCACCGCCCGCATCGACGGCGCCACCCACTGGCATTGGGTGTTCGTCACCACCAAGGCGGTGCTGCACCAGATCGCACCCCGCCGGGCGAAAGCGGTCGCCGAAGAGGTGCTGGGCGAGCACCGGCCGGCGGTCTGGGTGTCCGACCGCTACGCCGGCCAGCAGGATCTGGCGCCCGCGCATCAGGTCTGTCTCGCCCACCTCCTGCGTGACGTCCAGTATGCCATCGACTGCGGCGATACCGTCTTCGCGCCCCGGCTGCGCGATCTGCTGCGCTGGGCGATCCGCATCGGCCGACGGCGAGATGCCCTGCGGCCGGCGACCTCGCCACCTATCACGACCGCGCCGAACGCCGCCTCGATGCGCTCGTGGCCACACCCGCGGCGCATCCCGCCGGCCGCGAGCTGCAAACCGCAGTCAAGGCGTGGCGGATGACGTTCTTCGTCTTCCTCGAAGACCCAGACGTGCCAGCCACCAACAACGCCTGCGAGCGAGAAATCCGTCCGTCCGTCGTGTTCCGCAAGGTCACCGGCGGCTTTCGCCCGACGGGGCGCACACATCCACGCCGGATACCGATCCGCCACCAGCACCGCAGGGCTCCACGGCCAAACCGCCCGGCAAGCCATCGCCCAACTCCTCGCCGGCACCTTCCAGACCACGCCCGCAGCTTTATAGCCAGGGGGGTGAGCAGATACGCGCCGCGAGCTGCTGGCCGCCTCGCCGGCGGTCGATCCCGAGACCAAGGTCCCACCCGAGCAGAAGCAACACCCCTCGTTCCGGCAGGACACTTCATGAGTGGCCGCCACCCTTGCTGCCCCGCCTGTCCAGCACCGATGCTGCCGTGTGCCGGCACCCATCGTCTTGCCCAACAACCGTTCCGGCAGCACCAGGTCCGGCGCGGCGCCCCACGAAACCCCGGTTCAGCTCACTGCTGCCACCAACCGCCCGGCGTCGCCGGCCTCGACCGCGCCGGATCGATCCCCATGCCGAGCCGCCCGAAAGCGGTCTCGGACCACCAGACGCAGCAACAATCCCCATAGCTCGGCCATCCGCGGGTTCGTTCAATCCGGCTTCGATGAGGTCGCGCCGGCGCACGCCGAAGACCTCGTCCGCGACCTCACAGAAGCCTCCAGATTCAATTCCCGCGTCCGCCGTACCGCCGCTGGCGTGTTCCATCACATCAGTCCGGAGCACGCCGACCTCTACTTCCACGAGATGGGCTACCGCTGGTCACAGCGCGTTATCGCCGGCCAGACCACCCGCCGGTCGCCCCGCGGACGGGAGCGCGTTCGAACCCTCTGGGACCGCATCCCGCCTGCTATGCAACTCGTTGCGGTCCTCAGAACCGCTGTCGACCGCCAACTCCGCCGAACCCGCAACGGCAGCATCTCGATCAAATCGCCAATCGCAGCGTTTTGCTTATGAACGCGATCGTCCTCACGGGTTCACATCGGTGCCGATCGATACTCATCCCAAAGAAAGATTTATTCCATAATATCAATAACCTGCCGCGTCTCGGAAGGGGCTCCATCTTGTTGTCGTTTCACAGCGGCGAACAGGCCGCCGCCCCGATGGGCGTCCGGCCGAGCATGATCGGCCCCGCGACGGTGACACCGGAAGTGCAACTGCGCTTGACCCCCTGATGCTACCTCGTGGGCCTTGCTCACTCCGGATCATCTCGATTTCAGGCCTCGGCAGGCCGCGCCGCAAGCATTCACCGATCAGATCGCGCGTCGTCGCTGTCGATGCATCGCAGGTTCTGCCGGCATGCCGTGTCGGTCGGTAGGGGGTCATGGACGTCCATGACCGGGCACGCGCGAATAGCGCGTCGTCGCCATCGGGGCTGCGCGGCGGCTCGAGGGCCAACACCCCCGCGGCACCGACCCGCAAGATGCAAAGGCCGCCCGCCACCCGCTCGAACCGGGCACGATCCGTTTTCCCGGGCTTCCAGCTCCGATCCACGAGGTAATACCGATGCGTGCATCGCGACCATCGGCGTAGCCCTTCAGATAGACGTCCTCGTCCTTCAGCGACCGCCACAGCCGTTCGATGAAGACGTTGCATCCATCGGCCGTCCATCGAGATCCGAATGTCGGCGCTCGCCAGCCGGCCGGTGAAGGCGGCGCTGATGGACTGGCTGCCCTGGTCGGTATCGAAGATATCGCGCCGGCCGAAGCGCGCCAGCGCCTCGTCGAGGGCGTCGCCGCAGAACGCGCCGTCCATCGTGTTCGACAGCCGCCAGGCCAGTACCGCCCGGCTCGCCCAGTCGATGATCGCCACCAGGTAGAGGAAGCCGCGTCCGATCGGGATGTAGGTGATATCCGCCGCCCACACCTGGTTCGGCCGACATCACCTGGTCGCGCAGCAGATACGGGACGATCTTGTGCCCCGGCGCCGGCTTGGTCGTCCGCGGCTTCGGCCCCAGGGCTACGATCCCCATCCGCCGCATCAGCCGCTGCACCCGCTTGCGGTTGACCGAGAGACCTTCCGCCCGCAGCATCCCCGTCATCCGCCGCGAGCCGAGGAACGGCCAAGCGGTGAACAGCCCGTCGATCCGTAGCATCAGCGCCAGATCGGCGTCGTCGTTCGCCGGCGCTGGCCGGTACACGCCCGACCTCCTGGCTAAAAATCCCGCTCGACCGTCAGCTGCCCGATCTTGGCGCGCGGCGTCTCGATCTCCCGCTCGCGCGCCTCGTCCGCGTCGATGCCGACGCCCGGATCGAAGGCCGGCGCCGCGTTGTCCAAGAGCTGCTTCTTCCAGGCATAGCTCTGGTTCGGATGAACCTCATAACGCTCCGCCAAGCCCGCCACCGTCGCCTGCTCCCGCAGCGCCTCCAGCGCGATCCTCGCCTTCAGCGCCGCATCGAGCTTCCGTCTCGGCTTCTTCATCATCATCTCCGTCTACCACGACGGAGCCGACCCCGCTCCAATCAAGCCCCTGGTCCCAAATTCGGGGTCCACTTCAGACCGCGCCGTGGCAGGGCGCTATGCGGTCTGGCGCAGCACTTCGGCGCGCATTAGATCGACCGAGACGAGATGCGAGGCCCCGCGTTCGGGCATGGTGACGCCGAACAGCCGGTCCATGCGGGCCATCGTCAGGCGATGGTGCGTGATGACGAGAAAGCGGGTACCGCTCGTGGCGAGATCACTCAGCAGCGTGCACAGGCGATCGACGTTGGCATCATCAAGTGGGGCGTCGACCTCGTCAAGAACACAAATCGGTGCCGGGCGGCTCAAAAATAGCGCGAAACGCAACGCCAGCGCCGTCAACGTCTGTTCACCCCCGGACAACAAGGACATGAGCTGCAGCTTTTTCCCCGGCGGGCTTGCCATGATTTCGATGCCGGCGGCAAGCGGATCGTCACTGTCGCTGAGCGTGAGGTACGCGCGGCCGCCGCCGAACAGCCGATGGAACAGCATTTGAAAATGACGGTCAACTTCGACGAATGAGGCGCGCAGGCGCTCGCGTGCTTCCTTATCGAGCTCGGCAACACCTCGCCGCAGCTTGCCGATGGCTTCGGTCAGGTCCGCGTGTTGACGTTCAAGATCGGAGATCTGCGCTACCAGCGCATTCGATTCCTCTTCGGCGCGCAGGTTGACAGGTCCCATCAAATCTCTTTCTCGGCGCATCCGATCAAGCCTGCGCTCTTCTTCGGCGAGGCTGAATCCATCTGCGTCTGCGACCAATGTCTTCAACTCGTTGGGGCGAACGCCAAGGCGATCAACGATCGCCTGCAGCAGCGAGGCAGCCAGCTGATCACCCTGATCGATCTGCGCTTCAGCGCGCGCCCGTTCCTCACGGGCGTCGGCCAGCACCTTTTCGTTCGATCGCAGCGCCAAGTCTGCTTCGGCGAGCGCCGTTTCCGCCACAGCGAGACGATCGACTGCCTCGTGTCGGGCAGTATCGGCCTCAGCCATCTGCTCGAGCAGCAGATGCCGCCGTCTGGCGAAAACTTCTGGCAGATCGGCCACGTACGTGAGTTCGGTCTGCGCCTGCTGTCGTCGCTCAATGATGGCTTCGATTTGCCGCTGCATTCCGGCGAGTCGCCCGCTCCACGAGGCGATGTCCTGGTCGATCGCCTGCAGACGCCGGACGCGGCCGGCGGCGTCGCGGGCGAGGGTGTCGACGCGTGTCTGCTGCTGCATCTGTTCCGCGCGTCGGGCAGCGAGGTTCGCGCGCATGGCCTCAAGGCGGGGGGAATTGTCATCGCCGCGAGCGAGTTCTGCCAACTCGTCCTGCAGTGCCTGAAGTCGGGCGGCAACCTCGTCATAATCGGCATCGAGATCCGCTGTTACATCGGTGAGCGCGGTGAGTTGCTGTTCGATGCGCGCACGCCGGGCGAGCGTTTCCGCATGGGCCTGCCGTGCGCGCGATAGGTCCTGTTCCGCATATTTAAGTTGCGCCTGCAACTGGCGCTCCGTGGTGGCTGCCTCACTGGCCGCGTGACGGACAGCATCATGGTGATCTCTCGCAGCGTCGCGCACCACCTCGGCTTCGGCCCGTTTTGGGGCGAGGGCGTCGAGGCGTGCGCGTTGGTGTAGACGGACGCTGGCAGGCGTTGCCGCAGTGGCAGAGCGGATGTAGCCGTCCCACCGCCACAGACCCCCCTCGCGGCTGGCAAGGCGCTGGCCGGGGCTCAAGTCCGGCTGCAGCCGATTGCCATCGCTGTCGGTCTCAACGATCCCGATCTGCGCAAGACGCCGGGCGAGGGCTGGTGGCGCCGTCAGCAGCGGGGCGAGCGGAGCGGCACCGCTTGGAAGCGGTGGATCAACCGAATGCGGTAACGTGCGCCATCGGGTTGGCGCATCGTCATTTTCCGAGGCGAACAGGTCATCGCCAAGCGCGGCAGCAAGGGCCGTTGCCAGTCCGTCGTCAACAACGATGGCGTCAAGCACCGCGCCCTCGACGCTGGAAGGGTCGGCGGCTAGCAACTCGGCGATTGCGACCTCTTCGGCAGCAAGGTGCGTGAGTGCTGTTTCGGCTACCCTTAGCGCCGCTGCTGCCGGAGGCTCGGCGCTAGCGGCGCGGATGCGAAGCTCATCCGCCTCCATCGCCGCCTCGCGAACCACCACTTCCACCGCTTCAGCAGCGGCGATTGCGGCTTGTGTCAATTCTGCCGACGGCAACGCATCAAGATTTGCTGACGCTGCTGCGCGCTGCTGCCGAACGTCTTGTTGACGGACGGCTAACCGGCGCAAGAGCGCCGACGCCTCGTCGCGGCTGCGCTGCACGGCGCCGTGCTGGGCGCGTATCGCGGCGAGATGCTCTGTAAGACGTGCCACCTCGGCCTCAAGCGCGGTCACCTGGGCCGACATGGCAGTGAGAGGCGCTTGTGCCGCCGCTCGCAAGGCGTCTTCACCGCGGCATGCCGTAATGAGGCGCTCCTTTTCGTCGGTCAGGCGCCCGAGCGTTGCGGTCGCGTCATTGGCGAGCGTCACCTCGCGGTCAAGGTCGGCTTGAAACTGCTGCAGGCGAGTCTGAATTGCCGCCTCGTCCCTCGCCGCCTGCTGCTCCTCGCCGTCGAGGCGCTCAGCGTTGACGCTCAGCCGTTGGGACACGGCCGCAGACTCCATCACTGCGTCGCGCAAGCTCGGAACCGAGGCGGCAAGGGCGCTGCGCTGCGTCGAAGCCTGCGCGCATGCGCCAGTGGCCGTAGAGAGGCTGCGCTCGGCCGCGATAAGGCGCGCGCGCGCCGTTGTCAGCGCGTCTTCGGCCCTTCGCCACTTCATCCACAAGATCGTCGCATCTAGTTGCCGAATCTGCGATGACAAAGTGCGATAGTGCGTTGCTTGGCGGGTTTGCTTTTTTAACTGTTGGTGCTGGACAGCAAGAGTCGAGAGCACGTCGTCGAGACGGCGAAGGTTAGTCTCGGCGCTTTGCAGCCGCAGTTCGGCCTCATGGCGGCGGGCATGCAGACCAACGATCCCTGCCGCCTCCTCGATCAGGACGCGGCGTTCGGCAGGCTTTGCGGCAATGAGTTGGCTGACCTGACCTTGGGTAACGAGAGCGGAGGAGCGGGCTCCAGAGGCGGCATCCGCGAAAAGCAGGTGAACATCGCGGGCGCGCACCTCGCGACCGTTGATCCGATAGAGCGAACCCTTAGCACGCTCGATCTTCCGGCTGACGACAATCTCATTGTCGTCGGCATAGGGCGGCGGCGCGACGCGATTAGCGTTGTCGAGCTCGATGACGACCTCGGCGACGTTCCGGCCAGCTCGATCGGCACTCCCGGCGAAGATAACGTCATCCATCTCACCGCCGCGCATCTGCCGGGCCGACGTCTCTCCCATCACCCATCTTAAGGCTTCGATGAGGTTCGATTTACCACAGCCATTCGGACCGACGACACCGGTCAGGCCAGGCTCAATCAATAACTCCGCCGGATCGACGAACGACTTAAACCCAGCTATTCGCAACTTGGTGAACTGCAACAACGCGCTGCTCAACCTTATGTCCGAACGGCCAAGCAAACGGCCATAAACTTTAAGCTTTGAGCGGCTGGACGGCGCCTTGCCAGCGCTCGGCTCCGATGCGATCGACTAGACTTTATTAGTGGGCCTTATCCAGAGCCTTTTCGATGGCCGCCCGGTAATCGTCATAGGGCAAGGCCCCGGAGAGCGTGGTACCATTGACGAGGAACGTGGGCGTCGAATTAATGCCATTTTTCGTGCTGCCTTCGGCAGCCTTCGCCTGAATTCCGTCAATCAACCCCTTGTCGCTGATACACGCATCGAAATCGGCGGCGGAAAGCCCAGCAAGCTGTGCCCTGACCTTCAGGTCGGCGAGGAGATTGTCGCCTCGCGCCCAAGCTTGTTGATCACGGAACAACATATCGACAAAGCCGAAATAGCGATCCGGAGGCAGGCAGCGAGCGACGGTGGCTGCCGCCAGCGCCCGCCGTTCGAGCGGGAAGTCGCGAACGATATAACGGACTTGGCCGGTATCGATATAGGCGGCTTTGATCTGCGGCAGCGTTTCACGGTGGAAATCAGCGCAATGCGGGCAGGTAAGCGACGAATATTCGATGATCGTGACCTTCGCAGTTTCGCTTCCAAGTGCACGATCCGCCAGCATCATCTCCAAGGGCGGCAGAGCGGCTTCAGCCGGCGACAGCACCGGGATGAGCAGCAGCACCCATAGCACCAACCTTCGCACGAACACCGTCCTTACCCACAACATCTAGGGCAACTATAGGCTCGCGCAGGCCGCCATACAAGCTAAGGGTTCGCCACGGGAGGCAGCGCGACGGCGCAACAACCATTTCGCTATTTATCGATGACAAATACGCGCAATCCAATGTTTTTCAAACTTTCTCTCAGCTCCGGATCGCTTATGCCGGCGACCAGACCATCTACAGCTGCGACTGCGTCGCCAGAAAGTGGCCGAGGCAGGCGCAGCGACTGGCGGCGATCCGGTACTGGGCCGTGGATCAGGCGAAGCCTCGCAACTGCAGCATAGCCAAAAAACGTATTGATTCGCTCGACGATAAGCGGCTCGTTATGCTGCATCTCCAGTGCCAGGGCTCCGGAGGCGATGCGCACGTTAAGCGTTCCTGCCCCGCGCGCGCCTAGCGGTGCTATGATCTTCATCGGAACGCTGCGATTGGCGAGGTGTTCGCCGACAATCTTCGGCCATTCGAGTGCAACGCGTGCAATGGCGAAGCTGCGACGGCCGGCCAATGGGGCGACTACGGCTGAAAGCGTCTCTGCCAGCGCGCGCAATCCGTTGTACGCCGCATCCGTCCTTGTCCGCGTCTCACCCATGTTTGGCACCGCCATTTCCCGCCACCCCGTCCGATCACCGTCATGCTAAACTTGCAGACTTGCGCCGGCAACGGGGATCCCCGCATGGGCCAGTCGCCCGACCGTCTTGCGAATGCGCTTCTCGCCTGGTACGACCACGAGCGCCGTGATCTTCCCTGGCGAGCGCCACCCGGCGTGCCCGCCGATCCCTACCGCGTGTGGATCAGTGAGATCATGCTGCAGCAGACCACAGCGGCCACGGTCGCACCCTTTTTCCATGCGTTCGTCGCGCGATGGCCGTGCATCCAAGCGCTCGCAGCGGCGGACCTCGATGAGGTGCTACACGCGTGGCAGGGGCTCGGCTATTACGCCCGCGCACGTAACCTACATGCGTGCGCTCGGCTCGTCGCCGCCCACTTCGGCGGCTGCTTACCAGCGAACGAGGACGAGTTACGCCAGCTGCCGGGCATCGGCACCTATACGGCAGCTGCGATCGCCGCGATCGCGTTCGACCGCTTGGCGACGCCGGTCGATGGCAACGTGCTGCGCGTTGTCGCCCGCCTGCGTGCAGTCGAGGTTGCCCTGCCGCGCGCCCGGTCCAGCATCGTCGCCCTCGCCGTGGCGATGACGCCCGAGGCGCGCGCGGGTGATTTCGCCCAAGCGATGATGGATCTTGGCGCGACGGTGTGTACGCCGCGCAGACCGCGTTGCGGGGTATGTCCCTGGGCCGACTATTGCGCAGCGCATGCCCAGGGTGTTCCAGAAACGTTTCCGCGCCGCCCGCCAGCGCCCGACCGGCCGGTGCGACATGGCGTCATTTTCTGGGCCGAACGACTCGATGGCTCGGTGTTGATCCGTCAGCGGTCAACGAAAGGGCTGCTTGGCGGGATGATCGAATTTCCCTCGACGCCGTGGCGTTGCGAGCCCTGGCGGCAGGCCGAAGCAATCGCGCACGCCCCACTTGTCGCGGACTGGGCGCTCCTGGCCGGAAGCGTCCGCCATACGTTCACTCATTTTCATCTCGAGCTTGCCGTTGTCTTTGGGCGGCCGCGAGATCCTTCTGCCACCTTTTCTTGGTGCCATCCGGACGACTTCTCCGCCCTGGCGCTCCCAACACTGATGAAGAAGGTGGTGGCGGCCGTGAGGGTTTGTGAACAAGCTTATGATTAAGGCGGCTTCTTTTGAGCAGCGAACGCGATGCGAATGTTTTACATCACGAGCTTGCGTGACCAGTTTTGGGACTCTCCGCGAATTAGGCTCCCGATTCAGAAGGCGCATCCAGATTTTGGTTGCGGCAAGGATGCTGTCGGGAGTGTGGCTGGAATTTGGGGCAGCGTAATCTCCAGCTTCTTCATCATCGATTCCGTCTACCACGCAAGCAAGCCCGTCGTTGGAGGGCCGGCGGAGATCACGACATGACGACGGATAGCGTGACGCCTGCGGACGACGGGTACTGTTTCTCGGGGAAGCGTGGCCCGAATTGCCAGCGATGGATCACCCGCTCGTTCGGAACGGTGGAGATTGCCGTGCCGCGGGCGCGGCTCGACACTGCGGGTGGTGTTGTTCAAGGGAGCGACCGACAAGAACGTGGTCTGGCCTGCTGCCGGTTTCGTGGACACCGAGATAAGGTGTTTGACGGAACTGGAGAGTTGGAATGCAGAGAAGGAAGTTCAGCCGCGAGTTCAAGCTTGAGGCGGTGAGATTGATCAAGGATCGGGGCGTTGCGGTTGCCCAGGCTGCCCGTGACCTCGATGTCCACGAGAACGTGCTGCGCAAATGGGTGGGCGATCTGTCGACGGATCCGCAGCATGCGTTTCCCGGCCATGGGCAGATGAAACCGGCTTGAACCGCTCTGGGTTTGTCGGAGGCGAGTTTCTTTGAGTCCTACGCCGCCACGACGCGGGACTCCAGCTCGGCGTAATAGCTCGCCTCAGCCGGCGGGATATTGCCGACCGGCTCGAGGAGCCGCCGATTGTTGAACCAGTCGACCCATTCGAGCGGGGCATACTCGACCGTTTCGAACGACCGCCACGGTCCGCGCCGGTGGATCACCTCTGCCTTGTAGAGGCCGTTGATCGTTTCGGCGAGGGCGTTGTCGCAGGAGTGCCCGACGCTTCCGACCGAGGGAACCACGCCGGCGTCGGCGAGACGTTCGGTGTAGCGGATGGACAGGTATTGCCCGCCTCTGTCGCTGTGTTGAACGAGCTCGCCACGGGGCGATGCCACGGGGCGATGCCACGGGGCGATGGACGGCGAGCATGCAGCGCCTGGTCGAGAGCGTCGAGCACGAAGGTCGCGTCAGCCGTTCGGCTCGCCCGCCAACCAACGATCCGCCGCGCGAAGGCGTCGATCACGAAAGCGACGTAGAAGCCGGTCCAGGTTGCGACGGAGGTGAAGTCGGACACCCACAGCCGGTTCGGGGCCGGCGCCCGAAACTGCCGATCGACGAGGTCGCGCGGGCACGGCGTCGCCTTGTCGCTGATCGTCGTCCGAACCGGTCGACCCCGGACAACTCCTCGAAGGCCCATCTGCTTCATCAGTCGAGCCACCGTACAACGAGCGACGCGTTCACCTTCCCGGTTCATCTTTCGCCAGACCTTCCGAACGCCGTAGACGCGGAAGTTCTCGTCGTATATCCGGCGGATCGATCGACGCAGCACCCCGTCGCGACGCGCCCGGAGGGACGCCTTCGAGGGATCGAGCCGGCGAGCGGCGTGAGCATGGTACGTCGACGGGGCGATCGGCAACTCCCGGCAGATGGGCTCGTGTGTGGACGCCCTCGTGGTGTCAAGCAATTCTCGGGTCGCGTTCGGAGCGTGTGGTCAGGTGCGGTCGTGTGTCCGGCCTCGTGATGCGGCCTTCGAACGCCGCGGGCCCGTATGGAGATATGCAGGTCGGATCCATTTCGACCCCGCGCGCTCGGGCGCCTGAGCCGTTTTGCTGGGTTTTCCGACCCGATCTCGTGACCGTTCGCCCTTACGCTTCCCTCGCCCTGCTCACACCTCCGACGTCATCCCGGCCGCCGATCGCTCACGCGACGGTCGCCGGAACTCGGTAGCTCTCGTTCTTGCTCATCATGGCCCACGCCATCCTGGCCATGCGGTTGGCCAGCGCGACGGCGACCAGCATGCGCGGCTTCTTCGCCATCATGCGCGCCAACCACGATCCCTCCGGCGCCCCTTTGCGGGCTGCCCATCGCACGACGGCGACTGCGCCCGTGATCAGAAGCCGGCGGATATCCCTTTGCCCCATGCGCGTGATCCTGCCCAGGCGCTCTCGACCGCCGGTCGAATGCTGCCGCGGGGTGAGCCCCAACCAAGCCGCGAAGTCCCGTCCCTTGGCGAACACTTCCGGAGCGGGGGCAAAGGTGACGAGCGCCGTCGCTGTGATCACGCCGATGCCGGGCATGGTCATCAACCGTGCCACCGCCTCGTCCTGCGCCGCGCGTTCGCGGATCTCCTTGTCGAGCGTATCTATACGCGTGGAGAGGTCGTCGATTTGAGCGAGTAGTACGCGTGCCAGTTCGACCACGGCATCCGGCAGCACATCCTCCTCGCCCTCGATGAGCGCCGTGAGGAGGCCGACATGGGCGACGCCGGTCGGTGCCACGACGCCGAACTCGGCCAAGTGACCGCGCAAGGCGTTGATCGCCTGGGTACGCTGCCGCACGAAGAGATCCCGCGTCCGGTAGACCATTGCCGACGCCTGCTGTGCCTCGGTCCTGACCGCGACGAACCGTATCGTCGCGCGCGCTGCCGCTTCGGCTATAGCCTCGGCATCGGTCGCATCGCTCTTCTGCCTCTTCACGAACGGCTTCACGTAGGCCGGCGGGATCAGCTTCACGGTGTGCCCGAACTCTCCGATCGCGCGTGCCCAGTAATGGGCGCTGGCGCAGGCCTCCATCGCGACTGTGCAGACCGGCCGCTCCGCGAAGAAGGACAAGACTTGCCCGGGGAGGGCGTCCACTCCATCGACCCCGTAGACGTCCCAGTGGTCGTCGATGAACAACACCATCACTTCTGTCGGCGGTCGAGCTCCACCAGGGCGAAATACGCACTCGCCTTGTGCAAGATCTCGTTTGGTTGCCGCAGCTCGCGGTTCTCACGTTCGAGCGCCTTCAGGCGAGCGTCCAAATCCGGCGCACCGCCGTCGATCCGACCGCTGTCTCGCTCCGCCTTCTTCACCCAAAGCCGCAGCGTCTCCGGCGTGTAGCCGATCTTGGCGGCGATCGAGGCAATGGCGGCCCATCGCGAAGCGTGCTCGCCCTCGTGTTCGAGGACCATCCGCACCGCCCGGACGCGCACTTCCGGGGAAAACTTGTTCGTCGTCTTGCTCGTCATGGCTCCATACTCTCAAAAGTTGAAGCCGCCGACAAACCCGGAGCGGTTCACTGGACTGCGCCCCTGTCACCGGACAGATTGAGCAACGTGAATTGACCGGGTATGCCGGGCCTTCGTCAGGAGAAGGCCGATGGCCAAGCACCGTTGTCACAGCATCGAGTTCAAGCGGCAGGTCGCTCAGGAGTTCATCGCCGGCGAGACCCTTCATGGGCTCGCCAAGCGTCACGACATCTCGCGTAACCTGATCCGTGTCTGGGTAGCGAGGTACGAGGGCGGCGCCTTCGATGAGGATGCCAGAGCCGCTGACCTGATCCAGGAGTACGAGGCGAAGATCGCCGCCCTGGAGCGTCTGGCCGGCCGCCAAGTACTGGAGCTCGAGTTTCTAAAGAGGGCATCGAGAAACGCACCGCGGACGAGAAGCGCGAGTACGTCCGTGATCAGCGACCCGCTGGCCTCTCCGTCAGCGACGGATGCCGTCTGATGGGCGTGCCACGCTCCACCTTCTACGATGCCCCGGCAAAGAAGACCGACGATGCCATGATCGCCGCCATCGTCGACGAGCTTGCTCCCGCCCTGGTGACACGGAATTCCATCGGTCACGCGTCCGCCGCGCAGCTCCTCCTCACCGCCGGCGACAACTCCGAGCGCCTGCAGTCCGAAGCAAGCTTCGCTGCACTCTGCGGCGTGAGCCCGGTCCCAGCCTCTTCCGGCAAGACAACGCGCCATCGCCTCAACCGTGGCGGCGACAGGGCAGCCAACAGCGCACTCCACATCATCGCCATCGGACGGCTTCGCACCGACACCCCCGCACCAAAAGCTATATCGCAAAGCGTATCGCCGAGGCCATTCCAAGCTCGAGGCCATTCGGTGCCTCAAGCGCTACATCGCGCGAGAAATCTTCTCCCTCATCCGCCAAAGAAGGCAGGAGATCAATCAGGCGCAGATCGCCACTTGACAAACAGAAGGGCATCCGCGGCTCGCAGTACGCCAGCCAAGGATACTGGGAGATGCCGGCAAAGCACGGCCTCGAGGGCTCGATGGGACGGCGCGGCAATCCCTACGACAACGCCAAGGCGGAAAGCGTCATGAAGACGCTGAAGGTGGAAGCCATCTACCTGATGGCCTACGACAGCTTCGAAGACGTCATAGCCGACCTTCCCCGCTTCATCGATCAGGTCTACAACACCCGCCGGCTGCATTCCGCGCTCGGATATCTCAGCCCATCACAGTTCGAGGATCACCACGCCCGGCAGACGGTCAAATCCGCAGCCTGATCCTGTCCATCCCAAGGGGCGCAGTCCAGATCCCGGGCAATCTTCAACACGTTGCGTAATCGCGGGTGGCTGCCCTCCGTGGGACACGAGGTCCGATAGTCTCGGCCTCATCTAAGCAGCCAGCGGGAGAGCAGCCAGCGGGAGAGCAGCCATGAAGCAGTATGTCGGATTGGACGTGTCGCGAAAGAGACGGCGGTATGTGTCGTCGACCAGGACGGGAAGGTTCTGTTCGAGGGCAAGGTCCCGTCTGATCCTGGCGCACTTGCGCGGGTGATCGCCAAGCGAGCGCCTGTAGCAGAGTTGATTGGCTTCGAAACGGGCGCAATGGCGAGTTGGCTGTGGCACGAACTCAAGCGTGTCGGCCTGCCGGTCGTCTGCGTTGACGCCCGCCACGCGCATGCGGTGCTGTCCGTTCGGATGAACAAGAGCGACCCCAACGATGCACGCGGTTTTGCCGAGTTGATCCGGGTCGGCTGGTATCGCGCGGTTCGCGTCAAGAGCGACGAAAGCCAGGCGGTCCGGTCCCTACTGGTTGCCCGGTCTCGCCTGGTCAGCATCCGCCGCGACCTGGAGAACCAAGTCCGCAGCTTGCTCAAGGAGGTGGGTCTACTGTTCAGGAGGGCGATCGGGAGGCAGTTCCGCACGCGGGTGCTCGACCTTATTGACGAGAAGCACGTCTTGCGGTCGATCGGCGAAGGCCTGCTGGCGGTCCATGAAAAGGTCGTGGAGCAGCAGACCGTGCTCGACAGGCGCGTCCGCAAGGAAGCAAAGGCCGACAGGACGACCCGCCGGCTGATGAGTGTGCCAGGCGTAGGCGTGGTGACCGCCCTGGCGTTCCGCCACACCATAGACGATCCCACGCGGTTTCGATCGGCCCAGACGGTCGGGGCCTATCTCGGCCTGACGCCGCGGCGAAAGCAATCGGGTGAGACGGACGTCAACGGCCGCATTTCGAAGTGGGGAGACCGGCTACTGCGAACCTGCCTGTTCGAGGCAGCGAGCGTGCTGCTGCACCGAACCCAGCGCTGGTCGGCCCTGAAAGCGTGGGGCACGCGGCTGATGAAGCGTATCGGCGCCAAGAAGGCCAAGGTCGCCGTGGCGCGCAAGATCGCCGTCATTCTGCACTGCATCTGGACCGACGGTACCGAATTCGAGTGGGGGACCGAGAAGCAGGCGGCCTGACACACGGATCCGGCCTGCGGCGTTCGCAGCGCCGGTTGTTGCCCCTGCCGGGACGGTGGTGTCGGTGACCTCGGTCAATCGGCTGAAGGCGAGTTTCTCGCACTCCGTTGCGCACGTTGAGGCACCCACCCCGAACACAATCATGAGGCTCAGACCTCGGAAAGGACCCTGACCCCGGCATGGAGACGACATCGGAGTTAACAACCATCCGCGATCGAACCGCTGAAAACAGCATCAAAACCGGATAATTGGCTCTGCCACTTCAGGGAGAAAGTTCAGCAATGAGAAGTTGACAGCCACCCGCGATTAAAGGGCCGATTGACAGATTCGAGCTTCATTTGCTTGTGTCTGTAATGGCGCGCACAGCGCCGAAAGTCTGTGACGCCGTATGGTGTGCTTTTCCCGTGTGCGCCCAGCTGTCCGATGAGGATGTTGCAACAATGTTCAGAATGCTCGCTGCCGCGCTCATTGTGGCGCTGCTCGCGTCGTGCACCGCCCGCGTGGATGGACCATCCGTCAGGGTCAAGCCCGCCACCGTCGAGATCGACTCCGGCAATGATGGCGGCTTCTGCCCACCGGGGCAGGCGAAGAAAGGGCGCTGCTGAAGTGGACCCCTTTGGTGGGACCACTGGAGCATCGTTTCTGATTGGAAGGCTGGCCGGCTCTGTCCTTGTCGATCACGCCACGCAAGGCGTCTGTTGCTGTTGTCGCGGTGGGCATGTGGGCGACGCGGCAGCGTCGTCCAAACGAAATGTCATGTCCACGGCGTTGCCGGCCACGGTGCCGTGGATGCCGTCGCGCCACACCGCCATCGGGGTTCGGCCGGCCAGCGCTTGATGGGGACGTCGGCCATTGTAAAAGCCGATCCACGAGGTAATACCAAGTCCCTGTATTCTCGAGACTCTCGAGAGGGATTGAACGAACCCGGTGTCGTGGGAGTGGGGTGATCGGTTAGCGGGGGCGGCTCCCGTCTGGGAGGATTACGGCGTGTTGAAGCCCGATCCTCAGACAGGAGCACCGCGATGGCCGAGATGAGCCCTCTGCGCCGCCGCATGGTCGAGGACATGACCGTCCGCAATCTGTCATTGGCGACGCAACGATCCTATCTTCACGCGGTCAGCAAGTTCAGCGGCCACTTTGGTCGCTCGCCGGACCAGCTTGGCCTGGAGGACGTGCGGGCGTTCCAGGTCCATCTGGTGTCGACCGGCATTTCGTGGCCGGCGCTGAACCAGACGGTGTGTGCGCTGCGGTTCTTCTACGGCGTCACGCTGGGGCACGGTGAGATCCCGGAGCGCATCCCTTATGCACGCGAGCCGCGCACGCTGCCGGTGGTGCTGAATGCCGATGAAGTGGTGCGCTTTCTCGAGGCGGTGCCGAGCCTGAAGACCCGCGTGGCGTTGACGACGGCCTATGCGGCGGGGCTGCGGGCGTCCGAGGCGGTCGGTCTGAAGCTTGCTGATATCGACAGCGCGCGGATGGTGATCCGGGTCGAGCATGGCAAGGGCGGCAAGGACCGCACCGTCATGCTGTCGGCCCAGCTTCTGGGCATCCTGCGCACCTACTGGCGTCTGGCCCGGGCCAGCCACTGGCTGTTCCCCGGCCGCGATGAGACGAAGCCGGTCGACGTCCAGGTGCTGCACGCGGCCTGCCGCTCCGCCTGCGCCGCGGCCGGACTTGCGAAGCGGGTGACGGTGCACACGCTGCGGCACAGCTTCGCCACCCACCTGCTGGAGAACGGCACCGACACCCGCATCATCCAGGTGCTGCTTGGCCATGCCAACCTGTCGAGCACGGCGCGCTACACGCGGGTCTCGAACGGCCTGATCCGGCATACGCAGAGCCCGCTCGACCGCCTCACGCTGGAGGTCGTGCCGCCCGCCTGATCCGGCCGCGCGATGGCGGCGACATGGGAAGTGGCGGATGTCTTCCGCCGCCACGGCGAGGCCTATCGGCGCATGCATCACGCTCACCTCGGCCGGGTCGAACGGCGGGTGATCAGCGCCATCACGCTGTGCCGGACGGCGGCGCTGGGCGGCCATGCCGAGAGCTGCGCCGACTGCGGCTTCGTTCGTCGCCTCCGCGATCTGCGGCGCGTCGAATGGGTGGTCTATGCGAAGCCGCCGTTCGGTGGCCCGGAACAGGTGCTGGCCTATCTCGGTCGCTACACCCACCGCGTCGCCATCGCCAATTCGCGCTCGGTCGAGGTGACGGGCAGCGACGTCGCCTTCCGCTGGAAGGACTATCGCCACCACGGCAAGGCGAAGCTGATGGTTCTCGCTGCCGATGAATTCATCCGCCGCTTCCTGCTCCACACCCTGCCGGACGGCTTCCATCGCATCCGCCATTACGGCTTCCTCGCCAATCACCAACAGGCAGCAAAGCTGGCGCTCCGCCGCGAGCTGCTGGCCGCCTCGCCGACGGTCGATCCCGAGACCAAGGTCCCACCCGAGCAGAAGCAACTTACAAGCGCGTTCGATCGCTGCCCCTGCTGCGGCGGCCCGATGATCACCTTCGCCATCCTTCTGAGGCCGCCGCCGCAACCCTCGTTCCGGCAGGACACTTCATGAGTGGCCGCCACCCTTGCTGCCCCGCCTGTCCAGCACCGATGCTGCCGTGTGCCGGCACCCATCGTCTTGCCCAACAACCGTTCCGGCAGCACCAGGTCCGGCGCGGCGCCCCACGAAACCCCGGTTCAGCTCACTGCTGCCACCAACCGCCCGGCGTCGCCGGCCTCGACCGCGCCGGATCGATCCCCATGCCGAGCCGCCCGAAAGCGGTCTCGGACCAGACGCAGCAACAATCCCCATAGCTCGGCCATCCGCGGGTTCGTTCAATCCGGCTTCGATGAGGTCGCGCCAGCGCACGCCGAAGACCTCGTCCGCGACCTCACAGAAGCCTCCAGATTCAAGGCTGGCAAACGAGATGGAGTTTGCATGGGGTCGGCGATAGCGCTTCGCGCGGACTTCGACGGGATCACGCTGCGCAAGCTGGCGCGGCAGAGCCGGGACGCGAACCAGAGCCGGCGGTGGCGGGCGCTGGCGCAGCTCAGCGAGGACGGACCGATCCCTGCGGTGCACGGCGTCGTACGCTCAGGGCTCCGAATCCAATTCAGGCCGGCGGTGATGAGAGGATGGCGTGGAGGTAGTCGGGGTTCCATCCGGCGATCTTTCGGCGGGACTTGATGGAGCGTTTGTCCTGGGCGGTTCGGACGAGGTTGAGGGCGAAGTGGCGGACGGTGGCCATGTTGCGGGCGCCGTGGCCCTCGCGCAGGCGGGACTGGTCTTCGGCGAAGGTGACGTCGAGGACCCAGTGCAGGCGGTTCTCGATCGCCCAGTGGCCGCGGATCGCCGCGGCGGCGTCTGCCGCGGAAAGGGCGCGGGACGAGGCGAAGAAGCGGGTCTCGGTGCGCGACGCGCTCTTGCTTTCGACGCGGGTGTCGGCGCGGACGAGACACGCGGTGCCCGGCAGGCGCAGTTCGCCCGGGAAGCGGCGGGCGCCGTCGAGCCAATCGACCTCGCGCAGGACGGCGGTGCGGCGCTCCTCGATGCGGCCGTGGCCCTTGTCGAGGTCAGCGTAAGTTTCGAGCCGGTCGCCCACCTCGGCGAAGGCGGCCTCGACCTCGGCGCGCAGCGTCGGCTGGTTGGCCTTGACCGCGAGCAGCCAGTCGGCGCCCTGGGCGGCGATGGCGCGGGCGACCTCGGCATTGGTGGCGACGGCGCCGATGGAGACGAGCGCGCCCTTCGGGCCCTGTTCGGCGCCGAGCCGTTCGAGCAGCGGTGGGATGGCGGCCAGTTCGCTGGCCTTGTCGGGGACGGCCTGAAGGGCGAGCACGAGACGCGCAGTGGTGGCGAAGGCGGAGACGAGGTGCAGCGGCGGCGCCCCGGCGCTCCGGCGCTGCGGTCGTGGCTGCGGCGCGAGGTCTTGCCGTCGATGGCGACGAGCCCGGCCTTGTCGGGCCAGCTCTCCCGCACCCATCCGGCGAAGGCGGCGGCGAAGAGCGCGGGATTGATCCGGTTCATCAGGATGGTCAGCCAGCGTTCGCCGGGAACGCCGCTCGCGTAAGCCAGATGCCGGCGCAGATAGTCGAGGTGCGCGGCGCCCCAGGCGGCGATGTCCTCGTAGTCGTCGCAGTCGGCGATGGTCCCGCAGACGACCAGCAGCAGGATCTCGGGCAGCGGATGCAGGATGCGCCGCACGTCGCGGGGGTCCTCAACCTCGGCGAACCGATCGAGCAGCGCGGCGAGGCGCGACTTCCGGGGCAGGGCTTCGAGGGCGATCATGCGGCGGCTCCAATTCAAGGACGCCGCATCGATTCAGAGAAAACCGCCCCTGTCACCTGTCACATGAGTTCGGGGCCGTGGGCATCGGGTCCGCCGGCTTGACAAATGGCGGCGTTCCCGCCATCTCTCGCCGTGACGGCACGTTCCTTCCGAGACGGGCGGCGCACAAGCAATGAGTGAAGAAGACGAAAATAAGCCGACTCCGGTGCAGCCGGCGAAGGCCGAGGAGCCTAATCCTAATCAACGCCGATACAATATGTACCCGCAAAAGGCTTTTGGCGGTCACGTCGAAACTAAGGTACTGCCGGACGGGCGCATCAAGTATACGCTGTTTCCATTTCCGTTCGACGGCTCCGACAAACGGGTGATTATCGTCGATCCGGCGAACGCTGAGGAAATGCGGGCGGTCAAGCAACTCCACCTGATACCGGACATTAAGAGCGATCCCGGCGTGGGTGTCTATGTGTTTGATGCAGATCTGCTAAGTACCAAGAAAAAGGACTGACCCGCAGACGCCGCGTGAGGCCATGCCGGGTGTCATTGCTGGCCTCATCCGTGCCACGCTAGCCGCTGCCATTCACCAGCCCCGCTTTTGCTGTAATCGATTGCGTTTGCGCGGACGTCGGATGATCCTTGTAGCGCGTCCGCGCTGTATCTTGGCACCGGGCCACTAGCCCGCTCACATTCGTGCGTGCAGCAAATGGCCGCACGTGCCACAGGCGATGCGCGGCCAAACCGCCGTCAGGGCATTATCAGCGGTTTAGCGTCACTGCCCGACACTCCGTCCGAAGGTTTTTACGCCTTGACAGTATCCGCACCGTCTCTCTATCGTCCGCGCGTTCTGCGGCGCAGCGAGCGCTTGGCGGCCTACGAGGCGGGGAAGCGATGAGCCGGCGCAGCCCCGACGACCGATTGAGTGAATTCGAATCTCGGCTGAACCGCCTGAAGGATGGGCAATCCGGTAAGGCGGCCGCGAGCGACACAGCAAAGACATCCGGATACGGCATGGCGTTTACCATCTCTGCCGATCTGGTTGGTGGACTGGTCGGCGGAGCCGGGTTGGGATGGCTGATTGACCAGTGGGCCGGCTCGTTCCCGCTGGGAATGATCGTGTTCTTCTTTCTCGGTGCAGGCGCCGGGATGTGGAACGTGTTCCGCACTGTACGCGGATATGACATGGCTTTGGGTTTCCGTCCGCCTGCGGCGTCATCGACGGAGCCTGGAGATAAAACACAGGAGCCGACCGGCTCGCGGTCGGAAAAAGAGGGCGGAGACCACCGTGGCCAATCCACTCCATCAGTTCCAGGTCGATACGATCGTCCCGATCCACATCGGCAGCGTTGACGCGTCATTCACCAATTCCAGCCTCTACATGGCAATTGCCGTAACGCTCATCACGGTGTTTCTCGTCACCAGCGTGAAATCCCGCGCGCTCGTTCCGGGACGATTGCAGTCTATGGCGGAACTCGCATACGAGTTCGTTGCCAACATGCTCAGAACCAACGTCGGCAGCGAGGGGCGTGCCTATTTTCCGTTCATCTTTTCGCTGTTCTACTTCATCCTCATCGGCAACATGCTGGGGATGATGCCATATAGTTTCACCTTCACTGCGCAGTTGGTCGTAACCCTCGGCATGGCCCTGGTGGTGTTCATTGGCACGACCATCATCGGCTTCGTGAAGCATGGCATCGGCTTTTTCGGCTTCTTTCTGCCGCATGGAACGCCGTGGTACATCGCACCGCTGCTCGTGCCCATTGAGATCCTGTCCTACATCTTCCGGCCGATTAGCCTATCGTTGCGATTATTCGCCAACATGACCGCGGGCCACACGCTGCTTAAGGTATTCGCCGGTTTCATTGGCGCCTTCGTGATTAACCTCGGCATCCTCGGGGTGTTCCCTGGTCTCGTTCCGATGGCGGCCGTGGTCGGTTTGACCGGCCTGGAATTTCTTGTCGCATTCCTGCAGGCCTATGTGTATTCGGTGCTGGCCTGCATTTACCTCAATGACGCGATACACATGCATTGAGGGTGATCGCGCAGGCGATCCATCTCTGTAGGGGACTGTCCTTCCAAAACCTGGGTAGGGAATAATACGATGGAAGTTGATGCAGCAAAGTTGATCGGTGCCGGCTTGGCGGTTATTGGCCTCGGTGGCGTCGGTGCCGGTATTGGCAACATCTTCGCGACGACGATCTCGTCGCTGGCACGCAATCCGGCCGCCCAGCCGCTGATCCAACTGCCGATGTGGGTGGGCTTCGCGCTCGTCGAAGCCATTGCACTTTATGCGCTGGTTGTCGCCCTCATCCTGATGTTCGTGTTCTAATTTCGATCTGCGGACCCGGCCCCCGCGGGCCGGACAGCCCGCTCGTAGACACATCCATATTCGACTTTGCGGAAAGAAGACCATGCCGCAATTTGATCCGGCCGTGTGGGTGCCGCAGCTAGTTTGGCTGGCGATCACCTTCGTGGTCCTATACCTGCTGATGGCACGTGTTGCCCTTCCGCGCATCGGGGATGTACTGGAAGAGCGCGAATTGCGCATCAGCGAGAGCCTGCGCAAGGCCGAAGACTTAAAGCTCGCTGCCGAAGACGCCGTCGCGGCGTATGAGAAAACGATCGCCGATGTCCGTGCCAAAGCGGCCGATGAGGTCCGTGCGGCCCGCGAAAAAGCGGCCTCGGAAGCGACCGAGCGTTATGCGAAACTGAATGAGCGGCTTTCGCAGGAGATCGCGGTTGCTGAAGAACGCATTCGTGGGGCACGCAAGCTAGCCATCGCTAGCCTGCGTGATGTCGCCATCTCCGTCGCTGGTACAGCGTTCGAACGGCTGATCGGTGCCCCGGTCGAGCCAGCGGCACTGACCGCGGCAGTCGACGCCGCGCTGACGGAGCAACGATGATGGAAGCCTGGGCAGCGGAGACGGCGGCGGGCGGAGCGCACGCAACCGCCCACGCCGAGCCATTCTACGGTGCCGCCGAGTTTTGGGTGGCCATCGGTCTCGCCATCTTCCTCTTCTTCGTTGCACGTCATGCCGTCCGGCTTATTTCCGTCGCGCTCGACGAGAGGGCGGAGCGCATCCGCAACCGCCTCGACGAGGCGAGCCGTTTAGCCGAAGAGGCACAGACGTTGCTCGCCGCCTATGAGCGCAAGCAGCGTGACGCCGCCGAGGAAGCGGACGCGATCCTCGCCAGCGCGCGTCGCGAGGCGGAACGTCTCGCGGCCGAGGCGAAGGATGAGCTTGAGCAAACGCTCAAGCGACGCGAGGTCCAGGCAATGGAGCGTATCGCCCAAGCCCAACAAGCCGCGATTGCGGAGGTTCGTGGTCGCGCCGTTGATATCGCTATTGAAGCCACGCGCACCCTCCTAGGGGAACGTCTAACCCCGGCACAAGGACAAGCTCTGATCGACGCGGCTATCTCTGAGTTGCCCAGCAAGCTGCACTGACCATCGCCTCACAAGGTCACCGCCGCTTTGTTGCGACGTGACCGCCGACGTGCTCCAGCCCCTTGCCTCGGTCCGCCGTTGCGGAGACGCGGCAAGGGGTTTGCATTTTCTAACGCATTGGCGCCATGGATGTTCAGGGGCCGTGTTTGTTGTCGGTGTGAAGTGGAGCCCTTTGGTGGGATCACTGGAGCATCGTTCTTGATTGGAAGGCTGGCCGGCTCTGTCCTTGTCGATCACGCCACGCAAGGCGTTTGTTGCTGTTGTCGCGGTGGGCATGTGGGCGACGCGGCCGCGTCGACCAAACGAAGTGTCATGTGCACGGCGTTGCCGGGCAGGGAGCCGTGGATGCCATCGCGCCACACCGCCATCGGGGTCCGGCCGGCCAGCGCCCGATGCGGCCGGCGGGTGTTGTAGAAGCCGATCCACGCGGCGATCCCGTCACGTGCATCGCGGCCGTCGGCGTAGCCCTTCAGATAGACGTCCTCGTCCTTCAGCGACCGCCACAGCCGTTCGATGAAGACGTTGCATCCATCGGCCGTCCATCGAGATCCGAATGTCGGCGCTCGCCAGCCGGCCGGTGAAGGCGGCGCTGATGGACTGGCTGCCCTGGTCGGTATCGAAGATATCGCGCCGGCCGAAGCGCGCCAGCGCCTCGTCGAGGGCGTCGACGCAGAACGCGCCGTCCATCGTGTTCGACAGCCGCCAGGCCAGTACCGCCCGGCTCGCCCAGTCGATGATCGCCACCAGGTAGAGGAAGCCGCGTCCGATCGGGATGTAGGTGATATCCGCCGCCCACACCTGGTTCGGCCGACATCACCTGGTCGCGCAGCAGATACGGGAAGATCTTGTGCCCCGGCGCCGGCTTGGTCGTCCGCGGCTTCGGCCCCAGGGCTACGATCCCCATCCGCCGCATCAGCCGCTGCACCCGCTTGCGGTTGACCGAGAGACCTTCCGCCCGCAGCATCCCCGTCATCCGCCGCGAGCCGAGGAACGGCCAAGCGGTGAACAGCCCGTCGATCCGTAGCATCAGCGCCAGATCGGCGTCGTCGTTCGCCGGCGCTGGCCGGTACACGCCGGACCTCCTGGCTAAAAAATCCCGCTCGACCGTCAGCTGCCCGATCTTGGCGTGCGGCGTCTCGATCTCCCGCTCGCGCGCCTCGTCCGCGTCGATGCCGACGCCCGGATCGAAGGCCGGCGCCGCGGTGTCCAAGAGCTGCTTCTTCCAGGCATAGCTCTGGTTCGGATGAACCTCATAACGCACCGCCAGGCCCGTCACCGTCGCCTGCTCCCGCAGCGCCTCCAGGGCGATCTTCGCCTTCAGCGCCGCATCGAGCTTCCGTCTCGGCTTCTTCATCATCATCTCCGTCTACCACGACGGAGCCGACCCCGCTCCAATCAAGCCCCTAGTCCCAAATTCGGGGTCCACTTCACGGCTTCTCCAGGCGTGAGCCGATGAGGCTGATCGCGGTCAGCAGCATGCGCACCACGCTCAGGTTGGCCAGCGCGTAGACCAGCGCCCGCCAGTCCCACAGCGGTACAGCCATCGGCAGCATCATCAGGCCGAAGATCAGGAAGACACACAGCGAAAACTGAGCGCTGTCCGCATCTTCCGGTTCCATGACGACCTCCGCGATCACGTCTGAGCCTCCTCGTCGCTCAGCCCTCGCGCATCATGACCATTGGCACGCGCAACTGGACACATAGGTCATAACCCACGAAAGGTAGTATAATCTACCGAAGTAGGGATAGCGATAAGGTAGGAATAGCGATAAGAAAGAGAAATGCCGGATTTTTCAATTGAACTAAATGTGCGCGTAGCGGGTCCCGTTTGCGGTGTGGATGAAGCGGGGCGCGGTTCATGGGCCGGGCCAGTTGTCGCAGCGGCAGTCATTCTTGATCAAACGCGTATGCCGTCCTCGCTCGCCACTGCAATTGACGATTCAAAAAAGCTCTCCCGCGCCCGTCGCGAACAAATCGCCGTGGCGCTGCCAGCGTTTGCCTGCATTGGTATCGGCATGGCTGACGTCGCCGAGATTGAGCGACTAAACATTCTCTGGGCGTCAATTTTAGCGATGCACCGCGCCGTTGACGCACTCAGTACACAGCCTGGAATGCCGCTCATCGACGGTAACCGTTCGCCCGATCTCGATTGTCAGGTGAAGTGCATTATCGGTGGCGACAGGCGGAGCCTTTCCATCGCCGCCGCATCGATTATTGCAAAGGTTACCCGCGACCGGATGATGTGCAGTTTATCTCATGGGTATCCCGGTTACGGATTCGAGCGTCACGTCGGCTATGGCACGCGCGAACATCGCGCAGCACTGCTTCGCCTCGGGCCAACACCGCTTCACCGTCTCGCATTCCCCTCCGTCCAGGTGATCCTAGGTCAGCTTGCCCCAGGATAGCACAGCGCTGGCATCCCGGAAATTCCGTGATCTAACCTCCGAAAGCTCTGCCGATTTGAGATAGGTCACGAACTCATAAACGGGATTTCCAAGGCGGGAAGAATCTGATTCGAGCTCCTCGAAGGAGCGATCATGTCCCCACTGCGCTTTGAGCTGACGGATTTCGAATGGTCGATCATCGGGCCTCTGCTGCCGAACAAGCCGCGCGGCGTGCCGCGGGCCGATGACCGAAAGGTCCTGAACGGCATCTACTGGCGGCTGCGGACCGGCTCGCCCTGGGCGGATATACTGGAGCGCTACGGCCCGTCGACGACCTGCTACAACCGCTTCGTCCGGTGGCGCGAGCGGGGCGTCTGGGACCGGCTCTTCGAGGCCGTTTCGGCGGCTTACGAAGGCGATCTGCAAATGATCGACTCCTCTTCGATCCGCGTCCACCAGCATGCGGCGAACGTCAAAAAGGGGGCTCGCCGGGAGCCGGTGAAGGGGACGACGCTCCAGCCCGGTGCATGGGGCGTTCGCGCGGCGGACTGACGACCAAGATCCATGCCCTCGTCGACGCCAACGGCAATCCGACCGCCCTGAAGCTCACCGAAGGCCAGGCCCACGACGGCCGAAGCGCGAGCGATATGCTGGACGGGCTCGGTACCGGCCAGATTCTGCTCGCCGACCGCGCCTACGACAGCGATGCGCTGCGCACGGGCCTGGCCCAGCGGGGGGCTTGGGCCAACGTCAAACCCATGCCCAGGCGCGTCAACATCCCGGCCTTCAGCCCCTTCCTCGTACCCATCCGGCGAGGGCCGCGGCTGGAGTGGGTTGCCGGACCGGCGCAGTTGTGAGCGGCTATGCGGCGGTGCTGATTGGCTCTGGTACCTGCCAGTTCCAGGGCAGCAGCTCGTGGATGCGGCTGGTGGGGTGGCCGGGAAGGCGGGCGAGGACGGAGGCCAACCAGGCGCGGGGATCGATGCCGTTCAGCTTCGCCGTCTCGATCAGGGTGTACATCGCCGCCGCGCGACGACCGCCCTCGTCCGAGCCGGCGAAGGTCCAGTTGCGTCTGCCGACGGCGATGCCACGCAACGCGCGTTCCGCGGCGTTGTTCGAGAGGCAAACCCTGCCGTCGTCGAGGAAGCGGGTGAAGGCGGTCCAGCGCTTCAGCAGGTAGTCGATGGCTTTTGCCGTCTTCGACTTCGCCGACAGCCTCGCGTTCTGGTCGCGGAGCCAGGCTTCGAGGTCGAGGATCAGCGGGCGGGATCGCTGGTTGCGGACGGCCAGACGCTGCTCGGCCGAGGCGCCGTTGATCTCGCGCTCGATCGCGAACAGCGCGTCGATCCGCTTGACCGCCTCGATGGCGATCGGCCCCTGCTGCAGCTCCGCCAGCTCAAAGAAGCCGCGGCGGCCATGTGCCCAACAGCCGGCCTCGGTGATCGGGCCAGGCCGGCGATCGGTCTTGCACAGCCGGCCGAAGCCGGAGAAGGCGTCCGCCTGCATGATGCCGATCCAGCCCGCGAGGAAGCGTTCGGCGTGCACGCCGCTGCGGTCGGGCGAATAAAGAAGACGGCGGCCGGCGGGCCTGTTCCGTCCAGGTGGGGACCGCCGAACGGCCGGTCGTCGCGGACGACGGTCCACAGCCGACCTTCCTTCGTCTTGCCCTTCGCCAGCACCGGCACCGGCGTTTCGTCGGCGTGGATGCGGGCGGCGGCGCGGACGTGCGCCTCGATCGCCGCGGTCAGCGGCAGCAGGGACACGTCGCCGGCGCGGGATACACGACGCGGGTGCGCGGCAAGTGTTCCGGCAACCGCCGGCGCGCCGGCTTGCGTGGCGTCGCGGCGCTGCGCGCCGGGGTCGGCTCCGTTCCGCCGCCCGCAGCTCGGCCGCGGCATCGGCCTGGGCGACGGTCTCCTGCAGCTCGGTCAGCGCCAGCTCCAGCTGCTCCAGCCGGGCGCTGCGCTCGGACGACGTGCCGAACCGTTGCCGGCGCAGCCGGGCGATCTCCAGCTTGAGGCGCTCGATTTCCAGGTCGAGAACCCGCTTCGTCTGCTTCGCGATCGCCGCTTCGGCCTCGGCAGCCACCGGGCCGCGCGCTCGGCGATGATCATCGCGTGCGCTTCGGCGAGGTCGGCGGGCAGCGGCTCGGGCGTCGTCATCACGACCCGAACTGAATCAGATTCTCACGCCTTTGTAAGCTGTTATCTCATCCGGCGGCGATCGGACGCCAGGTTCGCCGCGGCATCCTCCAGTCTATGCCCTCGAGCAGATACGCGAGCTGCGCCGGCGTGATCGTCACCGTTCCATCGGCCGCCGACGGCCACAGAAACCGACCGCGTTCGAGACGTTTGGCGAACAGGCACAGGCCCTGGCCGTCGTGCCAAAGGATCTTCAAAGGTCACCGCGTCTTCCACGGAAGACGAACAAATGACCACAGTGCGGGTCCTGCTTCAGCCTTTCCTGCACCTGCAGCGCCAGCCCATCGAAGCCGCGCCGCATGTCGGTGTGTCCGGTCGCCAGCCACACCCGGGCGCCGGTCGGAACGGCAATCATCGCCGATCCAAAACGTCCAGAACCCGCCGCAGCGCCTCGGCGTCGAAATCGCCAACCACGCGGACACAGCGACCCGCGCCGAGTTCGATCTCGATCACCCCCGACCGGCCTTGCCCAGGCTTCGCGGGCGGCATCATCGCCGGCACACCCGCAGCCCTGCCCGCAGGCCCCGCCGCGACGGCCTCCGTCGCCGCCACCTCGTTCGCGGCCGCGTCTTCCGCGACCTCGACGGCGACGAACGATGGCAATTTCGAAGCACCGGGGATGTCGATCACGACCAGCGCCGCCAGACGCCGCCATTTGAACACCTGTGCCGGCAGCAGCCCATGCCGCCGCGCCACCGCCGAGATCACCACTCCCGGCGCCGACGCCTCCGCCAGAACCGCAAGCTTCTGCCCGAGCGAGAACCGACGCCGCCGCTCGACCCGTCCCAGTACCTCACCCTGACGATAAGACATCGATCTTGCGCTGCCGCTAGCTCCAAATCCGAGCCAAATGCCGCACAAAATCCCGCCTCACCACAAGGCGGCCATCACCGGATGCGTACCCTTCCTCTACCGCTATCGCAACCTCGTCGAGCGCTTCTTCAACAAGATCAAGCCTTTCCGCGCCGTCGCCACCCGCTTCGAAAAGCGCGACGCCAACTACCTCGCAACCGTCAAGCTCGCCGCTGCACGCATCTGGATGCGCTTTATGAGTTCGTGACCTAGGGTCTGTGGACATTCACCTGAGCGCCAGATAGGAGCCTGCGAGATGGATCATGGCTCTGAAGCTGGTGTGGGTTTTGTCGTAGCGCGTCGCGACGCGGCGAAACTCTTTGAGATTGCAGAAGAAATTTTCCACGAGATGGCGCCAGCGGTACATGGCGAGGTCGCACGGGATGGAGTGCTTGCGGTTGGCCTTGGGCGGGATAACCGCGAGGGTGCCGCGACTGTTCAGTTCGGCACGGATCCAGTCAATGTCGAAGGCCTTGTCGCCAAGCAGAGCGGCAAAGTCGATTTCGGCGATCAGCGGCGCAACGCCGAGGCTGTCGTGCCGCTGGCCGGGCAGAAGAATGAAGCGCGCCAGGTTGCGAGGGCATCGACCAGCGCCACGATCTTGGTCGTCAGGCCGCCGCGCGATCGGCCGAGGGCCTGATTTTGAGTCCCCCCCCTTGCGCCGGTGCCCTTCTGGTGGACCCGGACGATGGTGCCGTCGATGATCGCGTACTCGAAGTCCGGATCATCCGACAAGCTTTTGAAAAGTCTTTCGAAGACGCCCTTCTGCGCCCATCGGCGAAAGCGCCGAAAGACCGAGTTCCAGCACCCAAAGGTTTCGTGCAAATCGCGCCAGGGCGCCCCGGTGCGGGTAATCCAGAATACGGCTTCGAGAAACCGGCGGTTGTCCACAGCCGAGCGGCCGGGGTCGCCCGGCTTGCCAGGAAGCATCGGCGCTATCCGCCGCCACTGCGCATCGCTCAACACGTTTCGATCCAAGGCTGATCTCCATTTTTCAGCCTTGAATCAAATTTCGCCCCTCAAGGGAATCCCTCTCGATCACATGAATGTCCACAGACCCTAGTGAGGTGGGTCGGTCTCGTGGGACCGCCGAACCATCGGTCCTGATTGAAAAGCGGGCTGGTTCGTCCTCCTTGAGCACGCCACACAATCATCGGCTTTAGAGACGAATCGCTCTGTGCAGGCGCAGAAGTGGTTCTGGGTGCCTTGACGCCCGGGTGTGGGCATCGGATGCTCGGTTGTGGCGACAGACAAAAGGGAACGCACTGATGGGCAAAGAGGATCAGCGGGCGGCGAAAGGAGAAACGGCGAATAAGGGGCGGCGAGAGGCGTACTCCCGCCGCGAGGTGCTCGCTGGCCTCGCCGCAGGCGCAGTCCTGTTCGCAGCACCGGACGGGCAGGGCGCTGCGGCGACGCCGTCGCGGCCCGCGCCACGCCCCGAGCGGATTCACTTCGATGTGGTGCGCTCGGGCGCGGTTATCGGCACACACGATGTCGATTTTTCCACCGGTGCAGCAGGTCTGAGCGTGCGAACGCACATCAATATTGCCGTTACACTTCTTGGCGTGAACGTGTTCGAGTTCCGCCACGACGGCACCGAGGTGTGGAAAAATGACCGTCTCGTCTCGTTCGACAGCAAAACGCACGACGATGACAGCGACTTCTTCGTCATCGGCCGTGCGACATCCAACGGTTTTGCCATCACCAACAAGAAAGGAAATCTCATGGCTCCTGCCGACATTATGGTCGGCAGCTTTTGGCGCCCGGCGATCGCCCAGCAAACGCAGTTGATCGATCCCCAGCGTGGGCGGATCAAGGAACAGCAGCGACTGGGCGAAGATACGATCGAGGTTCTGGTCAGAGGGGAGACCATTAAGGCGACGCGCTACCGGGTGTCCGGCGTAACCGATGGCTGGGTCGCGTACGATGCCCACAATCGGTGGGTCGCTGCCGAACTGCAGAAAAAAGGATCCGCCATTCTTTATCGTCTGCCCGCCTGATCGACGAACGATGATCCGATAGCCCCTATTTTTCGTTGGGTTGTGTTATTTGCGTTGGTGGCGTAAGGTGTACAAATATGGCCCTAACGGGGTAATGTATGCCGATGCGACGCAGCGGAGCCATCGTAGCGTTGTTCTGCGCGGTAGGGTTGTCCGGATGCGCACATACGCTCACCGCAGAGACGCAGCAACCACCATCGGCGCCGGTCTCGATAATGGTCATTGGACCAATTGTAAGCGAGGATCGTGATCCGCAAAAACAACGTGCCGTGCGTCGTTATCGCCGTGCGCTGGTTTTCGAGCTTGTGGAGTTGAAGGCTTTCGACTCGGTGCTAACAACGGCACCGACGCCGCTCCCCGCAGGCGCAGTGATGTTTACCGGCGCTTTCACCGATGTCCGCGACGGCTCCGAAGCACTACGCTTTCTCATCGGCTCAGGCCTTGGTGAACCTTATGCCGAAGGGCAGTTTCAGATTGACGACGCGTCCGGAACGGAGCTTGCGGCGTTCTCCGAAGAAGTTCGTGGCTTCGGCGGAACGGGATCGTCGGCGCAATGGAACCCGATCTACGTCGACGACGTCATCGACAATTTCGCCCGGTTGACGGCAACGGCGATCGTCCGTTGGACGCGGGGAAAGGACCTCGAGCCGTCGATGTGGAGCTATATCTGGTAAATTCAGCTCGGCCACCGACGACATAGCGATATCAAGTTTTCCATTTTATTTTATAGCCTTCCATTGCGTGCTCGCCAATGCCTCGCATCCTTCAATCGCATCCTCACTATCGTTTTGCTTATGCACAATCGATATCTCGTTTAAGCCATGTCATCATTGTTGAAGAATTATTTTTGGCAGAGTATGGTTGATTAAGACTTGAACGGGTACTTGGGAGGTCCCGATGAAGAAGGTTGCTGTTTGCGTTCTAGCCTTCGGATTGATTTCGTCCGGTGAAGCCCTGGCGCAGGGAAAAGGGAGTCCAAACAACGTCGGCTGCGGCCTTGGCTCGCAGGTTTGGGAGGGCTCCAAGGGCGTCTTTCCGCAAGTATTCGCGGCGACGACCAATGGTACCTTCGGCACCCAAACGTTTGGGATTTCGTCCGAGACCTCGGGATGCGCACGCAACGGCGTGGTCAGGCAACCGGACAAGATGGCGATGTTCATCGCGCCGAACATGAACCGCTTGGTGCAAGATATGTCGCGCGGAGATGGCGAGACGCTGGCCTCGCTGGCGGACGTCATTGGTATCGACGCCACCGATCGGCCGGTTTTTTTTGCCGCAACCCAATCCAATTTCACTCGTATCATGCCCAATGAGAGCGTGACGGCGGACGAAATGGCCGCCTCGATCCAATCGGTTATGCGAGGGGACAAGGTGCTTAAGCGTTACGTCATGTCCTGATCACGTTTCCCGCGGCGGGCGCGGCCAGTGGTTTCGGCCGTGTCCGTGTGCGTGGCGTGCTGCGCAAGCAGCGATCGCCACGTTTACAGACCGTTCACTCTACGTACCCGCCGGGGCGCCTTGGCCGTGGCGGCGGCTACTGTGCGCGCATGTCTGATCGCCTTGGCGGCGGTGCTCGCAACGTTGACGACGGCGCGGGCCGTTCGCAGCGATGATTACCTCGCCGAACTCATTGGTCGAGCCCGCTCCGAGCGGTTGGCATCCGATCCGCAGTGGCTCGCCCTCGGCTTTTATGTCCCCGACCTGTTCGGCAGTGGTGTTGACAGCCTGATCGATAATCCCGGTTTTTTTCTCGCTAAAGGTGGCAGGTCGGATCCGGCCTCCGAGCTGGAAGCCAGCCTTGCCGCGTTCGCGGAGCCCGCCCACACCGGCGATATCGACTCTCACCCGCAATGCTCCAAACCAGCGCGTTACCGATGGTTGCGCACGCGTCTTGGATTCGATTCTGCACGCCTGCCGGAGCAGCCGTGCCCCAAGCTTGCGGCATGGTTGGCGCGCATCGATCCCGGCGAGGTTTCTTTGATCTTTCCCGCCGCCTACCTCAACAACCCGTCGTCGATGTTCGGACACACGCTCATTCGCTTCGATCCACCGCCCGAACGACGCAAAGGAGCCTTGACCGGGCATACGGCACACTTCGCCGCTGACCATCACGGCGAGACCGGTGCTCTGTTCGCACTTAAGGGACTCGCAGGTGGCTACCAAGGATATTTCGCAACGTTGCCATATTACGAGAAAGTGACACAGTACAGCGATATTGAGAACCGTGACATTTGGGAATATATGCTCAATATTTCCTCTGATGGGCAGCGAATGATGCTTTATAGCCTGTGGGAGGTCAATCTGCAGCCGATCAGCTACTATTTTTTCTCGACGAATTGTTCTTTTGTTCTGTTATCCTTGCTGAATGTCGCCCGTCCTGACCTGCGAGTGATCGAGCGCTTTCCCGTCTATGCGATACCGGTTGATACGGTGCGGGCCGTCGTCGAAGGCACAGGGTTGCTGCGTCAAGCGACGTTCCGACCGGCACAGCGAACCGATATTGCCCACCGGTGGAGCCAGCTTGATACCACCGAGCGGCGCATCACGGCGGCGCTGATCGACGGCTCGTCGGTGCCGGATGACGCGGCTCTGCAGGCACTTACTCCCCAGCGCCGCGCGCGGGTGATTGAGGTCGCCCAAGCCTACCTTCAGTACCAAATCGAGACCGGCGCAACCGAGCGCCCGGAGATGGCGCCGCGGGCTATGGCGCTTCTGCGTGCCCGGTCCGCGATCCAGGGAATTCCGCCGGAAGAGCAAGCCCCGACGCCACCGGTACGCCCCGACGAAGGGCACCATTCAGCCCGCCTAGCTGCTGGCGGCGGTGCAACCGGAAACCAGCCTTTTGCCGAAGTCGCCCTTCGCCCCGCTTACCACGACCTGCTCGATCCGGCCGGCGGCTACGTGGTGGGAGCGGCAATCGATTTTCTCGACATCCACCTACGCTGGTACGAGAGTCCGGTGCCGATGCTCGAAAGCGCCACGTTAATCGGCATCGAATCGATCACGCCCCGCGACACGCTCTTCCAGGCGCTCTCCTGGCGCGTTCGCTTCGGTGTGGACCGTTGGCGAGACCATGCCGCGCGCGCCGGCGATCTCGTCGGGGCGGCCGGGGGTGGTGCTGGTCCCAGTTGGTCGCTGTCGGATACCGCGCGCGTCTATGCCTTCGCCGATACCGCACTGCTTGCCGACGGGTACTGGCCGCATGGGAGGATCTTCTCCATCGGGCCGGCGATGGGGCTTTTGTGGTCGCCTGCACCCGGGTGGACGGTACGCCCCGAGGCGCGCGGAATGCTCGTCGTCGAAGGTGGCGCCGCGGAGGCGTTCGAAGCATCATTGGAGCAAGGTTTTGCACTCGCACGCGATACCGCGCTACGCATCGCCGTTTCGGCACGTAACGACGGCGATGCCACCTATCCGGAAATCTCGACGATGCTCGATTGGTATTTTTGAGCATGTTGGTGCGCCGCCTGCGTGCACTACCGCTGTCGGCGCCGCTGCTCGTTGCCGCTTGTACCGGCGTGTTCTTTCAGCCGATGCGTACGCAGGTGCTTACCCCGGCTGACATCGGTCTGACCTATCGCGATCTGTGGTTCGATGCGGACGACGGCATGCGCCTGCATGGTTGGCTGCTTACCACGTCGGGGCCGAGTCGCGGTTTACTGCTATTCTTGCATGGTAACGCCGAGAACATCTCGACACACATCGCCAGCGTTGCTTGGCTGCCGGCTGCGGGCTTCGCTGTCCTGTTGTTTGACTACCGTGGCTATGGCCTGTCAGCCGGCACCCCCGATCTAGACGGCCTGCACCGCGACGCCGAAGCGGCGCTGGAGGCGGCCTTCGATCAACCGGAGGCATCGCCGTCCGGCGTCGCCGTATTCGGCCAGAGCCTGGGCGGGGCATTGGCGATCACAGCGCTTGCCCGCTCGCCCCAGCGCCACCGCGTACGGGCGCTCATCGTCGAGGGAGCCTTTGCCGGTTATCGGAGTATCGCCCGTGAGGTACTTGCCCGCTCGTGGCTGACATGGCCGTTGCAATGGCCGCTGTCTCTGACCATAGATAATCGCTATCGGCCGCGCGAGGCGATCGGAGAAATAGCCCCGACGCCGGTCCTAATCATTGAGGGCGCGGACGATCCAATCATCGCGCCTGCGAACGGCGAGGCCCTTTTCGCCGCGGCGGGCGAACCGAAGGCACTGTGGCTGGCTTCAGGAGGGCATATCGCCGCCTTTCGTGCATCGGCGATGCAGCACCGGCTGCTTACCTATCTGATGCGATGTGCGTTCGCGGCGGAGCCGGATGCGGCGGCGTGCCGTGGGCTGGACGCCGCCGGTCCTGCACCTCACGCATAGAGTCGAAAATCGATATCGGGGAAGATCGTATCCATCGCTTCGAGCGCGGCGAGTTGATTGGGGTCAACGCTCCCGCTCTCGATGGTATCAGCAAGAACGTGGAAGCGAGCGATATGATCGCGGATGCGACCGTACGCGTAGTCGACGTTGGTGCCGGTTTTCATGATGAACGCCCAGTCAGACGACTGTGCCAGCAGCAACGATCGTGCTGCCTGATTGAGGGTGCGTTCTTCGATCGAGCCGCGAGCTGCGCTGTCGCGCTTGGCGCGGGCGATCGCCTGCATGCGGCCGGCAGCGTCGTGCAGATGACGATAGATCCAGTCGTTGCCTGGATTGAGCCAGAATGAGCTATAGCCTTGATCTCCCCAGCTTGACGCCGATGGCGTCGCGACCTGGGTGCCCGGATGGCGGTTGAGGTAGTCGGACGGCGTTGCCAAAGCCACGGACTTTTGATCGTAGGCCAACTTGCGGATGAAAAAGTTCAGCCATTGCGGCCCCTCGAACCACCAATGGCCAAACAATTCGGCGTCAAACAGCGCGGTGATTATCGGTGGGCGCACCATGTGCGGCGCGCAACGATCGATCATCTGGATTTGGCGGGCAAGAAAGTCTGAGGCGTGCACGTCAGCGCGTTCGCGCGCTGCGGCCGGTTGGTAAACTTCCTTGTGATCACTGCGGCCGGTGATCCGATGGTACTTGAAACCGGTGAAGACGCGTGTGCTGCCGTCGAGGATGAAAGGGCGGATGTATTCGAAATCGAGGTCGAAACCAATATCGCGGTAGAAGTCGCGATAGAAGGGATCGCCTGGATACCCTTCGTCGGAGCTCCATACCAGCCGGGACGAGGCCGGATCGCGACCAAAGGCGTAAACGGCATTGCCGCAGTCGAGCGGTGCCAGATAGCCGTAGTGAGGGCGGGTGACCGCGTTCATGATGGCGTGCGTCTCGACGAAGAAAAATCGGCCGCCGACCGCGGCGACATGCTCTTCCAATCCCGGATAATAGCCGCACTCGGGAAGCCAGAATCCGGGCACGTCGTGGCCAAACGCAGATCGGTATGCATCGGCGGCAACCTGGAGCTGCGTGCGTACGGCGCACGGCTGGGTTTTGAGGATTGGCAGAAACCCGTGCGTGGCCCCTGCCGTCGCGATTTCCAGCACGCCCGCGTCCTGCAGGCGGCGAAACGCGGCGATCAGGTCGCATTTGCAGTGCTCGACGTAATATTGTCGGGTCTCGTATAGCAGGCCTCGATACATTCGGGCGACGTCGAGGACGCGGGGATCTCCATGATTGCGCAGGATCTCACGATCACCCAGCTGTTCCATCTTTCCGAGGTGCGCGAGGAAGCGGTCTTGGAGAAACGGATCACGCAGCATGGCAATGAGGGGAGGGGAGATCGACAGGGTAATCCGAAAGGGCACGCCATCGTCGACGAGTGTGTCGAATACGCGCAACAGCGGTACGTATGTATCGATGATCGCCTCGAACAGCCACGTCTCTTCGAGGAAACTGTCGTACTCGGGATGGCGAACGAACGGCAGGTGGGCATGTAAAACCAGGCAGAAATAACCGCGCGCCAACGTAAGGGACCTCCTATTCGGCCGGACGATCCGCATCGTCAACGAGCAGCGACGATAATAACAGCGCTCCGTTTGGCAGCGGCCGCGAAATCGAAAACGTTCCGTCCGGACGAAGCGGAACGTCGCGTCCGGACAGCTGTAGCCGCGTTCCTGGTCGAACCCGGCCGAAGATGTGCACCTCGGCGTTGATCTCGAACGCCACCGTCTCGCGCCCAAGCGCGAAGCTCGACAAGGTGAGCACGTTTTCCAACGGCAGAGCCGCCGGAGCGTCTGTTTGCGGAAAATCTACGGCCGGCGCCACCTCGGGTGTGTTCGCCCCCGGATCGAATGCAGCAGGCCCCTCGGGCGCGGCCGCTTGCGGCGGCGTCGACTCCGGATGGGGAGAAGTGGGCTCGGCGATGAGCTCGGCGGGTAGGAATCCGCCGATCAGCGGCGATGGATCGTATTCTCCGGACTCCATCGGCGGCAGGGGAAACGGATGGCGGACCGGATCCGGCAACGCGTCAGCCATATCAAGTCCGGGCCGGGGCATTGCTACGATGCCTAACGCTTCGCCTGCGGGAGTCGATGGTTCGGATGGGTGGGACGGCGACGTCGGTCCCATTGGCGCACTGGTAGCCTTACCCGCGGCTTCGTCGTCTTGAGGCTCGCTCGGGGGCAGGGGAATGGGGTGGCGAACTGGCTCGTCGGACAGCGGGCCTGGTGGGGCCACCGCTGTTGGCGGCTCCACCTTATGTTGCGGCGTTGCCGCGGCGGGCGTCGCCGTGTCCTGTGCCGGACCGAGTGCCGGTAATCGTACCGTATCGGAGGCGATCAGCGTTAAGAGCTGACCGTCGGGCTGGCGCAGGCCCAGGGCGCTCCGGTATTCGCGTGCTGTCTCCCAGACGTCGACGTAGCAACGGCCGTGCAGGCCGACAACCTCGACATCAAAAGACGAACCAAGCTCAAGGGTATCCGCAACTGTGGAGACGCGCAGCACCATCGGCGCGTGGCTCCCAGTCGCGCCAAGCGTGTGCCGCGCGGCCTCGACAGCTTCGGCGGGGAGCGACCAGAACGCATGAATGTGATGCGGATCCACGTCGATCAGCACGAGTTCGGGATCGCTCGACCAACGCGGGAACGCACTGCGGACGTCTTCGGCAACCTGTCTCAATGCCTCCGGTGCCCTTGGACCGCCGGTTTTTTCTTGCGCTATCGCAGTTGGTTGAGACCTGGGGTTGAGCTTCGCAAGTGCTTCGAGATATTGATTCGCGTCCGCATTCAACGTTTTTTTCCTCTGTCGAGTGTCGACTTTCGGACTTCTCGGCGACAGCAGGCCCTCCCGCGAGCACGATGCCGGTATTCCAGCAAATACACCGGAACGGATACCGCGAGCAATGTCTGGTGCAGAACGGTCGGGCGCTCTGCCTACGCAAGGCGGGTTCCACCTGAATGCTCGTGCGTGGCTTTCGTTTGGCGATCGCGGCAGAATTCTGTGCATCTTCGGAAGAAAACCCGGCGCGGCATATTTTGTTCCTTGCGGGACGCCGAGAGAGTCTGGACAGGTAGGGCGGGGTTGGCGATGGGAAGGTCGTTATGACGGATCAACATTTCTCCTTGCATGCGGGAGTGGAACCGGGGCTACGGTTCGCTTGCGTTCTTGATGGGCGTGGAAGTTGCACCGAAATCGACTGGCGCCATGCGAAGACATGGCAGCCGAGCCAGGGGTTCTTATGGATTCACCTCGAGCGCGATACACCCGAAGCAGAGCTGTGGCTGCGCGAGGAAAGTGGGCTGGAATCGCTGGTGATTGATGCCCTGCTCAACGATGAATCGCGCCCGACGATCAGATCGTTTGACGGAGACCTGCTGCTGGTTCTGCGCGGCGTTAACTTCGCGGAGAAGAACGAGGTTGAACTGGTCCCCATTCACATCTGGATTGACGAACGGCGAGCGATCACCCTGCGTGACAAGGACCACGCGCTGAGCGCGTTGCGTGACATCCGCGTCGCACTGCTTACCGGAAGGGGACCGCGCCGACCGGGCGGCCTCCTGGTGCAGATTTGCGAGAAAATCGTCCGCGATGTTGCGCCCGACGTCGAGACGATGGATGACGACGTCGAGCAACTCGAGGAAGAGGTCATCAGCGGCGCTTCGAGCGAATTGCGCCGCTCGCTTGCCGATATGCGTCGTCGTGCCGTTCACCTCCGTCGCTATCTCGGCCCGCAACGCGAGGCGCTCATCCGGCTGCAGACTGAGGACAGCGGGATTCTCGACAAGCATGACCGGCTGCGCCTGCGCTGTTGCATCGACAGCCTCATTCGTTTTCTCGAAGACCTCGACGCGCTCCGCGATCGCGCGACGATCCTGCACGAGGAACTGGCGGCGCAGATCTCTGAAAAAATCTCGCTCACGTCAAACCGCCTAACTGCACTCGCCGCCCTGCTGCTGCCGCCAAGCCTCGTCGCTGGCTTGCTCGGCATGAACGTCGGCGGAATACCAGGGCAACAAAGCCCGCTCGCCTTCTGGGAGTTGACGGCATTGATGATCGTCCTGCTCACGGCGCAGGCCTTCATTCTGCGCCGGATCGGATGGCTGTAAACGCGCAGCCCAGATATCAGCGAACGATTTTATGTTAGATATACCTCAAAGGGGAGGGATCGTCCCTCCGTAGGTATCGGTCACGATGATGTGCGGTGGATGTGCGCCGTCGTCGCGATCCGCTCGACGGAGCAATGCTGTGATCGATGCGATAGCTGTGTGCCGTAAATATGTATCCGCCCATCCATCGCTGCTTTCTTCTCTGCTGTTCGGCCATTTGCATAAGGCATTTGGTCGCAACGGTCGGGGGTGCGTTCCAGAAGAGTTATCCGAAGCGTTTATCCGCACCGAGGTGACCAGTACCGGCCAATTTTCCGCTGACTGGTTTTCTCCCAACATCGCACATCTCTATCCGGCGCTTCGTGGCATGTGCCGCCCGTTTGAGCGATACCTCGAAATCGGCGTTTACGAGGGCTTGTCGACTGTCTGGTTCGGCGCATACCTGCGGAAGTTCGGCCGTTGCCCGAACCTCGTCTGCATTGATCCGTTCTTCGGCCACGAAACCGTAGGCGAGGAACGGGGAGTGCACATCGAAGCGAACTTCGATCATAACGTCGCTCAGTTTTTGGGCGACCTTACGGTGCGCAAGATCAAGGACGTATCACAGCGCGTGCTGCCGGAGATGATCGAGTCGGGAGAGCGCTTCGATGTGATCTACGTGGATGGCTCTCATCACACGCTTGACGTGATGACCGATGCGGTGATGGCCTGGCGGCTGCTGGAAGAAAATGGGCTGCTGATCTTTGACGACTATTTCTGGCAACCACCCGACGTCTATGACCGGCCGCTCCCGGCGGTGAACTGCTTCCTCGATCTTATCGCCGGGCAATTCCGCGTCGTTGACTGCTACCATCAGGTCATCGTTGAAAAACGCGTCCCCGTCTGAGTACGAGAGGGGCTCTCCGAACCGGCGTATTTGGCACACGATCGATGCAGGTTCGGCACGGGTTGCGTCAGCGTCTGTCGCGCGCTAAGCCTTAAGGACAAGCTGCTGATACAACAAGAACGGGGTTGGGAGGAAATTCCGCACCATGTCCGAAATCTATCATGCTTTGGTGCTTAATCTGCACCAGCCGCCGAGCAATCTTGACGATCTGATCGAACAGAACGACTGGGAAGTTAAGGAGATCCTGTTCGCGCTCGACAGGATGCCGCGGTCGTTGTGGGCTTACGAAGATCTTGCTCGTGTCCACTTGTCGATGTCGGGTTCGCTTCTCGAAACGCTTTCGCACCCCGAATTCCAGCGCAGGGTTTACGATACGGTAGACTGCGGCACGCTGCTCTGGTCTTTGCAGAACACCAAAATTTTCGAGATCTTGGGCACCGGTTATTACCATCCCGTACTGGCGTTGATCCCGCAAGCCGACTGGGATGAGCAGATTGCGCGCTGGCAAGGGCTTGCCCGCCACATCTTCTGGCGCCCGAATTTTTCCGGGTTCTGGCCCCCGGAGATGGGCTTCGATATGAAGCTGATTCCTCACCTGAAGAAGGCCGGCTACCGCTATGTGATGGTCGATTCCGAGTATGTCGATCCCATCGATTCGATGAGCTGGCAGGAGGTACGCTACCGGCCGCATATCGCGGAATACGAGGGGGCGGAGATCGTTATCGTCGTCCGCGATCGTGATCTCTCCAACGCTCAGCTCTCCGGCATGGAATATGGCTGGTTCATTAACGAACTCGTGGCCCGCACACGCTGGTGTGATTTCCCACCACTGGTGACCACCGCGTCCGACGGCGATAACGGTGGTTGGTTCCGCAACGTCAATCCGCTCGCCAATTTCTGGCATTATTTTTACCAGACGGCACTAAACGAGATTCGCGCCGGCAACTCACCGATGCGCCCGACCCACATCGATACCTATCTCGATCGCTTTGGCGCGCACGGCCGGGTTACCGTGCGTCGGGGTGCCTGGAACACTGACACGCACCATGGCTGGGACTTTCACCAGTGGCAAGGCAGCCAGGTACAGCGGGACGCGCTGGCTCGCGTTCATTCGGTTTCGCAAGCGTATCATCACCTCGCGGCACGTGCGCATGATAGACGCCACGGCGAACTTTCACGTGTTCTCGACGAGGCGCATTGGCGGCTGTTGCGCGCCGAGACGAGTTGCAACATTTACTGGGGCGAGGCCTGGGTGTGGAAAACGCACAAGGATCTTGACATCGTTGACTGGCACCTCGGCGAAGCGCGAGCCGTGCTTGGGCCCGAACCCGAGCCCGTACCGACGGCTATTCCAGACGCGGATGCTGATACGCTCGCGCCGGCAACCGAAGCACCTATGGCGGAGGCTGGCCTGAATGACGCGCAAGCAATGGCAACACTCGATGATTCGAGCCTAGTGACAGACCTGTCAGGAGCGGCGAAATTGGCGGCGGCTGGGTGAGCGTTCAGGTCATCGGCAGCGCTAATGTGCGCTGCGCTGCCGCATCGGTTGGGTAAAAATCAGGATATCTGGCGAAGATCGCAGGCTCAGAAGTCATCATCGAAGCTGAAGTCGTCTTCCAGAGAGCTGTCGTCTTCTGGAGGATTGTCGTGGGCCGGTGGTTCATCCGCAGCGGCGGGCTCGGCAAACATGTGTGCTACGGCATTACCGAGCAGGACGCCACCCGCGACGCCGAGAGCGGTTTGCATGGCGCCGGCGAGAAACCCGCCACCGCCTCGCGGCACATGCGGGTTCATGGCGTCCGAAACGCGCGGATCGATACCTCGCGGTGCGGCGGGCGAGGGGGAGGCCTTGCTCGTTCCACCACCGAATAAGGCGCCCAGGAATCCGCCGCCACTCGAGCGCTCGCTCAGCTGTGTTTCCAATGTTTGAATGCGCGCCTGGGAGGCCGCCAGCGCCTGTTCCTGAACGAGGATGGCCTGCGCCATGTAGTAGGGTGCCGCAGGCTGGCGGTCGAGATGCTCGCGAATGCGCGACTCCGCATCGATGTCGCGCGGGGCTGACTGGTCCTCCGCCTTACGTACCTTGGCAAAAAGCTCGTCGATTACCTGCTTTTCGGACGTGTCCATGGAGCCACATGCCTCCGAGATGTTTCCATTGCTTTCTGATATAGCGCCGACCGAACACGGCGCAAATATAAGCCCGGTCGATGGCAGCCTGGATGACGCCAGTGATCGGGTCTTGCGAATCGCGCACCCCTCGACGTCACGACCAAGCCGTCATGGCCAGAGTGTTAGGCCAGGTCAAATAGCAGAATCTCAGCAGGGCCGTCGTCAGCCACGATCCCGATGTCGCGGGAATGCTCAAACGCGGCGCCGTCGCCAGCGATTAGCGCGGCGCCATTGACGCGGATGGTTCCGCGTGCAACCTGCAGCCAGGCCCGCCGCTCAGGGGCCAGAGAATGCGCGACGGATCCGCCCGCAGCGAGTGAGGCGACGTAAAGATCCGCGTCCTGGTGCACTGTGACCGATCCTTGCCGACCGTCTCGCGAAGCGATCAGGTGCAATCGCCCAATGCGATCCTCAAGGGCAAAGGCTCGCTGTTCATAACCCGGGGCGAGGCTCGCCACTTCGGGGATGATCCAGATCTGCAGCAGGTGGACCGGTTCCGCGTCCGAGGCATTGAACTCGCTGTGCCGGATACCGGTTCCCGCGGTCATTCTTTGCAGGTCTCCCTGACGGATAAGCGAACCGTTGCCAAGGCTGTCGCGGTGGGCAAGGGTACCGTCAAGCACCCAGGTGAGAATCTCCATATCGCGATGGCCGTGGGTGGCGAAGCCTCCACCGGGCGCGATCTCGTCCTCGTTGATGACACGCAGAGCGCCGAAGCTCATATGCGCCGAATCGTGATATTCGCCGAACGAAAAGCTGTGGTGGCTGTCGAGCCACGAAAGCTGCGTTGCGCCACGTTCGACACTGTGCCGGATTTCCATCGTCCAGTTCCTCCACGCTATGGCCGGACAGCGGCACGATCGCCGGTCCGATCAGCAAAAGGTGGGGTGGCAGGATAGCGGAAGTAGTCGGCGGCATGGAACGCCGCCGTTGCATAAACCGCTCTCATTCCTGGACGGGACGAACAGCCAGAACGATCGCTACTTGCAGCGGGTCGCGTCGTAGATCTTGAGGTAATGATCCCCAGATTGTCCCCACGAGTAGTCCGACGCCATGGCGTTGGTAATCAGCCGGCGAAACTCCTTGGGATAGTCGTACCACAAGCCGATGGCCCGGCTCAGTGCCGATTCAACCCCGCGAAAGTCAGCGTCATGGAAGACGTAGCCATTGCGCATTTCGGGCGGCCGATCCGAGTGATCACGATCGAACACCGTATCGACGAGCCCGCCAACGGCACGTACGACCGGAATGGAGCCGTAGCGCATGGCGATCAACTGGGCGAGGCCACACGGCTCGAACAGGCTGGGGACAACGATGATGTCGGCGCCAGCGTAGATCAAGTGGGCGAGCTGCTCGTTGAAGCCAATTTCCATGTGGCAGTCGGCATTCTCGTTGAGGTAGTGCTTCATATGCCAGAAATGGTTGTTGATTCCGCGATCGCCGCCAGCCCCGAGCAAAACAAACTGCGCGCCGCGCTCAAGCGCATAAAACAGCGCATGTTGGATGAGGTGGACGCCCTTTTGCGCGTCAAGGCGCCCGACGTATGCGACGATCGGCTTATATTCCTTGCGCAACCACAACCGATCACGCAGAGCATCCTTGTTGCCGTACTTTTCCTCGACATTCCACACAGTGTAGTGCGAGGGGATGAAACGATCGATCTCCGGGTTCCATACGTCGTAGTCGACGCCATTGAGAACGCCACCGAACTTGAAGTGATGAATGGCTAGGGTCTGCCCAAGCCCGTACCCCTGATCGGTGAAACGCGCCTCCCACGAGTGATGGGGAGAAACGGTATTGACAAAATTCGAGTAAACGATACCAGCTTTCATTAAATTGATCGCCGTATGATTGAAATTATCAAGCATACGGTCGTAATGAAAATAATATTCCGGACGCCCAAGGCCTGTAGCCCAAAGTACGGCCTCGCCAGTGATGCCCTGGTGTTTGAAATTATGAATCGTATAAACGACGCGCTGACGATCCATCCCGAGGCGCGCATAGATTTCATACAGCAAAACAGGAATCAGACCAGTCTGCCAGTCGTGGCAATGAATGATGTCCGGTCGCTTGTTTCCCTTAAGCATGAACTCCATTGCCGCCTTACAGAAGAAAGCAAAGCGGAGTGGATCGTCATGAAAACCATAAAAAGATCCACGCAGGAAGAAGTTGTCCGAGCTATGTGGCTCGATGAAGTAGCACTTCCGACCGTGGACGAATCCAAACCAAATTGAACAAGAAACGCCGCTCCCGTACCAGGGCACCCACAGATTTTCCCAAATCTTGTGCAATCCCCAGATCTCATCATACCACATACAATCGTACTTCGGCAGGATGATCTCGACCGCGTTGCCGCGGACCTCGAGTTCTCGGCTGAGCCCAAAAACGACGTCGGCAAGACCTCCGACTTTGGCCACCGGGGCCAGCTCCGCCGATACCATCATAATGTACATGGCAGACCGTCTGTTGGCGTTGTTGCATGGTCCACGTCGGACCGAACTTTACGCTCTTCTAGCAGAGCTTCCGACCGACGCGCACGGCTTGTGCTGTCGTCCCCGAAACCGCCCGTCGATCGCATCGGCGAACGCTCGAAGCCCAGTATGATTGTGCACTGCACCAAAAGTCCACTGCGAAGATTGGCTGCAGACGCGATGGCGAGCAAGACCGCCGGCGACTGATGCGCGTCACCGGCGGTCCATTCAAAGACCCGGGAACAGAGCGACGCCGCTTTAGGCGAACACCTGCTCCCGAGCGACTCTCTTCATCAGCAGTGGGCACGAACCACCTAGGATGGCCGGGCCTTCGCCGCCGCTGGCACAACGTCCACTGCCTTGACGTTCCAAATTTCCTTGGCGTACTCGGCAATTGTGCGATCGGAGCTGAATTTTCCGGAGCGGGCAATGTTGTAGATTGCCTTTTTGCTCCATTGCTCCTGGTCGCGATAGAGCGCCTCGACCTGACCTTGCGCTTCGATAAAGCTCCGCAAGTCGGCGAGATTCATATAGAAGTCACCATGTTCCAGGAGGTTGGCGATGATCGGACGGAAGATTCCTGGTTCGGTCAGGCTGAAAAAGTCATTGCCGATCAGATCGACAGCCCGGCGAATTTCCTCGTCTGAATCGTAGAAGCTCCGCGGGTCGTAGCTTCCGCGCTGCTGATCCACCTGCTCCGTCGTTAGACCAAAGATGAAGATGTTGTCATCACCGACCTCTTCTTTGATCTCGACGTTTGCGCCATCGAGCGTACCGATAGTCAGGGCTCCGTTGATCTGGAACTTCATGTTGCCGGTGCCCGAGGCTTCCATGCCGGCGGTCGAGATCTGAACACTGAGATCAGCGGCCGGCATGATCTTTTCGGCCAATGACACACGATAGTCGGGTAGGAAGACCACCTTGATCCTATCGGCCACATCCGGGTCATGGTTGATCACGCCGCCGATCTGATGGATCAGCTTGATGATCAACTTGGCCATGTAGTAACCCGGCGCCGCCTTTCCGCCGAAAATGAATGTAACCGGGACCATGTCGGTGACGCGCTTCGACTTGAGGCGGTCGTAGAGGACGATGGTATAAAGGCACAGCAGCAACTGGCGCTTGTACTCGTGGATTCGCTTGACCTGCGCCTGGAACATCGAGTTGGGATCGACGACGAGGCCGAGTTCGCGCTTGATATAATCGGCGAGGGCGACCTTGTTGGCGTGCTTGATCTCGCGGATACGCTTGGTGAACGCAGCGTCGCCGACGAATTTCTCAAGCGCACGAAGCTGATCGAGATCATTGATCCAGCCATCGCCAATTTTCTCGCGGATGAGTGAGGACAGGCGGGGGTTTGCCTTCAACAGCCATCGCCGTGGCGTGACGCCGTTCGTCTTGTTGTTAAAGCGTTCGGGGTAGAACTCGGCGAAATCACGCATCAGGCCGTCTTTGAGCAGACGCGAATGCAGTTCAGCAACTCCGTTTGTCGAGCAGCTACCAACGACCGCGAGGTTGGCCATGCGTACCGACTTCTCCGGGTCTTCCTGAACAAGGCTCATCCGCCGCAGGCGGTCGAAATCGCCAGGATAGCGTGTCGCTACCTTACGCAAAAAGCGGCTGTTGATTTCGTAGATGATCTGCAGATGCCGAGGAAGCAGCCGTTCAAACATGCTGACCGGCCAGCGTTCCAGTGCCTCGGGTAGCAAGGTGTGGTTGGTGTAGCCGGTGGAGTTGACGGTGATTTCCCACGCCTTCTCCCACTCGATATCCTCTTTATCGAGGAATACCCGCATCAGTTCGGGAACGACCAAGGCGGGGTGGGTGTCGTTCATCTGTACGAACACCTTGTCCGGGAACGCCATCCAGTCGTCGTTATCGACTTTGAAGCGCCGGACGATGTCCTGAATCGAGCAGGATACGAAAAAGTACTGCTGACGCAGACGCAATTCGCGGCCAGCATAGACGGCGTCGCTCGGGTAGAGCACCTTTGTGAGGTTTTCCGCCATCAGCTTGTCTTCGACGGCCTCGACATACGAGCCGCGGCTGAAATCGCCGAAGTGGAATTCATCGGTGGCACGGGCCGCCCACAGCCGAAGATTGTTAACGTTGAACGTGCCGTAGCCAACGATCGGCGTATCGTAGGCAACGCCAATGATCGGCCGCGTGCCGATCCAATCCCAGTGGGTGACGCCGTTTACCCGGCGTGGCTCGGCGCGCCCTTCGAAATTGACGATGTAGGACAGCTCCGGGTGGACAACCTCCCAGGGGTTACCATAGCGGAGCCAGTTGTCCGGATCTTCAAGCTGATAGCCATTCTCGATGTGCTGCTTGAAAATCCCGTAGTCATAGCGAATGCCATAACCCAGCGCCGGAAGCTGCAGCGTCGCCATCGAGTCAAGGAAACAGGCGGCGAGCCGGCCGAGACCGCCGTTGCCGAGCGCGGCATCGCTCTCCACGTCGCGCAAGACGTCCCAATCGAGCCCGAGCTGGCGCATTGCCTCGCGGCACGTATCCTCCAGCAACAGATTGATGACGTTGTTGCCCATCGCTCGGCCAATGAGGAATTCGAGCGATAGGTAGCAGATGCGCTTAACGTTCTGAATGTGATACGCCTGCTGCGTCTGGATCCACCGGCCAACGAGCCGGTCGCGGACCGCCAGCGCCAGCGCCTGATAACGATCCTGGTTCGTCGCTGTATACTGGTCCTTCGCCAGGGTATAACCCAGGTGATAATTGAAGCTGCGGATCAGGCTCTCTACGTCCATGCCCGCGTTGTCGTCGACCGCTTTGAGCCCAACGCCCACGCTGCGGGCTGGCTGTGCGCTTCCCTCGAGTTTCATGCCAATGCTCTCCCCTTTGGACGTACGAGTGCGGGCGGCGTTCGACGCCGGCATCGTCCCGACGGTTGCCGAGTTCGTTGGATTTCGCAAGAAGAGCGTATACCGCGCTGTCGTCGACAGGTCTACGAAACACGACACGCGCGCTGCGCTTTTGCCGAGACACCCACAAAACGCGCTAAGCTAAGTGCGCGAGAGATTGGCCGTAATTGCTCCCGCGACGATCAGCAGCGTACCGGCGACTCGGTTGCCGAGCCGGACCCGGCCAGGCTTGGCAAGCGCGCGGCGCAGCCGGCCGGAAACACGCACGTAGACCGCCAGGATCACGATCGCGAGACTGACATAAATTGCGGCGAGGGTGATCACTTGCGGCAACGCTGCCGTCGCGGGGTTTATGAACTGCGGCATGAACGCGGTGAAGAACAGCAGTCCTTTTGGGTTCAGCGCGGTCACTGCGTAGGCCTTGCCGATCATCTGCGCGACCGGTAACCGCGGAGTCGCGGCGAGTGGGTTGGGTGCCATCGCCGGACGTCGCCACAAGCCGATTCCCAACCATAGGAGATAAGCAACACCCGCCCATTTCAGGATCGCGAACAGTGTAGCGGACGTTGCAAGCACCACACCCATGCCGGCGAAGGACAGACTGATCGCCGTGATATCGCCTAGGGCGACTCCGGCGATAGCGAGGAGGGCGGGACGCTCACCAGAGGAGAGCGCGAAGCCGGCGATGAGCATTACAGTCGGTCCGGGCAGCGCGATGACACTCGCCGCGACGAGCACGAACGCGATGCACAAATCGAGGCTCACTGGTGATCCGTCGCATCACCGCCACGCTGCCCGGATGGGCCTTCGCTACAGCGGATGGAGTGGATCGGCGGTGGCCGCCAGCGGAGAGGCAAGGGCGATCCCGGCGTGCGCGTTGTTCGATGCCCCCGGCGACCTCAGCCTACCGCTTTGGCCGCAGCACCAGCCGCGAAGCCATTGGGATGAGCCTTACGCCACGACCAGGCGGTGCGAACGATCTCATCAAGGTCGACAAAGCGCGGCTCCCAGCCAAGTTCGCGGCGAATGCGGTCGGGGGCGGCTACGAGCGTCGGCGGATCGCCGGCGCGGCGTGGTCCGATCTTCTGTGGAAGTGGGTGACCGGTGACCCGTCGGACAGACTCGATTACTTCGCGCACCGAATAGCCGTGGCCGATTCCAACATTATATTGGCAGCTCCCGGCGTCGACGGCGTCAAGGACCCGAATGTGAGCATCGGACAGATCGCAAACGTGGATATAGTCGCGTACGCACGTGCCGTCCGGCGTCGCGTAATCGTCACCGAAGATCTCCACGTAAGGGCGTTGGCCGAGCACCGCCTCGAAGGTGATGGGGATCAGGTGGGTCTCCGGTGCATGATCTTCGCCGATTGGTACGTCGGGATGCGAGCCTGCGGCATTGAAATAGCGCAGCGACGCGGAGTGCAAGCCGTGGATCTCGTCCGCCCAGCGAAGGATCCGTTCGATCATCAATTTCGATTCGCCGTAGGAATTCGCCGGGTTCTTCTCGACGTCTTCATCGATCGGAACGCGCGATGGCAGGCCGAAGATGGCACAGGTCGAGGACAGAACGAACCGGCGGACGTCGTTGTCGACGGCGGCGCGAATCAGGTTGATGGCGTTTACCACGTTGTCGCCGACGTAACGGAACGGCTTTTTCATCGATTCGCCAACCAGCGAGTTGGCGGCAAAGTGCAAGATGCCGTCGAAGCGGTACTGCGCGAACAGCGCGCGCAGCGCATCGGCATCGGCGAGATCACCTTCGATCAGGGTCGCATCGGCGTGGACCGCCTCCTGGTGTCCCTGCTGCAGATTGTCGAAGACGATCACGCGATGGCCGCGATCCAGCAAGTCGACGACGACGTGGCTGCCGATATACCCGGCGCCGCCGGTGACGAGATAGGTGCGGGACATGATGCTCGTTCTCTCCCTACTGCTGCGATGAAGGCGGATTGCCCTGGGATGGACGTTGCACAGTGTCAGACTGTTGCCGGGATCTCAGTGACGGCGCGCATGCCGCGGATCGAGCGCGCGGCGCTGGCGGGGATATCGGGCGTGGCGACGTTGCCAGCGTCGGGCCTGAAAACGTACCGATATGCCCGGCTGGGGTCATCAATCTTCCCTTTCGGTTATTCGTCGTCGCTATCTTCACGTGCGGGCGAGGCGCGGTTAACGTTAGACCGAGGTACACTCTCGTTCTCGTCAGGCATGGCGAGATCGAGCGGCGTGCCGGTTGCATGGGCGTAGAGCATCAGGTCGTTGAGAAGCTCTGCCTCGACTTCGGCCGTTCGCTTATTGCGGCGAATCGTTACCAGCTTGGTCAGAGCCCGAACATTGAAGCCATCGCTCTTGATCTCCGCTTTGAGCTGCTTCAAGTCTTCTTTCATTGTATCCATTTCGTCGAGTAGCCGCTCCATCCGTTCAGAATAGGCGGTGAGCTTCTCACCGGCGGCGCTGCCGTGGCCAATCGTCACGCGGATCTCCTGGGTCGTTGGGCTCGATGATACAGGGCAAAGAACACGCACAACCTGCCACCGCAGCCTCTGCGCGCTACCGTCTGGCAGCCTGCACGCGACGGGGATAGCACGCCATCGGCGGCGTGCGACAGGCCTTTCTCGCGGTTGCGGTAACGTGTTGCCGATCGTCTTTCAACGTGGCGCTAAGGGCACCCATTCGGCGAACATAGCCGCCTGGCCCACCGTCGAGCCGGCCGCGGTGATCAGGGTCCAGACGGTTGCCGTGCTAATGCGGAAGCGTTTGCCGGTGCGCGAAACGCGCACACCGGCATAATCGTCGATGAAGCCGTTCACGGTCACCTGATCGAGCAGTCGGGTGCGCTCTGGCCGGGCGAGCGGTTCGGCCGACAGCCGCGATGGCATGTGCACGAGTTCCCGCCAGTTCAGCTCGAACAGAGTGAGTGCGGCACGATTTCCGTAGGTGAATACCGGATCGGCCTGTGTGTCGTGCGACAGCACAACGAACGGCGCTTCGAACAGCCAGCGCCCTGCGTCGGCGTCGTTACCAGCGATCAACTCGATGCCCGTCCAGCGCCGCAAGGTTTGGCGGAGCAACTGTACGTGCCCGGCGTGAAAGCCATTGGCCGGACTTGGCGCTTCGAACATGTCGGTCATCGCACGGTCGTCCGCGTACTCCCACGGTGTTCGCCACTAAGGTGCCGGTCGCTCAATCCGGCAGCTTGCTCCGCGGCAGGTGTTCAATCCGAGTAGGCGATAAGCCGGACACCAGCCGATCAGCGCGGTTGCGAGTGGGATGACCCCAAGCCAGCCCCATGGAGTCTGTGGGCCGATGAACACGAGAGCAATCAGGGCGAGCCCCGCGATGATGCGCAGTGCCCGGTCGAGCGATCCAACGTTCTTTCCCATGATGCTTGCTCCCTTAACGTCGCACCAGCAGTGATTGCCAGCGCCCGCAGGTATGCAAGCACGATTGCCCGGGCGCGTCGGTGACTTGCTCACAACTCATAATTCGCGGCTTTGGGCAAAGGTGCGCAATGCCTCGGGCGCGGTGACGATGATGCTGCCGCGCCCGAGGCGGACCCACCCGTATCGTTCGAATTCCTTGAGCAAGCGACTGACCACCTCGCGCGACGAGCCGAGTTCGGCCGCCAGGCTCCGATGCGTAACGACGATCTGATCATCATGCTGGGCGCGATCCGCGAGCAGTTGAGCAAGGCGGACGTTCAGGCGGCGAAAAATTGTCTCCTCGATCAGCGTGAGCAAGCGCGCGATCCGCCGCCCGAAGGTAGCGAAAACGTCATCGCGGAAAGCCTCGGAACGAGCCAACAGATCGAAAAAATCGGCGGAAGGCAGGGCAATGCCGGTCACGGCGGTGTCGCAAACTGCGTCCGCCGGGTAGGTCTCGCGCGACAGCAGGCACGCGGTCGTCAGAATGCAGGCCTCGCCCGCCCCAATGCGATAGAGCACGATCTCACGGCCATTCTCGCCGATCATCTGAACGCGCACGCTGCCGTCGAGAATACGGATGTAGGCCTCGCACGGCGCACCAATGCGGAACGGTCGGTCGCCGGCCGCGAAGTGAACCGGGCGAAGCACGGATTCGATGCGACGCCGTTCAACATCGGACAGCGCGGTCAGCCAGGGAAACGCGTGATATCCGTCGTTTCGCATCGTTATCCGGGCATATCGGCCTTCGCAGCGAGACTGCCACGTCTCCTGCGAAGGCGCCACTGTCGCGGTTGTTGATGGCGAGGGCACCGCGTCTGGCTCACTGCCGCATGCTGCCCTGGGAAATGGCGCGCCTGCGCCGGAGCGAGCGCAGCTTCAAGGCGAGGATGCTCGCCGATAGCACCAGACTCGCCGTGTTGAAGACGATAATCGGCAGACTTTCGATCAGTACGCCGTAGGTGATCCACAGCGAGAAGGCGCTGACGGTTACAAGATACATATTTTTTGAGATTGCCTGGGTATCGTGTTCCGTCCACGACTTGATCACCTGCGGCACGAAACTGCTGGTCGAACACAGCCCCGCCAGCGTGCCCACTGCCACGTCTGCGGAAATCTCCATGGTGCCCTCCTGCTCCATCGTGTCGGGCGGATGATCTGAATACGACCAACGCACGAAGGTCACCGATCGTTTCCGCGCTCCTCATCGGCAGAAGGCGTAAGGGCCGAAGTCGAGGTGAAAATGGCCATGATGTGCCGCATTGTAGTCCGGACCGAGGACACCCCGAAAGATGCGGCATGCGCCATCGTGAACCTTGCGCAGAAACGCGGCTTTTGCCGGATCAGGGCTATCCCAGTCGTTGAGGACCGAGATGCTTCGTCCGGTTGCCAGCCGGAAGCCGGTAACATCGATGGCATTTGCTGTCGCGTGCTCGCTCGCTCGCCCGGTCTTGCCGCCATAAACCCGGCGGCAGGCATACGTGCCGATATGGTCGATCTGGCGGACTCGCGTTTTTAGATACCGGACCGCTGCAGGTTGAACGATCGCGCGCTGCCAGAGGGTCAACGCGGCCGCAAGAGGGCAGGTGACCTTTACCGGCGCGGAAAAGCGAACCTCGGGCCAGCGAACTCGCACCGCGTCATGCCAGTCGCAAAATGCTCCCTCGCTGTGCTCGGCGAGCGGCACGACTCGTACTGAGGCGCGGGCGAGGGCCGCGTAGCACGCAGCAGAATTGGATCGTAATCGTGCCAACTTGAAGGCCGTCGCGCGGCCGACCACGCCGTCGAGGTCAATCAAACCAAACGGCGAATCCTGTGGTAGCAGCCGATCGACAACGATGATCGCGGCGATGCCCAATAGGACGATTCCAGTGATGAATAGGATGAAACGCATGTCAGCTACGCGGTCATGGGGAACCTAAGCGCATCGAACGCATGTTAAGCTTTTGTCTGTCGGCGGTTGTCGGCGTTCGGAAATCCGTTCGCGGAGCAATGCTTCCGCCACGGATTACCGGGCACGCGTACCCCGGACAAAGGATGACGTTCGATGACCAAATATGGATTTGTTGCGTCGGGCGGCGGGTACCGTAGTTTTTACACCGCTGGCGCGTTGGTCTGGCTGAGACGGCGGGGCGTGCCCATCACCCACATTACCTCGACCAGCTCTGGCAATAACATCGCTCTTGATTATCTGCTCTGGGACCATGATGGCGAAGAGCTGCCACCGGTCCTCGGCCGCACCATGCGGCTCGGCGTTACCGATATTTTCCAAATCTTCTCAAATTTTCTCGGCCTGCGGCCGTCGCTGATGCCGAGGGGCTCGCATCTTTTCACCGTCGATAAGGATCGTTGCCGAAAATCGTTGCAGCTCGACGATCCGCGTCGGCGCGCGATCCTCGCAGCCGCGCTCTCGGAGGTGAAATGGGACATCCTCGCCACCAACCTTCGCACGGGCGATGCTCGCTATTTCAAGGTGAACGACATCCTCGCAACGATGACGGATGACCGCCTGGGCACATTCATGGATGCGTTCCTCGCCGGCATTACAACCATCCCCTATTTCAAGGCGGTCAGTATCGACGGCGATTTACACATCGAAGGCGGATATCTCGACAACACGCCGCTGGCGACCCTGTTCCAGGATGCGGACGTTGACGAGATCATCGCCTGCGATTTCACCGATTACGATTTTCATGCCGAGTTGGAGAAACTTTACAAATCGAGCGTTTTCAGCCTGCCGCTCAACAGCATCGATACCCTTCTACTGGTCAGCGATCTACAGCTTACCTTGCCGAACAAGCGCATCTTCGCGCAGGCTGCACTGATCAATCGGATGCTGGAGGTCATGGGCAAGGACCGGATCGAGATTGACGGGCGGACGTGGTGGCGCAAGCCGATCCATGTGCTGCGACCGCAGAATCTCGAGGCAATGACCATCTCTTTGAAGGATGCGAGCGCGCAAAAGCGATACTTCGAGCGCGGCCAAATCGACGCGCGGACACTGTTCGCCGCTGCGGTACCGGCAGGGGCGTGAGCATGCTCCAGACCGTGCGTCGGACGGGCGTCGTCGCGTGTGTGCCATTATACGGTCGAGGGATGAAGCGAAGCAGAACCGCTTGCAGGAACCGCTGCAAGGGCTAGTATGCCCGGCGGCCTGGGCCTGGGCGGCGCAAGACCTGACGGTCGGGCAAACGCGGGTGCAGCAAGGACTTTAGGATCGCACATTTCGGCGCGGGAGGACCGACGGCCGTGGACCGGACCCGGCAACAGCTTGGTGGCGCCACGTTTTTCGGGACGCGCAACAACACACACAGAACAGGGCTAAGGAGAGAGTCACATGGCGCAACAATCTGATCCCGTCGTAATCGTTGGCGCGGCGCGCACGCCGATGGGCGGCATGCTGGGCGATTTCGCCGGGGTGCCGGCAACGCAGCTCGGCGGTGTCGCCATCAAGGCGGCGCTGGAGCGTTCGAAGGTCGATCCGGAAGACGTCGGCGAGGTGCTGATGGGCTGCTGCCTGATGGCCGGCCTGAAGCAGGCACCGGCGCGTCAGGCCGCGCACTTCGCTGGTGTGCCGTGGAGCGCTGGTGCCACGACGCTGACGAAGATGTGCGGCTCGGCGATGAAGACGACGATGATCGGTCATGACAACCTCCTTGCCGGCTCGCACGACGTTGTCATCACCGGCGGCATGGAGAGCATGACCAACGCGCCTTACCTGGTGCTGAAGGGCCGCACCGGTTACCGCCTCGGTCATGGCGACCAGCTTAAGGACCACATGTTTTACGACGGCCTCGAGGATGCGTACGAGGAAGGCCGCTCGATGGGCACTTTCGCCGAAGAATGCGCGCAGATGTATCAGTTCACCCGTGAGTCGCAGGACGCCTTCGCGGCAGAGTCGGTCACGCGCGCGCAAAACGCTTCGAACAACGGCATCTTTGATGCCGAGATCGCCCCGGTGACGATCAAGGACCGCAAGGGTGATAAGGTGATCGGCAAGGATCAGGCGCCGTTCCAGGTGAATATCGCCAAGATCCCGACGCTGAGGCCGGCGTTCCGCAAAGACGGCACGGTGACGGCGGCGACCTCGAGCTCGATCTCCGACGGTGCCGCGGCGCTGGTGCTGATGCGGCGTTCGACCGCGGAGAAGAAGGGCTTGACGCCGCTCGCGATCATCCAGTCGCATTCGACCCATGCGCAGGCTCCGAATCTGTTCACCACCGCGCCCGTCGGCGCGCTGCGTAAGGCGCTCGATAAGGCCGGATGGAAAAACACCGACGTCGATCTTTGGGAAGTCAATGAGGCGTTTGCCGTTGTGACCATGGCGGCAATGCGCGACATCGACATCCCGCACGACAAGGTCAACATCAATGGTGGCGCTTGCGCGCTGGGTCATCCCATCGGTGCTTCAGGAGCTCGTATCGTCGTTACCTTGATGCACGCGCTGAAGAAGCATGGCCTGAAGAAGGGCGTGGCGGGCCTGTGCATCGGTGGTGGCGAAGCCACGGCCATGGCTATCGAACTCGTCTAAACCTATCCACCGCAAAAGCGGGACAAGTTCGTCGCTCCTTGTCGAGCGGGGTGGCATGGCAAAATTTGCTAGGCCACCCCGCCGACAACGTGGCGCGCTTTTGGCAACCCGCGGCGGCGCGCATCCTAAAAATGCGTCGGCGGCCGTGGGCAACGAACAGGGGAAAAGAAAATGGATATCAAGGGTCTTTCTGCAATCGTCACCGGCGGTGGTTCGGGATTGGGCGAGACGACGGCGCGTGCGCTCGCGGCTGCCGGAGTCAAGGTGGCTCTGTTCGACGTGGTGGCGGATGCGGCAGAGCGCGTCGCCGCTGACATCGGCGGCGTCGCCTGCGTGTGCGATGTCACCGACGATGCGTCGACGCAAGCCGCCATCGCGAAAGCACGTGAGGCGAACGGCGTAGCGCGCATTGTCGTGCAGTGTGCCGGCATCGCGCCACCAGCGAAGATCGTCGGTCGCAAGGGGCCGCACGCCCTCGACCTCTACACCAAGGTGATCGCCGTCAACCTCGTTGGCATCTTCAACGTCATGCGTCTCGCCGCCGCCGACATCCTCGGGCTCGAGCCGCTGGCTAATGGGGAGCGCGGCGTCGTCATCAATACCGCCTCGATCGCCGCATTGGAAGGGCAGGTTGGCCAGGCGGCCTACGCATCCTCCAAGGCTGGCGTCGTTGGCTTGACACTACCGTCGGCCCGCGAGTTCGCGCCGTCTGGCTTGCGCGTCGTCTGCATTGCTCCTGGTATCTTCAAAACCCCGATGATGGCGGGACTGCCGGAGGAAACGCAAAAGTCTCTGGGTGCAGCGGTGCCGTTCCCCTCGCGCCTCGGCGATCCCGCAGAGTACGCGAAGCTGGTGCTGCACATCTGTGATAATCCGTACCTCAACGGCGAGGTGATCCGCGTCGACGGTGCCCTGCGCATGCAGGGCTGATGCCGGGTCCGTTTGCAAGCAAGCGATAGCGATCGCCCGCTCCCCGGACCCGGGGAGCGGGCGTTTTTATGGACTATTGAATCCCTGTCATGGACTGACCGGGACGGGCCGGCAGGCTGGGTTCCCAAATTAACGCTGATGATTATTCGCGATGCCGCCGCTTCAGATGAAATGCCGTGGCGCCAGCTTTGGGCAGGCTACACCGACTTCTATAATGTGAAGATCGCCGATGCGGTGACGAACCAGACGTGGCGACGAATCCTTGATCCATCATCGGCAATGTTTGCGCGTCTGGCGGAGGATAATGGTGCCGTCATTGGCTTCAGCATCAGCGTCCTGCACGCCGGGACTTGGTCGATTGATCCGATCTGCTATCTCGAAGACCTGTTCGTCGCGCCGGGTCACCGCCGAAGAGGCACCGGACGACGGCTGATCCAGGACTTGATCGATACCGCTCACACCAAGGGGTGGTCGCGTCTCTACTGGCATACGCATGGCGAAAATCCCGCGCGTCATCTTTACGAGCAGTTCGCCGGCGCGGATGGCTTCGTGCGCTATCGGCTCATCTTCACATAAGCCAAAAGAGCCCCCCCCTCACCGACCGGCCGCCGCCCGTTTATGGAGCGGCGGCTTCGCGATGGCGAGAGCGCTTGGATCGCGGACGTCAGGTCATGCGGCGGAGCACATTTGCGCGAGGTCGGTCTCGACAGTCCCAATCGGGCGTATGGCGAATTTATCGACGAGGATCTGCAGGACCGTCGGGGTGACGAAGGCCGGCAGCTTGGGACCGAGGCGAATGTTGGTAACGCCGAGATGGAGCAGTGCCAGCAGCACGGCAACCGCCTTCTGCTCGTACCAGGAAATGACCAGCTCGAGCGGCAGATCGTTGACGCCGACTCCAAAGGCCTCGGCCAGTGCCTGTGCAACCCGGATCGCCGAGAAGGCGTCGTTGCACTGGCCCATGTCGAGAAGCCGTGGCAGGCCCGCGACCTCGCCAAGGTCCAGCCCGGTGACGCGGAACTTCCCGCAACCGAGGGTCAGCACGATCCAGTCCGGCGGCAGCGCCTCGGCCAACTCGGTATAATAGTTGCGGCCGACCTCAGCGCCGTCGCATCCGCCGATGAGGACGAAGCGACCGATTTTGCCATCACGCACTGCGGAAATCACCGTATCGGCAACCGACAGGACTGCGCCGTGGCCGAAGCCGGTCAGGTGCGTGCGTGCGTCCGAGGCTTGCGCGAAACCATCCGCCGTCTGGGCTGCATTGATGACCGCGGAAAAGTCGCGATCGGCGATGTGGGGAACACCCGGCCAGGCGACGACGCCGCTGGTAAAGATGCGGTCGCGATAGGACGGCTGCGGCGCCTGAATGCAGTTGGTGGTCATCAGGATGGCGCCGGGGAAGTCTGCGAACTCGTTCTTTTGTCGCATCCAGGCGCCGCCGTAGTGTCCAGCCAGGTGAGGGAAACGCTTCAATTCAGGATAGCCGTGCGCGGGCAGCATCTCGCCGTGGGTATAAACGTTGATACCGGTGCCGGCGGTCTGTTCCAGCAGCGCCTCGAGATCGCGCAGATCGTGACCGGAGACGAGGATCGCCTTGCCGGGAACGTGGCCCATGCGTACCGGCGTCGGCTTTGGCTGGCCGTAGGCGCCGGTGTTCGCCTGATCAAGCAGCTCCAGGGTGCGCAAAGCCGTCTCGCCGCAGCGTAAGGTGAGCGTCAGCAGCGCATTGGGATCGGTTTCCGGCCGCGCGATCGCATCGAGCGCCTCATAAAGGAAAGCATAGATCACCGGGTCCTCACGCCCAAGGATGCGGGCGTGCGCTGCGTAGGCGGCGATGCCTTTGAGCCCATAGGTGATCAGTTCGTGCAGCCCGGTAACATCGGCACCAAGCTCCTGGGTTCGTTCGGCGACACCGGTTGCTCGCGCCTGCGTCAACAGTCCCGCCCGGTCCTTTGCCGGCGCCCAAGCCGCAGGACCGCCTAGAGATTCGGCCGTCTTTCCGCCGATGGCGCAGGCTTGGCGATAAAGCGCCGCCGCCCGGTCGATGATCTCGCCCGCGCGGCGCAAAACCTCCTCGAGCCGCTGGGGATCAAAATTGACGTTGGTTACCGTGGTGAATAGCGCATCGAGAATAAATTCGTCGATTGCGGCATCGCGGGCGCCGAGTTTACCTGCACGGTGGGCGTACATGGCGATGCCCTTGCAGCTATGGATCAGCAGATCCTGTAAGGCTGCCGTTTCGTCGTCTTTTCCGCACACGCCGACAGCGGTGCAACCGGAACCGTGGGCGGTCTGCTCACACTGATAGCAAAACATTTGAAAGCCTCCTGAAATGATCCGGATCTATCGTGGGCTGCGTCAGCCACGCCAGCCGGCTGCCCTGGCATAATCCAAAGTGACGGAGTCCATGGTATTGCGGTGATTGACGAACCAATTCGGCCCGGTGGTCTCGGCGAAGGCACGGATCGGTCCGGTCTCGCCGCGGGCAATGCTATCCTTGAGGTCTGTCAGTATCCCCAGGACGCGCTGGTGTTCGCCGGCGTGGCAATCGCGTGCCGGGAAATGGCATGCGTCCATGATCGCTTCCTCACGGGCGAAGTGCTCGCGCATGTGCTGCGCGAACGCGTCGAACAGCGTGGCTAATCCGTCGTCCGCCGCCGCTGCCATGTCGGCCATTTGCTCGACCGAAACCCGATGATCCTCGTCGATGACCGGCACGCCCAGCGCCAGCGAATCGCTCCACGTCAATCCCATTTTTGTTGTCTCCCGTCAGGGTGCGCTAAGTGATAGCAGGGCGGCAGAACGGATGACTTGACCCAGGTCAACTGACCTGCGGGTCGTGTGGGGAGGCGAGGATGGGCGTCGAACAAGCAGGGCCGCTACGACTGAGCGAGCGTGATACCGCCGTGATGCGGGCAGCCGCACTGTTTCGCGGACTTGGCAATGATGCCTTGCACACGTTACTGACGGGAGCGTGGGTGCGTAACCTCGATCCGGGCGGGATTCTGTTTCTCCAGGGCGAAGCTGCGGATAGGTTCTTTCTCCTGCTGGATGGTTGGATCAAGCTTTACCGGCTCAGCGCCGACGGCAGTGAGACCATCGTTACCATCGTCGCGCCAGGCGAAACATTCGCCGATGCCGCCAGCTTCGGCAGCGGCGCCTATCCGGTGTGTGCCGAGGCGGTTACGCCCGCCCGGGCGCTGGGGCTTTCGTTGGTAGTGATCCGTTCCAGCATTCAGGACAATCCCGACATCGCGTTCGCCATGCTGGGTTCGCTGTCCTTCCGCCTGCGTCATCTCGTCGAGCAGATCGAGCAGTTGCAGATGAAGTCGGCGGCGCAGCGGCTGGCGGCGTTTCTTCTGCGCCTTTGCCCCCAAGGTGGTCCCCAGGCGCCCGGCGGGTGTGCCTTATCGCTGCCGCTGCCGAAGGCACTCATCGCCCGCCGGCTCGGCATGAGACCAGAAACGTTCTCGCGCGCGATGCTGTCCTTACGCAAGGTTGGGGTGATTCAACAAGGCGCGACGGTCGAAATTTCCGAAATCGTCACCCTGCGGGCATTTATCGGCAGCGAGCGAGACGGGCCGTGTGCATGACGCTCCGGGCTCAGCCGGCGAGTAGGTGAGGGGAATCTGCCTTGCACTAAACAGGTATTTATAGTACACGAATATAAGTAGATCCGCACACTGTTTGACTTTACTTTGGCGGCGTGCGCGTCGATGAGGGCGACGCCGCGTTCGCGTAAGGGGCTTCGATCATGAAAATCGCCGTAACCAGCCAGAACTTCCGCACGGTGACGGGACATGCCGGCCGTGCTCGCCGCTTCCTGGTCTACGACGTGCAGCCCGACACGCACCCCGTTGAAGTCGCGCGGCTGGACCTGCCCAAGGAACTGGCCATCCACGATTTCGACGGCGATGGGCCGCACCCGATCGATGGTATCGATGTCATTTTGACCGAAGGATTTGGCGACGGCTTCGCTCGACGCATCGCCAGGCGGGGGATCACCGCCGTTGTAACAACCAGGTCCGATCCGATCGAGGCCGTAAGCGCCTATCTCGCCGGAGAGCGAGTGGATGGGACCGCTCCAGCGGCGTCGGCATGCACCTGTGGCGACGCGAATGGCCATGATCATCAGCACGACCACCATCACTGAGCGGGCATTCGAACGTCCACTGGTTGTAAATGGACTGGAGAAGCTTTGGAGTCGCGTGTGCTCGGGCAAATCCAGCGTGGCGCGAACTTGGCGCTGCGCCGCCGGGTTCGCGCGGAGGTGTTTGCTTACGGATCAATTCAACGGGGGGGGGGCCGCGATGAATAACCGGACCGATATTGGCGCCGTCGAAAGCCTTACGATTGACGTTCTGAGTGAAACCGGCTGGTTCGACGACGCCCGCTTCAAGGCGGACATGGCTGCTTTCGGTGGCTCGGAGCAATCCCAGTATCACATCGCCTGGGATGCCGAAAATGCCGGCGGATACGCTGCTCTCCTAACCATAACCTTGCTCGATGGCGATCAGCGCAAGATTCTCCTCGATACCGGCTGGAGCACCTCTTGGATGGATGAGGCGTTTGCCCGGCGAAGTGTCGATACCATGCTCGAGCGTGGGGAAATCGACTTCATGGTGCTGTCTCACTGGCATCTTGATCATTTCTGGGGGATCGAATCCACTTTAAAACACAACCCTAAATTGAAAATCTACGCGCCCGCGACGTGGCAGTCACAGGATCGGGCGCTGCTGCGGGAGAAAGGCGAAATTCGGGTTGACGATCGCGACGGCCGAGCCGTCAGCATCTGCAGGAATACGATTGCGCATGAAGGCGATCTTGTTCTTACCGAAGAACGTGGTGAGGACGGCAGCGGTCTCTACCCGTTGCTCCCCGGCGTCGCACTCCACATGTTCGATGCCTCGATGCTGCTGCGGGTGACGGGCGAGAACGTTCTCTACGTCAATGTCGCCGACAAAGGGATCGTAACCGTAACCGGCTGCGGGCATCCCGGTATCATGAAGCTGCTTGGCTTTGCGCGGGAGCGCCTCGTTGCGCCGGGTCTCTATGGCTGCTATGGCGGGCTGCATCTGAGTATCTTCGATACCTGGAAGCCGGAGTTCGACCAAATCATCGACGAGATCAAAGCCCTCGGTATGGAGAAGATGGGCTGCAATCACTGTACGGGGTGGATGTGGGCAGAGACGGCGGCAACGCACGGCGTGCCGATCATCAGCGGAACCGACGCCTATCTCGGATACTCGAAGCAATCTGCGCAGGCGAAGAAAAGCCATGCGTTCCTTGGCAACGGCGATCGCGTCACCTTCTGACACCGGGGGGAATCCTGGTCGTTTGGCTCAATGACAAGGCCGCGGGCGCGAAGGAAACGGATCTGATCTGGCGGGCGCGCTGTGACCGGCCGAGGGCTCATCGCTGGGGCTTGCGGGCGTTGAACGATGCGACTCGCGCATCGCGCTCGGCGGCGAAGTCGTAGCCGAAGACCGCGGCTACGTCGCGGGGCGGCACGGCGGCGCCACAGCGAATGCAGACCGGTGCCGCGTCGACCTCGCCGCCGCACTCCCGATGCACCAGCCGAACCGCCGGTTCGCCGGCGGGATCGAGGTTGCCCCAGCGTAAGCCCCAACTGCGCAGCGCGAGGACGATCGCATGCAGATCGCGCCCCTTTGCCGTCAACCGATAGTCGTAACGCGGCGGATGCTGTTGGTAGAGGCGCCGTTCGATTACGCCATCGCTTTCGAGGCGCTTGAGCCGGTTCGACAAGAGGTGCGGCGAGGCACCGGTCTGCGCCTGAAACGCATCGAACCGGCGCGTGCCCAAGAATAACTCGCGAATGATCAGCAGCGTCCAGCGATCGCCAAGCACCGCCAGCGACCGGGCGATCGGACAGACGCTCTCGCTAATGTCATCCCAGGCCATATCGCACCTCACACTGCAATCCTACCGCAACGTCGGCGCAGGCGTGCGCGCAACCTGAACGGCGTTGCGGTGCGATGCGGCGTTTTTATTGACTTCAAAAAATGAAGTTATATGATGACGGGCGATGTCACAAGCATCGGAGACGAGGCATGCGCGCGGACGAGCCACTAGGCATCGATACCCTGTCTTCTCATGACAAGATGGAGAACGCGCGCCCCGATGCCGGATTGTTTCTCGACGACCTGCGTGTGGGTCAGCGCTTTGTCAGCGGCACGGTCACTCTCGACGAATCGATGATCCGCACCTTCGCTGCCGCCTTCGACCCGCAGCCGTTTCACCTGGATGATGCGGCGGCGAAAGCGAGCCTGTTCGGCGGCCTTGCCGCCAGCGGCTGGCACACGGCCGCGCTGACGATGCGCCTGCTCGTCGACGGGGGCGTGCCGCTCGCCGGCGGCATCATCGGCGCGCGTGGGGAGATCGCCTGGCCGCGACCTACCCGGCCGGGCGATGTGCTGAGCGTCGAGACCGAGGTGTTGGCGATAACGCCGTCGTCCTCCCGGTCCGATCGAGGAACGGCGATTATGCGCAGCGAGACGCGCAATCATCACGGCGAGGTGGTGCAGAGCTTTACGATGACGCTCGTCGTGCCGCGGCGCCCGTCACCGGCGGCGTCGTGATCGCGGGCTCTTCAGGGTTGGAGCTTGAAGGTGTCATTGCAAGGATCGCCAATCGGCGGTGCAAACCGGCGCGCTGGATCGCCTCATCCGAGCGTGTCTTGCGGATGGAGCCGGGCCCAGCGTATATCGTTGGTATGAAAAAACGCCAACACCGCTCCCGGCCCGGTCCGGCCACCGCGCCCTCGCTGCCAAGGATGCTCGGCGAGATGGCGCTTGCCTCTGTCGAGACCATCGCCCGGCGGACCCGCATGATTGCCGATGGCACCTGTTCTCCGACGGAATATCGGCGGATGGTGGCCGAAAAGGCTCAGGCAGCCCAGGATTCGGCCGGTGTTCTCGCGCGCTTGCGGATCGAAAATATCGCCAGCGGCAGGGGGGCCGCAAAAACACTACGCGCCATCCTTGATCCGTGGCACAGCCGCGTGACCGCCAACGCCAGGCGCCTGCGCAAGACCTGACCCTCGTTCGACGAAAGCCCAGGCCGTCGCTGGCTATGGCCTGGCTCAGGCTTGAATGTTCTGGGCGAAGGGCAGGGATCGGACCCGTTGGCCGGTCGCGGCAGCGACGGCGTTGGCCACTGCCGGTCCGATCGGCGGCACGCCGGGTTCCCCAGCACCGGTTGGCGACTCCGATGAAGCCACAATGTGCACTTCGACCGCCGGCATGTCCTCGATCCGCAAGGGCAGATAAGCGTCGAAATTTCCCTGCTCGACACGACCGGCGGCAAGATCGATCTGTTCGCGCAGGATCGCGCCAAGGCCGAAGCCGATGCCGCCTTCCATCTGCGCCCGCACTTGATCGGGGTTGATGGCGATGCCGCAATCGACGGCGCAGACAACCCGCTCGACTTTGACGTGACCCTTGCCGTCGACCGAAACGTCGGCGATTTCCGCCACCGTCGTATCGAACGAGCGATGCAGCGCGATGCCACGACCGTGACCGGCCGCCGCTGGGGTTGCCGATGGGACGCCCCAGCCGGCCTTCGCCGCCGCGAGATCGAGCACGGCGCGGTGACGGGGGTTGTCCTTGAGCAACGCGCGACGCAGCGCCAGAGGGTCCCGCCCGCTGGCGCTCGCGACCTCGTCGATCATCGTCTCGACAACGTAGGCCGTATGGGTATGACCGACCGAGCGCCACCACAGGACCGGTACGCCGACTTTGGTGTTGGTCACTTCGACGCGCAGGTCCGGGATCGCGTAGGGCAGGTTCGAGGCTCCTTCCACCGAGGTGAGGTCGACGCCGTCCTTGATCATGACCTTTTCGAACGGGGTGCCGGCGAGGATCGATTGTCCGACGATACGATGGTGCCACCCGGCGATCTCGCCCCCAGCGGTCAGCCCGACGCGGACCTTGTGGACCATCATCGGCCGGTAGCGGCCGGCGCGCATGTCGTTCTCGCGGGTCCACACCAGCTTGACCGGCGCCCGGAACCCGATGGCTTTCGCCGTTTCCACCGCTTCGACGATGACGTCCGCGTCCGGGACCGCCCGCCGGCCAAAACCGCCGCCCGTCTTCATTACCCGCAATCGCACGTGATCGACCGGCACCCCGGCGATGCGCGCCGCTACCGCCTGATAGAGATCGGGCATCTGATGGCCGCCCCAGACGTCCAGCATATCGCCCGAACGCGCCACGACCGCCGCCAGCGGCTCGAGCGCCGCATGCGCGAGATAGGGAAAGTCGTAGGTTGCCTCGATGATCCGGGCGGCGCCGGCGAGAGCGCGTTGCGCATCACCCCGCTCGGCGGCGAGATGATCGCCCGGGCGCTCGGCAATCTCGTGGTAGGCCGCGAGCAGGTCGGCCGAGCCGCGCTGTTCCGCCGTGCTCTCATCCCAGTCGATCAGCAGCGCGTCCCGTCCTCTCAGCGCCGCCCAGGTGTCCTCGGCGAGGACGACAACGCCGCGGGAAGTTGTGACGACGTCAACGACGCCCGCCACCGCCTTCGCCGCCGCGGGATCGAATGACTTGAGCCGGGCGCCGAACAGCGGCGGATGGGTGATCGTTGCGGTCAGCATACCGGGAAGGCGGATATCGATGGTGTACACCTCGTGGCCGCCGGCTTTATCGGCGGAATCGAAGCGGCGCAGGCTCTCGGAGCCGATCAGCGTCCAGTCGGAGGCCGGCTTCAATCGCAGGTCCGCCGGAACCGGTTGCAACGCGGCTGCCGCGGCGAGATCGCCCAGACGGGCGCTACGCCCCGATGCGTGCGCCAGAACACCCTTCTCGATGCGGATCTCATGGGCGGGCACGCTCCATGTCTCGGCCGCTGCGGCGGTCAGCATCGTTCGCGCCGCCGCGCCAGCCAGGCGATAACGCTCGAACGACGAGCGCATGGCTGACGAACCGCCGGTGCCCTGCACCTTTCCGCCCCATGCGAGGTTTCCGTATAGCGCCGGATTGCCCGAGGCACCCTCGACGCGGATCTGCTGCCAGTCGGCGCCCAGTTCTTCGGCGACCAAGGTGGCAATGCCGTTGTAGCAGCCCTGACCCATGTCCATGTGGGCGGCGAGAACCGTGATCGAATTGTCGGGCGCGATGCGCAGGTAGGCGGCAAACGGGCTGGGCGTCGTCGCATCGGCGGCGCTGGCGCGCGCGCCGGGAAACACGAAACCGAGGGTGAGGCCGGCGCCGGCGGCGGCCGACGCAAGGAGGAACTGCCGGCGGCTCGGCCGCGGGTCTGTCGATTCGGTTGATGCGAATGCGATCATCGCGCGTCTCCCTATCCCAACTGATCCGCGGCGGCATGCACGCCGGCGCGGATGCGCTGATAGGTGGCGCAGCGGCAGAGATGGCGGGTCATCGCGGCATCAATCTCGGCATCGCCGGGCTGCGGGTTGCTCCTCAGCAGCGCCACCGCCGCCATGACCTGTCCCGGCTGGCAGTAGCCGCACTGCGGGACGTCGAGCCTCGCCCAGGCGGACTTCACCGCTTCCGCCTCGGGTCCGCTCACACCCTCAATTGTGGTAATATGCATGCCCTCCGCCGCCGAAACCGGCGTCTGGCAGGACGGCACAGGCTCACCGTCGAGGTGAACGACGCAGGCGCCGCACTCGGCGATGCCGCAGCCATATTTGGTTCCCGTCAGTCCGAGCTTGTCGCGCAGGGCCCAGAGCAGCGGCATCTCCGGATCTGCGTCGATTTGATGGACGGTCCCGTTGATATCCAGTGTGACCATCACGTGCCTTCCCCGGTGAAGTATTCCTGTCCTGCGACACAAGTGGCGTGAGCGGGCGCAGATGCCAAGGAGGATGCCGGGCGAGATGGCATTTCGATTTGAACGCAAGCAGCGGAGTGCCACAGGCACCCGCGCATGAGACAGTACTGCCGACGACAAGCATGATCGAAGGAGGCGGCGATGAAGGCCGACGTAACGTGCGCAAAGACACACGATGGGCCGGCGGAGCATGATCCGCGTTGGGCGGCGGTGGTTTCGCGCGATCCGTCGGCGGACGGTACGTTCTGCTATTCGGTCAGCACCACCGGGGTATATTGCCGCCCTTCGTGCGCCGCCCGCCGCGCCAACCCGAGGAACGTTCGCTTCCATGCGTGCCCGGCCGATGCCGAGGCGGCGGGCTTTCGTCCCTGCAAACGCTGCACGCCCGACCAGCCACCGTTGGCGGCGCGCTGGGCGGCGGTCGTCGCAAATGCGTGCCGGGCGATCGAAAACGCCGAGGAGCCGGTGACGCTGTCCGGCCTTGCGGACGCCGCCGGTCTCAGTCCCTGGCACTTTCATCGCGTCTTCAAGGCCATGACCGGCCTGACGCCGAGAGGCTATGCGCGGGCGCATCGCAGCCGATCGGTACGCAATCAACTGACAGGGAGCAACACCGTGACCGAGGCCATCTATCAGTCCGGGTTCGGCTCGAACAGCCGCTTCTATGAAACCTCCGAGGCGGTGCTGGGCATGACGCCTGGGGCATTCCGGCTGGGTGGCGACGGCGAGGAAATCCGCTTCGCCGTCGGCGATTGCTCGCTGGGTGTTGTTCTTGTTGCCGGCACCGCGAAGGGCATCTGCGCCATTTTTCTCGGCGACGACCCCGATGCCCTGCTGCGTGATCTGCGCCGCCGCTTTTCCCGGGCGCGTATCCTCGCCGGTGACGGCGACTTCCAGGCCCTCGTCGCTGCCGTGATCGCTCTCGTCGAGGCGCCCGGCACCGGCCTTAGTCTGCCTCTTGACGTACGTGGCACCGTTTTCCAGCAACGGGTGTGGGAGACTCTGCGGACCATTCCCTGCGGATCGACCGCGAGCTACACCGAGATCGCCCAACGCCTCGGAACACCCAAATCGGCGCGGGCGGTGGCGCAAGCCTGCGCGGCCAATCCCGTGGCGGTGGCGATTCCATGTCACCGGGTGGTCCGCAGCGACGAAAGCCTTGCAGGTTACCGGTGGGGCGTCGAGCGCAAGTGCGCCCTGCTCGAGCGCGAGAGCGCGTCGGCATCGGTGAGCAAGGGCGGGCGCGACGGGACGGGTGAAGGGCCGGGCATAGAGGCGGACCTGACATGAGCGGGATCGCCCGCGTCACTGGCGCGGCCGGCACCGACGGGGCATGCCGGATCGGTGCGCTGGACTGGGAGAGCGTGTGTTCGGCGCTGGACGCCGAGGGTTGGGCGCGCGTCGAAGCACTCCTGACGGCGGAGGAATGCAGAGCGATCGCTGATCTTTACGAGCACGGCCAGCACTTCCGCAGCCAGGTGGTGATGGCGCGCCACGGGTTCGGTCAGGGTGAGTACAAATATTTCTCCTACCCATTACCGGCGATCGTGGCAACGCTGAGAGAGTCGATCTATCCTCAACTGGTGCCGGTCGCCAACCGATGGAACGAGCGGATGGGTCTCGCTCAGCGTTATCCCGAAAATCTTGCGGCAATGCTTGATCGTTGCCATCAGGCCGGGCAGTCGCGACCGACACCCCTGCTGCTGCGCTACCGAGCGGGCGATTACAACTGCCTGCACCAGGACCTTTACGGTGAGCATATCTTTTTGCTGCAGGTGGCGATCTTGCTGTCGACGCCGGACAGCGACTTTACCGGCGGCGAGTTCGTGCTTACCGAGCAGCGCCCGCGTGCCCAGTCGCGCGTCAGCGTTGTCTCGCTCAATCGCGGGGACGCGGTTGTCTTCGCCGTGCACCATCGTCCGACCCGAGGTCGCAGGGGCGAGCACCGGGTGGTCATGCGCCATGGTGTCAGCACCGTGCGCTCCGGACAGCGCCTCGCGTGCGGGCTGATCTTCCATGACGCTGCCTGACGTACTCGATATGCGCGGGCCGATGCACGGCCACTGACGTCATGGCTGATCTGTTCACTGACGCATCGTACCACGCGCCTGCTCGCCGCGTTTCGCTAGCCGAGGGCGCGGTGCTGCTCGGTGGCTTCGCCCGGCCGGACGAACGGGCGCTGCTGGATGCGGTCGCGGCGGTGGCGGCGGCGGCACCCTTGCGCCACATGGTCACACCCGGCGGATACCGCATGTCGGTCGCGATGACCAACTGCGGCGCTGCCGGCTGGATCACCGATCGCGCTGGCTACCGCTACGAAATGATCGATCCGGACAGCGGCCGAACGTGGCCGGCGATGCCGCAGGCATTCACCGATCTCGCTCGGCGTGCCGCCGCCGCCGCCGGTTTTGACGACTTCGCTGCGGATGCCTGCCTGATCAATCGCTATGAGCCGGGCGCCAAGCTCTCGCTGCACCAGGACCGCAACGAGCGGGACCGAAGCGCGCCAATTGTCTCGGTCTCACTGGGGCTGGGCGTCGTTTTCCTCTTCGGTGGGCCTCGCCGCTCGCAACGGCCGCAACGCATCCCACTCGCCCACGGCGACGTCGTCGTCTGGGGAGGCCCGGCGCGCATGGCCTTCCACGGCGTTCTGCCGCTGGCCGACGGCGAGCATCCGCTGGTCGGCCGCGCCCGGATCAACCTGACGTTCCGGCGGGCCTTGTGATTGAAATCGGGCACGAAGCATTCGTGGTTCTTTTGCGAGAGATGCCTCTGGTTCACCCAAACACAGGGCGTTTCGACCCATTCGCGCGCGAGGACGGCGGAAAGGCGATATTTTTACGGTGATTCAGTGACTTAACAGCGATATGATCGCCGCCGTTCCCGACGATGCCGGGCGTGGTCAAGCATCCGCAAAAGAGGTAAATCCCGCATGCTGCTCTTTCTTCTCCTCGCTGCCGCGATTGCTTTCATCATCTTCGCGACGGCACGACTCAAGCTTCACCCCTTTCTTGCCTTGCTGATCGCGGCGTTCGGCTTCGGAATCCTTTCCGGAATGCCCCTCGCCGACGTAGTCAAGTCAGTCAACGATGGATTCGGTGGAACCATCGGTTATATCGGCATCGTCATCCTTGCCGGCGCCATCATCGGCGCGTTCCTCGAGCAGTCCGGCGGCGCTTTCCGGCTGGCCGAAAGCGTCCTCAAGATCACGGGACGCAAGAACGTCCCCGGGGCGATGTCGATCATGGGATATATCGTATCCATCCCGGTGTTCTGCGATTCGGGGTTCATCTTGTTGTCGCCGTTGAACAAGGCACTGTGCCGGCGCGCCGGGATCAGCATCGCCGCGAGCGCGATCGCCCTGTCGCTCGGGCTCTATGCCACCCACACCATGGTGCCGCCGACCCCCGGGCCGATCGCCGCCGCCGGCATCATCAAGGCGGACATCGGGCTTGTCATCCTCTGGGGGATGTTCGTCGCCGCGATCGCCTGCATCGGCGGCTGGCTGTTCGCCGTCACCGTCGCCCGGCGCGTTGAGATTGCGCCCGACAAGCCCGGCGAGGCGCCGCCGCCGCTGCCGGCCATGGAGGACAGCCCCTCTGCGTTTACCTCGCTGATGCCGATCCTCATCCCCATTCTGCTGATCGTGCTGCGCTCGATTGCCGAATTTCCGACCAAGCCGCTCGGCGAAGGTGTGGTCTTGAAAGTGCTCGGCTTTGCCGGCCAGCCGGTGGTCGCGCTGCTGCTCGGTGTTGCTCTTGCCCTGCTGCTGCCGAAGAAGCTCGAACGGGCGATGCTCTCGGACAAGGGTTTGGTCGGCAAGGCGATCCTTGACGCCGCAATCATCATCATCATCACCGGCGCCGGCGGGGCGTTCGGCAAGGTGTTGCAGAATTCGGGCATCGCCGCCGTCGTCGGTAACACCCTGACCCATACGCCTCTCGGCGTTCTGTTGCCATTGGTCGTTGCAGCGGGAATCAAGACCGCTCAGGGCTCTTCGACGGTTGCGATCATCACCACGGCCGGCCTGATGGCGCCTTTGCTGACGCCGCTCGGCCTCGACGGCGAAACGGCGAAAGCGCTGGTCGTGGTTGCGATCGGCGCCGGAGCGATGGTGGTCTCGCACGCCAACGACAGCTTCTTCTGGGTCGTCACCCAGTTTTCCAACATGAGCCCGGAGCAGGGATACAAGCTGCAGACTCTGGGCACGCTGGTCCAGGGAACGATCGCCGGAGCGGCGGTCTGGGTCATTTCCGCCGTGGTGCTATAGCCAGCGTGCTCTCGCCCGCTGCTGTGGCCGGGATAGGATCGTCCCGGCCGTAGCAGCGGCTCGCCTCCGCGCGCCAGATCCGAGACTCCCCTTATTTTTAATCCATTCGCGTCGGCTACGGTGTTGCGCACCACGTCGGCGAGCCGGGAACGCGGGCGGTGCCGGCGAGGAAGACGTGCCCGGCAGCGTCGGCGGCGATGCTGTCATGCCATAACCCTCGAATAGGACGGCTCTCGTCCGGGCGTAGAGCGCCGCACGCCGGGCGGCGGGCGCGATCCCGGTGTGGCCGCCTCATAAATACAATCCCGGTTTGCAAAATCTGCAATCGTCCAGCCAATGTCGCCGCGCTCACAGACGGCGGTTCGCGGTGGCGCCACGATGCTCGGCAGGACGGAGGTCAGCGGGGGAGCGCCCGCTCGCTTGGCGAAAACGTCAATCGGCACTTGCGTCTGCGAGGGGGGCGGGCATGGGAAAAAAGAGCGCATCGCCGATGGTGCCGGCCCTTTTCGCCAGCGGCGCGTTCTGCCGAAAACGTGGCCGCATGGGCGCCCGCCGATCCGCCATTTCCCAGGTGCACGCGCGCAAGCAGCGCATCGGCGCCCGCGCCTTTATGAAACGCGAACGCCTCCTGGCTAGTGCCCGGGCGGTTCTCGGGCACCTCATCACCGCATCCTTTTCTATCACCAAGGGAGCAGACCATGAACGGGAGCAAAGCTACGCGCGCCGCCGCGGGCGCGCTGATCATCGCGGCGGGCCTCGCGCTCGCCGCGCCGGCGGCGCGGGCCGAGGATCCGGTTTCGAGCTGGAAGTTCAGCAGCCAGCGGTCGGGCGACGATGGTCCGGACGGCGTTGCCGTCGATGCGAGCGGCAACATTTATATCGTCGGCGCAACCGGCGGCAATTTGGGCGGCAAGTTCAAAGGTGATCACGATGCCTTCGTGATCAAGCTCGATGCCGATGGAAATATCCTGTGGAAGCGCCAGCCGGGCACGCCGGGGTACGACCAAGCCCGCGACCTCACCATCGATCCCGTCGGCAACGTCTACGTCGTTGGTGAAACCCAGGGCGCGGTCGGCGACATCGAACACCACAGCGCGGGGGATTATGGCGATTATGACCCCTTCGTGATCAAGTACGATGCTATCGACGGGCACGTGCTCTGGAAGCGCCAGCCGGGCACCAGCACAGAGGACGCGGCCTCAAGCGTAGCCGGCGATCGGGCGGGAAATGTGTTTGTTGTCGGTTTCACAGAAAGCGCTCTTGCGGGCGCCCAAAAGGGTTTTGGCGACGCATTCGTCATCAAATTCGACGCCGACGGGCATTATCTGTGGAAGCGCCAGCCGGGTACGGTGCGGGCCGATTATGCGACGGGGCTGCCACCGATCCGGCCGGGAACGTCTATGTGGTCGGGGTCAGCGGCGGCGGGCTCAGCTTCATCATCAAGCTCGATGCCGACGGGCACTTCCTTTGGAAACGCAGTATCGGCGGAGCCTCGAGTGATCAGGCGAGCGGCGTCGCCTGCGACGAGGCTGGAAACGCCTACGTCGTCGGCGATACCTGGTTTTCCGGTCGCAGGCACACACCCTACGAAACAGCCTGGGCGGTGAAGTTCGACGGCGACGGGCACCGGCTGTGGAAACAGACGTTCGTCGATCCCGACGCCGACCGCGATGCGGCCGCCGTTGCCGCTGACGCCGAAGGCAACATCGTCATCGTGGGTAGGGCAAGTACGCACTATCCCTACGCGAGCTGGATTGCGAGGGTGAACACCGACGGGCAAATTCTCTGGCAGAATGTGTTCGGGATCAGAACTACCGTAGGCGACGGATATGGCGTCGCTGTCGACACCGCCGGCAATGCCTACGTCGCGAGCCGCCAGTTGCTCAATGTTGGCTCTCACCAGGACGATTTCGTGGTCCTCGACAAGTACGCACCATGAACGATCCGTCTCGGGTCGGGCGGCGTGAGCAGTGTTGGTTTTCATTTGATTTTCAACGGGGGCAGACCATGAACGGGAGCAAGGGCGTGCGCGCCGCCGCGGGCGCGCTGGTCTTCGCGGCGGGCCTCGCGCTCGCCGCGCCGGCGGCGCGGGCCGAGGATCCGGTTTCGAGCTGGATGTTCGGCAGCCAGTGGGGGGCCGGCGATAGTCCAGACGGCGTTGCCGTCGATGCGAGCGGCAACATTTATATCGTCGGCACAACCGGCGGCAATTTGGGCGGCAAGTTCAAAGGTGCGAACGATGCCTTCGTGATCAAGCTCGATGCCGATGGAAATATCCTGTGGAAGCGCCAGCCGGGCACGCCGTGGTCCGACGGAGCCTTCGGCCTCACCATCGATCCCGTCGGCAACGTCTACGTCGTTGGTGGAACCCAGGGCGCGATCGGCGACATCGAACACCACAGCGCGGGGAATAATGGCCATTTAGACCCCTTCGTGATCAAGTACGATGCTACCGACGGGCACGTGCTCTGGAAGCGCCAGCCGGGCACCAGCACAGAGGACTGGGCCTATAGCGTAGCCAGCGATCGCGCCGGTAACGTGTTTGTTGTCGGTAGCACAAATGGCGCTCTTGCGGGCGCCCAAAAGGGTTTGAGCGACGCATTCGTCATCAAATTCGACGCCGACGGGCATTATCTGTGGAAGCGCCAGCCGGGTACGGTGGGGGACGAAGCTGCGTGGGGGGCTGCCACCGATCCGGCCGGGAACGTCTATGTGGTCGGGCGCAGCCGCGGTGGGCTCGGCGGCGCCATCAAGGGCGAGCTCGACGGCTTCATCATCAAGCTCGATGCCGACGGGCACTTCCTTTGGAAACGCAGTATCGGCGGAGCCTCGAGTGATCAGGCGAGCGGCGTCGCCTGCGACGAGGCTGGAAACGCCTACGTCGTCGGCGATACCTGGTTTTCCGGTCGCAGGCACACACCCTACGAAACAGCCTGGGCGGTGAAGTTCGACGGCGACGGGCACCGGCTGTGGAAACAGACGTTTGTCGATCCCGACGCCGACCGCGATGCGGCCGCCGTTGCCGCTGACGCCGAAGGCAACATCGTCATCGTGGGTAGGGCAAGTACGCACTATCCCTACGCGAGCTGGATTGCGAGGGTGAACACCGACGGGCAAATTCTCTGGCAGAATGTGTTCGGGATCGGAACTACCGTAGGCGACGGATATGGCGTCGCTGTCGACACCGCCGGCAATGCCTACGTCGCGAGCCGCCAGTTGCTCAATGTTGGCTCTCACCAGGACGATTTCGTGGTCCTTGACAAGTACGCACCATGAACGATCCGTCTCGGGTGGGGCGGCGTGAGCGGCGTTGGTTTTCATTTGATTTTCAACGGGGGCAGACCATGAACGGGAACAAAGCTACGCGCGCCGCCGCGGGCGCGCTGATCATCGCGGCGGGCCTCGCGCTCGCCGCGCCGGCGGCGCGGGCGGACGATCCGATATGGGTCAAGCAAATCAGTTCGGGGCCGGTTATCTATAAGGGGTTGAATGTCTATGCGGAGGCGGTGGCCACGGATGCCGATGGCAATATCGTCGTCGCCGGCAGGACCGATGGCTCGGTCATCGGCTACAACAAGGGGGAATTAGACGCCTGGGTGGCGAAGTTCGATGCCAACGGGCAGGAGCTGTGGAAGCATCAACCCGGCACCGCTGGCAACGACGATGCACGCGCCGTGGCCACGGATGTGAGCGGAAACGTCTACGTCGCCGGCTACACGCCCAGCTCCCTCTACCCGGGGGCAGACCCGTGGGTGATCAAGTTCGATGCCGACGGCCATTACCTGTGGAAACGCCAGCCCGGAACCAGTGAAAACGACTTTGCCGCCGGCATCGCCACCGATTCTGCCGGCAACGTTGTCGTCGTCGGCTACACTGAGGGCGCGCTCGGCGGTGCCAAGAAGGGAGGGCAATACGATTCCGACGCCTGGGTGATCAAGTACGACACCGACGGCCATCTGTTATGGAAGCGTCAGCCCGGAACCGCTCAGCCCGACCAAGCGAGCGGTGTCGCCATCGACGCCGACGGCAGCATCTACGTTGCCGGGAGTACCCAGGGCGCGCTCGGCGGCAGCCAAAAGGGCGCCTCGGACATCTTCGTGATCAAGTTCGATGCCGATGGACATTACCTGTGGAAGCGCCAGCCGGCACAAGCAACGCGGTACACCGGAGCGGCTGTCACCACCGACGGCGCTGGCAACGTCTACCTCCTTGGCACCGCCACCACTGCGGACGGGAAAGTGGAGGATCAGGATTTTCAGGTGATCAAGTTCGATGGCGACGGTCGAACGCTGTGGAAGCGGCTGCCTGGAACCGCCCGGAGTGATTATGCCCACGGTGCCGCGACCGACCCGTTCGGCAATCTCTACGTCGTCGGCAATAATTATATCTCCAGGGGCAACGGAATATCGATCGCCCTTGTACTGAAAGTCGACCCCGATGGGCACTGGGTGAGGCTGCCTAACCCTTATTTTTATTCGCCGGAACAGGGCTTCGCGACCGGCGTAGCCACCGATGCGGACGGCAATGCTTACGTCGTCGGCTGGACGTCCGGCATACTCGGCAGCGCCGCTCCGGCCAGCGATGACGCCTTCATCGCCAAGTACGCGCCGGCCGTGGCGCCGTGAGCGCGGGGGCGCCACCTGCCGGATGCAGCGTTGGGCGGGGCGCTTCTGCCCTGCCCAATCGCGTGCTTGACCGCTTTCGCGGGTCCGTCAATATGCATGCCATGAGCATCGATGCCGCCGCCCCCCGCCATCCCGAGAAGATAAATCGCCCGGACAACCCGTCACCGCGCAAGCCGGCGTGGATCCGGGTCAAGGCGCCGACCTCGCCGGGGTACGGCGAGACCCACCGGATCATCCGTGAGCACAAGCTGCACACCGTCTGCGAGGAGGCGGGTTGCCCCAACATCGGCGAATGCTGGGCGAAGAAGCACGCGACAGTGATGATTCTCGGCGATATCTGCACCAGGGCCTGCGCCTTCTGCAACGTCGCCACCGGCAAGCCCGGCGCCGTCGATGCGCTGGAGCCGGAAAACCTCGCGATCACGGTGAGCAAGCTCGGCCTCGCTCACGTGGTGATCACCTCGGTTGACCGCGACGACCTCGACGACGGCGGGGCCGGGCAGTTCGTCCGCTGCATCGAGGCGATTCGCGCCACGTCGCCGGGCACGACGATCGAGATCCTCACTCCCGATTTCCGCCGCAAGGACGGTGCGATCGAGCGCGTCGCCGCAGCCGGGCCGGACGTCTACAACCACAACCTTGAGACCGCGCCGCGGCTTTATCCGACCATCCGTCCTGGCGCCCGCTACGACCATTCGCTGCACCTGCTCGGCCGGGTCAAGGAGGTCGATCCACGCTTGTTCACCAAGTCCGGCATCATGGTCGGGCTCGGCGAGCAGCGCTCCGAGGTGTTCCAGGTGATGGACGACCTGCGCGCGGCTGGCGTCGACTTCCTGACCATCGGCCAGTACCTGCAGCCCACCTTGAAGCACGCGGCCGTCGATCGCTACGTTGCTCCCGAGGAGTTCGAAGAGTACAAGCAAGTGGGGGAGGCAAAAGGATTTCTGATGGTCGCCTCGTCGCCGCTCACCCGCTCTTCGTACCACGCCGACCGGGATTTCGCCGCTCTGCGGGACGCGCGCCGGGCCCGCGTGGCGCGCGGCTAACGCCGGGCGAACGCCGCAGCGATGCCGACCCATGGCGAACGGCGGACCCTTCCCTATACGCGCGAGCAGATGTTCGATCTGGTGGCCGATGTCGAGCGCTATCCGGAATTCCTGCCGTGGTGCCTTGCCTGCCGCATCCGCCGGAAGATCACGCCCGACCTTTTCGTCGCCGATCTGATGATCGGCTTCAAGATGTTCCGCGAGCGGTTCGCCTCGGAGGTGACGCTGAGCCGGCCGGGACGGGTCGACGTCGTCTATCGCGAGGGCCCGTTCCGTCACCTGACCAACCACTGGAACTTCACCGAGGACGAGCGCGGACGCTGCGTCATCGATTTCTACATCGACTTCGAGTTCCGCTCGAAGACCTTGCAGAAGGTCATCGGCAAGCTGTTCAACGAGGCGGTGCAGCGGATGGTCAACGCCTTCGAGAAGCGGGCGACGCAGCTCTACGGTCCGGGACAGGTGGGCGAGGACCCGCCTGCGGAACCGACTGTTTCCCCCGAAGCTTCTCCTCCCGGAACCGTCCCCCCCGGCGCCTGATCACCGCGTCGGCCGTTCAGGCGATCCGCCTGATCAAAAGGTGCAGCGCCGTTTCGAGCGTCGCCCTGCGCACGCCCGCCCGGTCACCGGGAAAGATGTGGCGTTCGTGCAGCGTCGGCGCGTCCGTGCGCGCGGCGGCGAAATGGACGAGGCCGACGGGCCGCGCGGCCGAGCCGCCGTCCGGGCCGGCGATGCCGGTCACGGCGACGGTGACGTCGACGCCGGCGGCAGCGAGCGCGCCTTCCGCCATCGCCCGCGCGACCGCTTCGTCGACGGCGCCGCGTCGGGCGAGCAGGTCCGCGGGAACGCCGAGCAGCGCCGTCTTCGCCGCGTTCGAGTAGGTCACGAAGCCGCGGTCGAAGACCGCCGAGGACCCGGCGATCGCCGTCAGGCAGCCGGCGACCAGGCCGCCGGTGCACGATTCCGCCGTCGCCACGGTCAGGTGGCGCGCGCGGCAGGCATCGAGAACGTCGGTCGCGAGGTCGAGCAGCGGCTGATCGAACATTGCGCTCAGTCCACCGGGTTCGCCGGCTCACGCGCGCCGCCGGCGTCCTCGATCAGGGCGGGCAGCGCTTCGAGCGAAGCGATTTCGTGTTCCGGGACGCCGGGAAGCGGATCGCGCCTGGCGCCGGCACGGTTGACCCAAACGACACGAAAGCCGAAGGCCGCCGCGCCCGAGACATCCCAGTAGTTCGACGAGACGAACCACAGGCGTTCCGCCGGGGCGCGCAGGCGCTCGACGGCGAGGTCGTACACCTTCGGGCTGGGCTTGAAGATTCCGGCGGCATCGGCGGAGATGATCGCGTCGAACAGGCCGATCAGACCGCCGGACTGCACGGCGGCGGTGAGCATGTTGGGCGAACCGTTCGAGAGGATCGCCGTTTTCAGGCCGGCGGCACGAAGCGTTTGAACGACGCCGGAAACTTCCGGATAGGTGGCAAGGACGAAATAGAGCTCCATCAGCCGCGAGCGCAGCGCCGGATCGTCAATTCCGAACGATGCCAGCGCAAAGTCGAGGCTCTGTCCGGTGACGCGCCAAAAATCGATGTAATCGCCGCGAAGGCTGCGCAACCATGAGTATTCGAGCTGTTTGCTGCGCCACAGGGCGGCGAATGCATCGGCGCTTGGCCCGAGGGCGTCGCGGCAGCGCTGGGTCGCGGCCGCTACGTTGAAGAGGGTTCCATAGGCATCGAATACGCAGCCGATCGGCCGCTGCTCCTCCGTCATTGCCGATCATGCTCGACAAAATGCCGATGTCCTGCCGATTCGCCGCGTAGCAAGCCTGCCCTCACGGTGAGACACCTCCCAGCGATTGAGCAAGCATGACCGAGCCCATGCGGGCGCGATAGACTTGAAGCCCCTCGAGGCAACGCTGCACGTAGTTGCGGGTTTCATTAAAGGGAATCATCTCGATCCAGTCCACCGCAGCTTCGGTGCCGCTGCGCGGATCACCGTTCTGTGCCACCCACTGATTTGCCCGGCCTGGTCCGGCGTTGTAGCCGGCGAGGGCGAGGATATAGGAGCCGTCGAAGCGGTTCAGCAGGCTGGCGACATAGGCTTGGCCGAGAGCGAGGTTGTATTGCGCGCTGCCGGTAAGGTCGGAGGGCGAGTAGGGAAGGCCGAGCTTGCTGGCGATCCCGCGCGCCGTCGCCGGCATCAACTGCATCAGCCCGAGGGCACCCGCGGGGCTGCGGGCCTGCACATCGAAGCCACTCTCCTGGCGAACGATGGCAAGCACCAGCGCATCTTCGACCGGGGACGCGGCGCTGGTGGCGACCGGCAGCATGGGATAGCCATTGCGAATGAGCGCATCGCCATTGCGAACCGACTGGCGGGCGACGACGACGCCAAGGTCGGGGCGGCCGATGTCGTGCGCCAGCGATGCGGTCATGTCCTTCCACGCGCCGCTGTCGCTCAAGTCTGCCAGGCGCACGATGAAGGCACGATCAGCGTCGCGCTCGCCGGTGGCGGCAAGCAGGCGGATGGCGCGCACCAACTCGTTGGAATCGAAGCGGACCTGCTCCGCGGGGTCGGCGACGGGCGCGGGCGGCAGGCGCAACGGCTCGTTCGGGCGGATCTCGGCGGCGCTGAGCTGGCCGTAGAAGGCGACGGGGTGCTGCGCCGCGGTTTTGTGCCAAAGGATGGCGCCGTCCACCTCGCCCAACGCGGCGTTGGCCCGCGCGGACCAGTAAGCGCCGCGTGCCCGGCTCACCGGATGGGTGACGTTCTCGAACATCGTCAGGAAATGTTTTTGGGCGGCTTGCGGCTGCTGCAGGAAACGCAGAGCGATCCAGCCGGAAAGCCACTCGGCGTCGGCATACTCTTCACTGTTGCCCGCATAGCCGTGACTGCTGGCAAGTCGGTAGGCATCGGCCGCATCGCCCTCGCTGAGGGATCGCCGGGCGAGGAGCGAACGTTCGCGCCAGAACGCATCCGGCTGAGCGGCATCGACGGGATACTGCTCAAGCAGTTGAGCGGCCGCGGCATCGTTGTCTCGGCGCCGCTCGAAGCGAACCTCCTCAAAGACGAGGCCTGGGTCTCCGCGCCGCTCGTCGGCGACGGCTGCGAGCAGGGCGGGGGCGTCGTCATCCGACTGGCGCAGGGCGAGGCGCGCTTCGGCAACGGGCCGGTCGGCGGGATCGAGGCGAGGGAGCAGGCGGGTGGCCGGGGCGATCCGTCCGGCCCAGATCATCCGGTCGAGCCTGCGGCGGTGATCGTCCGCGGTCAGGATGTCGCTGAAGGTAAGGAAGAAGGTGTCCTCCTCGTCGATCGTCTGCGCATCAGCGTTGACCCATGCCGCGCGGGCGACCGCGGCTGCCCGCGCACTTTCGTTTGCGGCGATCAGCGCGAACGCGTACCGCCGCGCGCCGGAAAGGGTGAGCGGTTCGTTGCGCGCAAACCACGCGAGGACGGCGTCATTCGATGTCCAGTCGTCGATCGCCTGCTCGGCACGGATGCGCAGCGTTTTCTGCAGGGGCCAGTCCGGGCTGTCGACGACGAAACCCGAGAGTTCGGAAAAGGTTACGTCGCTTTGGGGCCGCGTCGCGTCCATCCACAGAACGAGCTTGGCGACGAGGGGGTCCTCAGCCGACGCCGCGAGGCTGCGCGCCTCGCTCCAGTCACCGCGATCGCTCGCACGGAACGCCGCCGTGGCAATGGCGATATCATCCGCTAGAAGCCGACCGGGCGCTGCCGCAAGGAAAAACGCGGAAAGCGCCACGCAAGCCAAAAAACGGCCAGGACGCGCAAACACAGGCTTGTCGCCTCCGAGAAGTCTGATCGGACGATAAGGGCGGAGACCCGTCGGCTCGCTCTTGACGAGAAACTCTATGCGCTGGCACCGCTATCGGCAAGCGCCGGTGTTCTCATGCGGCTCATCAACGCTCCACCGGCGCTGGTGGGCGCTGCTTGCGATCGCTCGACAGGTGGGCCTTGCAAACGCCGGTGCGAAGGATAAGGTCTCGCGCTGACCGAAAACCGCCATTGCAGGCGTTTCTGGGGAGAAAAAGAATGTTTACGGGCTCCATCGTCGCGCTGATTACGCCTTTTCGCGACGGTGAATTCGACGAAGCGGCCTACCGCGCACTGATCGACTGGCAGATCGCCGAGGGGACTGACGGCATCGTTCCGTGTGGTACGACCGGCGAATCGCCGACGCTGGGCCACCTCGAACACAAGCGTGTCGTCGAGGTCTGCATCGATGCTGTCGCCGGCCGGGTGCCGGTGATCGCCGGCACCGGGTCAAACTCCACCGCAGAGGCGATCGACCTGACGCGACATGCGCGACAGGCGGGCGCGACGGCGGCACTCGTGGTCACGCCGTATTACAACAAGCCGACCCAGGACGGACTTGATCGCCATTTTCGCGCGATTGCCGATGCCGTCGATCTGCCAATCATCATCTATAACATTCCACCGCGCTGTGTGGTTGATATGTCGGTCGAGACGATGGCGAAGCTGGCGGCGCATCCCAATATCGTTGGCGTCAAGGATGCGACCGCGGATCTCACCCGGCCGATTCGCACCCGCCTCGCTATCGGCCCCGCGTTCTGCCAGCTCTCCGGTGAAGACGGCACGGCTCTTGCGTTCCTTGCCGCCGGCGGTCACGGATGCATCTCGGTGACGGCGAATGTCGCGCCCGGCGCCTGCGCACAGATGCAGCGTGCCTGGCGCGAAGGCGATGTCGCCCGGGCGATGGCGCTTCAGGACACGCTGATGCCGCTGCATACGCACCTTTTTTGCGAGAGCAACCCCGGTCCGGCGAAATACGCGGCAAGTCTGCTCGGAAAGTGCCGGGCGGACACCCGGTTGCCACTGGCGCCCCTGACCGAGGCGAGCCGGGAGACGGTGCGCCGGGCGATGACCGCCGCCGGAGCCCTCACCTGATCGCCGGCGAAGCGCAGCGGGCAGGATGAAGCGCGATGGCGGGCAAGGCGAAGGATGAAGGCGGCAAGACCGTGGCGCAGAACCGGCGCGCGCGGCACGATTACGCCATCGAGGACACCTTCGAGGCTGGAATCGTGCTGTCCGGAACCGAGGTCAAGTCGCTGCGCCGGGGACAGGCATCGATCACCGAGGCCTACGCGACCAATCAGGGCGGCGATATCTTCTTGATCAACGCCCATATCGCGCCATACGACTCGGGCAAGACCTTCGGCCACGAGCCGAGGCGGCCGCGCAAGCTGCTGCTCCACCGTCGCGAGATCGATAAGATGACCGGTGCGATCCGCCGCGAGGGGATGACCCTGGTGCCCTTGTCGATCTTCTTCAATCGTCGCGGAATAGCCAAGATCTCCCTCGGCCTCGCCAAGGGCAAGCGCAAGGCCGACCAGCGCGAATCGATCAAGGAACGCGACTGGCAGCGCCAGAAGTCGCGCCTGTTGCGTACGGCTCGCTAGACAGCGCCTTGCTCGTTCGGCGGACCCTCAGCCGCTCCGCGAGTGGCGGACGCTTGTGCCTCGAAATTGGGCGCAAAGAATGTTAAGCAGGGAATCCTGTTGTCACCCCTTCTGTTCGCGCAAGGCTTGGCCGTTCGGGCGAGGCTGAGCCGGACAGTGTGGAGGTGCTCGATAATTGCGGCGAGCCGGTCCGGTTTCGCTAGCGTCCCGCAGGGTCAAAGGACCTCGTGCGGTCGAATTGGAGGTTCCACCGAGATGTCCAAGCCACTCCTGCATCTGGTGTTCGGCGGCGAGGTCGCAGATCCGAGTGGGACCGACTACGTCGATACCAAGAACCTTGATCTCGTCGGCGTCTACCCGAGCTACGCGGAGGCGTTCAAGGCGTGGCGGGCGATGAGTCAGAAGCACGTAGACCACGCCCATACCAAGTACGTCATCGTCCACTTGCACCGACTGTTCGATCCGGCGGAGATGCACGGCGAGGCGCCGATCGAAACCGACTGAACCGCCGTCAAGCGGGGCGCCCTGGCCACCGTTTCGAAACGCGCCCCTATGCCGGCAAGGCGGCCTGCGCCGCCGCGAACACCGCATCGAACATCGCCGGCGTCAGGCGGCCGGTGTTCGTGTTCTGCCGCGAGCAGTGATAGCTGTCGGCGAGGAGACGGCCGGAACTCAGCGTATGCAGGGCGCCGTGGGCGAAGGGGAAGGCGCGGCGCGGGAGTTCGAGCGCGGCGAGAACGGCCTGATGCGCGACGAGGCCAAGCGCCACGATCACGCGAAGGCGCGGCAGCGCTGCGATTTCCGCCCGCAGGAAGGGATTGCAGGTGCGGATCTCTTCCGGCGTCGGCCGATTGGCCGGAGGCACGCAGCGCACGGCGTTGCTGATACGGCACCGGGTAAGACGCAACCCGTCGTCTGCCGCCCGGCCGTAAGAGCCCTCGGCCAACCCGTGGCTGAGCAGGGTCGCGAAGAGGAGCTCGCCCGCGTGATCGCCGGTGAACGGACGGCCGGTGCGGTTGGCGCCGCGCAGGCCGGGCGCGAGTCCGACGACGAGCAATAGCGCATCGTCGGCTCCGAAGGACGGAACCGGAGCATTGTGCCACTCAGGATGCGCGTGCCGGTTATCGTCGCGAAAGGCCGCCAGGCGCGGGCAGAGCCGACAATCGGCCGAGGGCGTTGCCATCAGAGGCGCCGTTGTATGCCGGGCGTGCCGAAAAGCGGCTCACACGCTCTCGTAAAGGCCGACGGGCGACGGATTGGCAGGCGTCGGGTTGGCCACCGCGGGATGCCGGTCGTCGCGCCCGCCTTCGCGATTGGGGCCGACGCGCGAGATGCTCGCCTGCATGTCCTGCAGTTCGATGAAATTATCGGCCTGCCGGCGCAACTCATCGGCGACCATGGGCGGCTGTGAGCGGATGGTGCTGACGACCGTGACGCGCACGCCACGTCGTTGAACGGCCTCGACCAGCCGGCGAAAGTCGCCGTCGCCGGAAAACAGCACGACATGGTCGAGGTGTTCGGCCATCTCCATGACATCGATGGCGAGTTCGATGTCCATGTTTCCCTTAATCTTTCGTCGCCCGGCGGCGTCGGTGAACTCCTTCGTCGGCTTTGTGACCATGGCGTAGCCGTTGTAATCCAGCCAGTCGATCAGCGGGCGGATGGGGGAATACTCCTGGTCCTCGATCAAAGCGGTATAGTAAAAAGCGCGAATGAGGTGGCCCTTTGATGCAAAAATTTCCAGCAATCGCTTATAGTCTATGTCAAAATTCAAGGATCGAGCGGCTGCATACAGGTTAGAGCCGTCGATAAACAGGCCGATACGTTCCTGTGGGTAAAAAACCATCCTATTTGGTCCTCAGAATATTCGTTATTTGGTTGCCGGTTTGGCGCCGCCGATCATGCGGCGGCGAACGTGACAAACAGCCATTCTCGTTTAATTAAGGCACGGTTACAATTGGTGCAAGGGCGTAATAAATGAAACCAGAGCGTATCCTTATCGGTATCGGAGGCAATCTGCCTCTTGCCCGGATTGGCCCGCCATTGGCGGTAATGCAGGCGGCGCTTTTAGTGCTTCCCGGCTTCGGCATCGATCTTTGCCAGCGCTCACGGTGGTACCAAAGCGCGCCGGTGCCGCCGTCCGGCCAGCCTCCGTTCGTCAACGGCGTCCTTGATGTGGCGAGCGACCTCGATCCGCTCGCCCTGCTGTCGGCTCTGCATGCCGCCGAAGACATCTTCGAACGACGCCGCGGCGCGCGAAACGCCGCACGGACTCTCGACCTTGACCTGCTGGCCTACGGCGCGCGGGTGGAAAACGCGCCAGGCGGACTACAGCTGCCGCACCCACGCCTGCACCTGCGCGCCTTCGTGCTCGCTCCATTGTCCGAGCTTGCGCCGGATTGGCGCCATCCACTCCTTGGCCGATCGGCGTCGGAGCTGCTGGCCGCGTTGCCTGAGGGCCAATGGGTGGAGGCGATGAACACCGAGCACACGCCAGCGTCGGGCCTCTTGGCGACATCTTGTCAGCCGGTGGTCTAAACGCCTACATTAAATCATACCTGAGAGATTTGTGTCGTTGCGACGAACAGTGGAGTTTTGTGAATGGCGCGCGTTACCGTCGAGGACTGTGTTGTCAAGGTTTCCAATCGTTTCGAGCTAGTGATGCTGGCGGCACAGCGGGCGCGCAACCTTGGTGCCGGCGCACCGCTCAGTGTTGATCGTGACGACGACAAGAATCCGGTCATCGCGTTGCGCGAGATTGCCGACGGCACGGTGGAACTGAGCGACCTCGAAAATGGCTTGATCCGCGGCCTGCAAAAGGTGGTTGAGACGGACGAGCCGGAAAGCGATGAACTCGATGCCCTCGGCATGCAGCAACACATGAGCGCGCCCGAGGAGGCATTGCCCGATGAGGCATTGCCCGATGAGGCATTGATCGAGGAGGAACTGGTCGAAGATCAACTGTCGGTCATCGGTGGTGGGGGCCTCGATACCGGCGAGGACGGCGACGACAGCGAGCCGTCGGACCAGGCGGGCGGCGATTTGGATCTGGCGGAAGACTGATCTGGCGACAGGCACACCACCCACAGGCCAACGCGGGGGCGTGTCCGCGTCAGAGGAGTGATCCGCGATGAGGGCGCCGATGATCCGGCAATTCGAACTCGTCGAACGGGTCAAGGCCTATGATCCGAACGTCGACGAGGACGCGCTCAATCGCGGCTATGTCTTTGCCATGCGCGCGCATGGCGCGCAGACACGGGCGAACGGCGATCCGTATTTTTCCCATCCGCTCGAAGTCGCCGGAATCCTGACCCATTACCGGCTGGATACGTCCTCGATCGTCACGGCGCTGCTGCATGACACCGTCGAGGACACGGGGGCCACGCTCGCCGACATCCGCGGATTGTTCGGCGAGGAGGTGGCGCGCCTGGTCGACGGCGTGACCAAACTGAATCGCATCGAGCTGCAATCGGAGCACGCCCGCCAAGCCGAGAACTTCCGCAAGCTGGTCCTCGCAATGTCCGAGGATATCCGCGTACTGCTGGTCAAGCTGGCCGACCGTCTGCACAACATGCGCACGCTGAAGTTCCTGCGCGATGAAAGCAAACGCCGACGCATTGCCAGTGAGACGATGGACATCTACGCACCCCTCGCCGAGCGCATGGGAATGCAGGAGATGAAGAACGAGCTGGAAGACCTTGCGTTCGCCGAGCTCAATCCGAGCGCACGCGAATCAATCGTTGCAAGGCTCGCCTTCCTGCGTGATCACGGCGGAAATCTCATTCCGAGCATCATTGCGCAGATTCGGCAAACGCTGCAGGACAGCGGCCTCGACTCGGATGTCAGCGGACGCGAGAAGACGCCGTATTCGATCTGGCAGAAGATGCAGCGCAACGATCTCAACTTCGAGCAGCTCTGCGACATCATGGCGTTCCGCCTGATTGTTCCGAGCCAGGCCGACTGCTACCGGGCGCTCGGCATCGTGCACGGCGCCTATCCGGTGATTCCAGGCCGCTTCAAGGATTACGTTTCGACGCCGAAGCCGAACGGCTACCGATCCCTGCATACGGGGGTCTTCGGTCCCGAGCGTCAGCGCATCGAGGTGCAGATCCGCACCCGGGAGATGCACGAGATCGCGGAATACGGCGTTGCCGCGCACTGGCACTACAAGCAGGGTCTGGGTGATACCAACGGCCGGCAATACCGCTGGCTGCGCGAGCTTCTCGAGATCCTCGAGCATGCCGGTGGCGCCGAGGAATTTCTCGAGCACACGAAGCTCGAGATGTTCCAGGACGAGGTGTTCTGTTTTACTCCGAAAGGGGATTTGATCAACCTTCCCACTGGCGCCACGCCGGTCGATTTCGCCTACGCGGTTCACTCGGCCATTGGCGATAAGTGCGTCGGCGCCAAGATCAATGGTCGGCTGATGCCACTGCGCTCGGTGCTGCAGAACGGCGATCAGGTCGAGATCATTACGTCGAAGGCGCAGACGCCGTCACCGACGTGGGAGCGCTTCGTCGTCACCGGCAAGGCGCGCGCCCGCATCCGCCGCTTTATCCGTTCGAAGGAACGCGAGCAGTACCTGCAACTGGGACGCTCGATCCTCGAACGCGCCTTCAGCGAAGAAGGTTACGAGTGCTCGGACAAGGCCCTCGACGGAGTTCTGAAGAACTTCAAGCAAGCGAGCGCCGACGATCTCTGCGCCCAGGTCGGCGCCGGCAACTTCACCGGCCGGGCCGTCGTCGAAGCTGTTCTGCCGGGGGTTCGCAAGAAACGCAGCTTCGTCGAGAAGGTAGTCCCCCTCGGCCGGTCACGGGCCAAGAAACCGCCGGTCACCGGCAAGGGAATTCCGATCCATGGGCTTATTCCCGGCATGGCGCTGCATTTCGCCGGCTGTTGCCATCCCTTGCCAGGCGATCGGATCGTCGGGGTCGTCACCACTGGGAAAGGCGTTACCATCCATACCATCGATTGCGACGTGCTGGAGGAATTCGCCGACGCACCAGAGCGATGGATCGATGTCGCCTGGGACGCGACGGAGTCGGATGATGATGCGGCGCTCCATGTCGGCCGCGTTCAGGTCACCGTGCTCAACGAGCCGGGCAGCCTCGGCAGCCTGACAACGATGATCGCCAGAAACGCAGGAAACATCACCAATCTGAAGATTACCAATCGCTCGATGCAGTTCTTCGACATCCTTGTCGATATCGAGGTACGCGACGTCGCGCATCTGAACGACATTCTCGCGGCATTGCGGGCGACGCCATCGATCAACACCGCCGATCGCGCCCGGCGCTGAGCACGGCTTCAGCACGGCGTGTTGCTTGCTGGGGTGGATGAGGGGGGCGTCCGACTTGCTCACAGCGGCTTTGGAGCGGGGACCTTCCGGGCAAGACGATGCCGCGTCGGGAAGCCCGAGGCTGGCTCGGGGCGGGGGGCTCGGGGCGGGGACTGTGCCCGCGAGACCTTGGGGCTGTGGGAGTTCGTGGCTACGACTTGGGAAAAGCGATGACCTGCCCCGTCGTGCCGGTCGCCGGAAGCGAGCGGGTGGGAAGCTGGGCCGGAAATTCGAGAATTGCGGCGGCGCCGCCGCCCGCCAAAGCGCGCTGGCGCTTGTCGCGCCGATCGTCGGAGAGTGTCTTATAGTCGGTGCGGTAGACCGCCCAGTCTCCCGGTCCGTCAGGCATCTCCCAGGTCATGGTAATCTGGAGGCCGACGGTTCCTTCGTCCGCGGTTCCCCGCATGAATTCACGAAAGCGCTCCTCGATCCGGGCTTCGAGCTCAACGTGCGGATGGTCCTTCATTGACATGAACAGGCGCGTTAAATCTGAAAACAGTGCCCGCTCGGCCGCAGTTGTATGTGTCATCACTTTGGCTCCCGCCACGATATCCGCTGGTATCCTAGTCGACCCCTTCCTTGCAACTCGTTAATACGACGGCGAAACCGCTGGTTCGAAACCCGTCGTGCCAAGTTGTTCCCTCGTGAACCCCGTCACCGTCGATACCGGGTCGCCCAGACCGCAAAAGCCCGATGGTGTGCAGGACTTGCTTGTCGCCATTCCTCAAACGATTCGATAGTTAATTGGTTTCATCCGCAATAGCGATCGTCAACCATTTGTAGGCGATCCGCCGCTGCGCTCTGTAATCTGGGTCACATTCAGCGAAAGGAAGGCCCGATCGCGGCTGATTGCCGGGCGCACGGGCGGCGAGCGGCGAATCAGCCGCCATGCAGAAGATCGCAGATGAACACTGAGGCGCCGACCCCAACCGCGTCGGCGGCAAGACCAACCAAGATCGCGTAGCGCATGCGGCGGATGCCGACAGCGCCAAAATAGACGGCGAGAACGTAGAATGTCGTCTCGGTCGAGCCTTGGATCGTGCTGACGAGGTAACCGGTAAAACTGTCGGGACCGACCTGCGGATCGTTCAGCAGAGAGGCGAGGTAGGCGAAGGCCCCGGAGCCGGAAAGGGGGCGCAGAAGGCCCATGATCAGGGCCTCGGCGGGCAGGCCGAGTGGCGTGGTGACGGCACCGAGAGGGTGGATTAGCAGATCGAGGGCGCCGCTGGCGCGAAACATGCCGACGGCGACGACGATGGCGACGAGATAGGGGATAATTCGTATCGCCACCTGAAAGCCATCGCGCGCTCCATCGACGAAGGCTTCATAGACGCGCACGCCGCGCGCAGCGCCGAAGGCGAGAAGGCCAAAGACGAGCCCGGGGATGATCCACGGCGCGGCCGTCGTCCCGTAAGCGACGGTCAGCGGGATGAGCAGCGCGATGCACGAAAGCGCGATGAGCGAAACCCATAGAGGATATCCCCGCTCGGCGAGGCGGGTGACGTCGGGCGATATGGCACCCTCACTGGCGGGTGAATCCGGTAGGCTCGCGCTGGGGGCATCCGCAGCGCTCGTGCCGGGCTCGGTGGCGATCGGTTCGGGGTTCGGCCAAATGCGCTCACAGGCCTTGGCGAGGCCGATCGCCACGAGGCTGGAGCAGGTCGTGGCGAACAGTGTGGTTGGCAGAATGCCCGCCGGGTCGGACGAACCGGCGGCGGCGCGCAAGGCGATGACGCCGGTCGGCAGCAGGGTGACACTCGACGTGTTGATCGCCAGGAACAACACCATCGCGTTGGTTGCCGTTCCTTTCGCTGGATTAATCGAATCGAGGTGCTGCATCGCGCGGATGCCGAAGGGTGTCGCGGCGTTGCCGAGGCCCAGCACGTTGGCGGCGATGTTAAGAATCATCGCTCCCATCGCCGGGTGCTCCGGCGGGACGCTCGGAAACAGCCGCAGCATCAGCGGGCGCAGGAGGCGAGCGACGATGCCGAGCAACCCGCCGGCTTCGCCGACCTTCATCAGCCCCAGAAACAGCGTCATGACACCGACGAGGCCGATTGCCAGCGTTACCGCGGACCCGGCATCGGCGACAATTCCCCGGGCCAGCACATCCATCGTGTCCGTGTGGGTGTTTCCGCTTGCGATCTGGCGAAATGCGCCCACAGCGAACGCCACCGAAACGATGGCAAGAAAGATACCGTTCATCGACGTGCGGCCAAGCCCAAGAGCCGCCGATCTCCCGCGTAGCCGTCACAAACCATACCCGCACGGACCAGATCCGCACGGGTCCGTTGAACAATACCCGCACTAGGCGCGGTGTGCGTCGTCATTCTTCCTGTTCGGAGAACGCGAGAATTCTCACCAACTGAAACAGGCGCTTGCGGACCACGGGGTCGGGAATGCGAAAGAAATTGTGCATCAACTCAAACGCCTCGCGCGAGTTCATCGGATTGGACTCGAAGGGTTGGGCGGGTGGCTCGGCTAGCCCCGCTGACGAAATCCCCTCCATCGCGTCAAGCGAGACGCCTTCAAAAAAGAACGCAACCTCGACACTGAGAGCCTTGGCGATTTTGAACAGATTGCTGGCGCCAACCCGGTTGGTGCCGCTTTCGTACTTTTGAATCTGTTGGAAGGTCACACCAATGGCATGACCCAGTTTTGTTTGACTTATCCGAAGACCAACGCGGCGACCGCGAATGCGGGTCCCAACGTGCCGGTCAATGGGGTCCGGTCCATCCTCTGACACGGGCTTCCTCATAAAAATTACGGTACTTCAAGTTGTACCATCTGTCGAGACTCCCCCTGACGTCCACAACATCTACGGTTTTTCAAATGCGGGCGACTAACTGATGCGACATACGCGGCGAGGATATGCGCGTCAATGCCGTATACGCTCCCCGCTCGGGTCTTGCTCGCCGCCGCTACCCATGAGAGCATCGAATGAGATTGCGAGTCGTTCGACAATTGCAATTTTCTCGGAGTGGCTGCGGGGTGATGGCGACGCTGACGACCTCCGACGGCTCCTCTCGCTTGGCGCTGGCGTTTTCCTGTGTCGGACACGCCTATTCGCACTTGTTTGCGCCAATTTTTTTTATCGTCGTTCTGGCGCTCGAGCAGTCGTTCTCGCTCAGCCACGGATCGGCGGTCTCTCTGATCATTGCCGGGAATATGCTTTTCGGCCTCGCGGCGCCGCTCGCTGGCTGGCTCGGGGACCGGTGGAGCGCGACCGGAATGATGGCGCTGTTCTTTCTTGGCACCGGTGGAGGGCTGATCGCGACGGGATTCGCCGCTGATCCGGTTGAGATCGGCCTTGGCCTTGCTGCGACGGGAACATTCGCTTCGATCTATCATCCCGTGGGGATGGCCTGGCTGGTTCGCAATGCCCGCTCCTGGGGGAAGGCGCTGGGAATTAACGGTGTCTTCGGCAGTCTCGGGCCGGCGGCGGCGGCCCTGTCGGCGGGCGCCTTGATCGACTACGCGGGCTGGCGCGCCGCCTTTATCGTGCCGGGGGCGGTCGTTGTCGCGACGGGGGTGCTATTCTGCGCCCTGATCGCCTGCGGTGCGATCGTCGAGGTGAGAGAAGACCGCGCGCCCGCGCCGCGGCCGGCGCGCGGTGATGCCGCACGGGCGTTCATCGTACTCTCGCTGACGATGCTGTGTTCAGGCCTGATCTATCAGGCGACACAGCCGGCCCTGCCGAAACTGCTCTTTGAGCGTGCGGGTGCCTGGATCTGGTCCGATGGTGGCGCGTTCGGCGTCTCGATGCTCGTCTCGCTGGTCTATCTCGCTTCCGGGGCGTGCCAGATTCTCGCCGGACATCTCGCCGACCGATTCCCCATGAAGCGAGTCTATGTCTGCTGTTTTGCCGCACAGGTGCCGGTTCTGTTGCTGGCGAGCACCGTCGGTGGCGGGCCGATCGTTGCCGTCGCCATGTTGATGGTATGCGCCAATGTCGGCGCCTTACCGGCGGAGAATGGCCTCGTCGCCCTCTACGCACCGGCCCACCGGCGCGGCTTTGCCTATGGCCTGAAGTTCGTCCTTGCTTTCGGTGTCAGCGGACTCGGAGTTCAGCTTGAAGGCATGCTCTACGACGCGACGGGCGGCTTTGTCTGGCTGTTTACTGTCCTCGCGTCGTTGGCCGCCGTCGGCTTCGCCGCGGCCTGTCTGCTGCCGGCGGAACGCGCATCGATGTCGGTGGCGGCGCCCGCGCAATAGCGCGGTCGCGGAGCCCGATCGGTAAGTGCCGTATCGGTATCAGGCGGCGATTCGCCGCCGCGAGACCGACCCGCTCAGAGCACGTCGATAGGCCCACCCGTTGCCGGGGGGGCAGGCGTCCAGCCGCGGTGGCCCGCGGCTCCGAAAAGGCGCGGATATTCGATCTTCGGACAGCGGTCCATGACGATCGCCAGTCCGGCGGCCTCGGCGCGGCGGGCGGCGGCATCGTCGCGAACACCGAGTTGCAACCAGACGAATCGGATGCCCAGTCGCGCGCGCGTCGATCGCGTCGTCAACCACGTCGCCGGCTGCCGAACTGCGGCGAAAGACGTCGACGAGTTCGACCGGATCGGTGATGTCGGCAAGGCTGGCAACGACCACTTCGCCGTTGATGCTGCGCCCCGATTCGGCCGGGTTGACCGGAATCGTCCGGTAGCCGCAGGACTGCAGAAAGGCCATGACGTAGTTGGACGCGCGCATTGGATCGGGCGACGCGCCGACGACGGCGATCGTTCGGGTTTCGGCGAAGATTCTTCGCAGGTCGGCGGCGGGGTAGACGAGCGCCGCTGCGCTCATCGACCTTTCCACTCCGGCATCGGCTGCTTGGCGATGAACGCATCGATTCCCGCCTGGGCGTCTTCGGCCTGCATGTTACACGTCATGGTTTCATTGGCCATTTCGTAGGCGGTCTCCAGGGATGCCTCGAGTTGCTTGGCAAATAGCTGCTTTCCCAGGGCGACGGCGGCCGGCGACTTGGCGGCAATCTGCTGCGCCAGCTCAGTCGTGACGGTCTCGATCTGCGCGTTTGGCACGACGCGGTTGATAAGGCCCCAGCGTAGCGCCGTCTCGGCGTCGATGAACGAGCCGGTCAGCAGCAGTTCCATCGCCTGCTTGCGCCCGAGATTGCGCGAGAGCGCTACCATCGGCGTCGAACAGAACAGGCCGAGATTGACGCCGGAGACGGCGAAGCGGGCGTCGTCGGTGGCGACGGCGAGATCGCAGGTGGCGACGAGCTGACACCCCGCCGCGGTCGCAACGCCATGGACTTGGGCGATCACCGGCTGCGGCAGCCGGGTGATCGACAGCATTACCCGGCCGCACTGGCGGAACAGGGCGAGATTCCCCTCGCGGCTGGGATCGCTGCGCATCTCCTTCAGGTCATGGCCGGTGCAGAACGCCTTGCCGGCGCCGGCAAGCACGACGACGCGAACGCTGCGATCAACGGCGATGGCGTCGAATTCGGCTTGCAGAGCCGATAACAGCGCGATCGACAGGGCGTTGAACGAGCCGGGGCGGTTCAAGGTCAAGGTGGCGATGCCCCCCGCGTCGTTACGCACCAAAACTGCGGCATCACTGTTCGCCATCGCCTTGGTCATCGTCTGCATTGTCGCGTCGCTCCTTCGTTCGCCGTCAATTCGGCTTTGCTTAAATGTTGAGGCTCGCAGGCCACATAGCAAGGCACGCCATCTCTCCACAACGCCACTTCGGCATCGACCGCCACGACAGGACATAAAATTCCACGGTGATGGGACTATTGTGGCCTTTAATTTGCTTGCCGTTGCGTTTGGTTGTACATTTCCAAAAGCAAGCATGAATATCTTACTGGTCGCTTCCGTTGCCGCCGTGCTGGCGTCATTCGTGCTCGCCGCGGGCTTGTTTGCGGCCCGCCGGGCGTTGTGGCGGGCGCAGGGGCGAAACCGGGCAATTCTCGCCGCTGCGGTGGATGGCATCGTCACCATTGACGAAAACGGTACCATCGAGGGCTTCAACCCTGCTGCCGAGCGGTTGTTCGGATACGCCGCCGGTGAGGTCGTCGGGCGCAACGTGCGCATGTTGATGCCGGAGCCCTATCAGTCCGAGCATGACGGTTATCTCAGCGCTTATCGCGATACCGGACAAGCACGCATCATCGGTATCGGCCGCGAGGTCGAGGGGCTGCGCAAGGACGGGTCCCGTTTTCCCATGGAACTCTCGGTTGGCGAGAGCCGCGATCGCGGCCGGCGCCTGTTTGCGGGAGTCGTCCGCGATATCACCCAGCGCAAAGAATCCGAACAAAGGCTGCGCGAGAGCGAAAGCAACGCTCGGGCGATGTTCGAGACGGCGGTCGACGGCATCATCACCATCGATCAGCACGGCACGATCCTGACCGCCAATCCGGCGGCGCTGCGCCTGTTTGCCTATCCGATCGAGGCGCTGATTGGCCGCAATGTCAGTATTCTGATGCCGGAGCCTCACCGCAGCGGTCACGACGGCTATCTCGCCCATTATGTCGCGACCGGCGAGCGGCGGATCATCGGCATCGGCCGCACGGTTGAAGGGCAGCGCAGCGACGGCTCGTGCTTTCCGATGGAGCTCTCAGTTGGAGAGGCGGTGGTTAGCGACAGGCATATCTTTACAGGGATCATCCGCGACATCACCGAACGCGCCCGTAAGGAGGAGGAACTGCGGGCCGCCAAGGAGGAGGCCGAGCGCGCCCATCTTTCGCAATCGCAGTTTCTCGCCGCGGTCAGCCACGATCTGCGGCAGCCGGTGCAGGCGCTAACTTTGTTTACCACGGTGCTGGCCAACAAGCTGGCCGGCGCACCGGCGTCGGCGCTGCTCGATGACATTCGCGGTTCGGTCGAGGCAATGGACATGCTGCTCGACGCGCTGCTCGACGTCTCAAGTCTGGATGCCGGCGCCATCGCGCCGCACGAGACCGCCTTCTCGGTGCCAACTGTCCTCGAGCGGTTGGTTGCCGAGTTCACGCCGCAAGCGGACCAGAAGGAAATCAGTCTGAGCGTCGTTCCATCATCCGCGGTGATCAGGACCGATCCGGCCTTGCTCTATCGCATTTTACAGAACTTCGTCGCCAACGCCGTGCGTTACACCAGCCAGGGCGGCATCGTCGTCGGCTGTCGAAGGCGCGGTCGCAAGCTGCGGATCGAGGTGGTCGATTCGGGGATCGGCATTCCTGAGTTCTTGCAGCAGGACATCTTCAAGGAATTCTATCAGATCAACAATCCCGAGCGCGACCGGACGCAAGGCCTGGGCCTCGGCCTTGCCATCGTTCAGCGGCTGTCGCGCCTGCTGCGCTGTCCGGTCAGCGTGCACTCGCAGGAGGGTCGGGGTTCGGTGTTCGCGGTCGACGTTCCGCTCGTCGGGTTCAACCGCTCCGCCAATGTGGTTCCGCTGCGGCCGGCGGTGGCGCAGGCGGCGTCCGCGCAGCGCGGCCTGATCTTCGTCATCGACGACGAGCCGACGGTGCTGCGGGGATTGCGTCTGGCGATCGAGGACTGGGGCTATACGGTGCTCACTGCGCGCACGGAACTCGAGGGCATTGCCCAACTGACCGGGAGGTCTGCGCCTGATGTCATCGTCGCTGACTATCGCCTTCGCGGCATCTGCAACGGCGCGCAGGTGGTAACCCAGCTTCGGAACATGTTCGGCTGGTCGATCCCGTGCATCCTGATCACCGGCGATACCGCGCCGCAGCGCATTCGCGAAGCGCGCGAGCACGGATTTACCCTGCTGCATAAGCCGGTCGATCCCGTCCACCTGCACGCCGCCATTGCTGAAAAGCTTGCCAATCCCGGCGCGCCTCGCTCGCACGAACGGGATGGATAGAAGCGGGCGGCGAGCGGTCCTTTACCCGCGTTTGGTTGTGGAACGGCGCCGTCGGCTGGAATGGCTGTTGGTTGGCCCCGGCGCAAAGATGCCTTAAGCTGGGAAACGGCGGGGCGGCCTCGGGAAGGTCGGGAAGGGGGACGAAGGCAGGGCATGACAGCAAAGATCGCCATCGCTGATTTCGACGACATCATTCGCAACGACCTGCCGTGGGCGTTCGATATCGGCATGCATACCGATACGATCGAGCGTGGCCGCGCCGTCCTGCGGCTGCCGTTCCGGGCATCAATGCTGCGGCCAGGCGGTGTTGTCTCCGGGCCGACGATCATGGCGCTCGCCGATGCGTGCATGTTCGCGGTGGTGCTCTCGGCGATCGGCAAGGTGAAGATGGCCGTAACCACCAGCTTTTCGATCAACTTCCTCCACCGGGCGAGTCCTGTTGACCTGCTCGCTGACGGAAGGATCCTGCGGCTCGGCAAGCGCCTCGCGGTGATGGAGGTTACGGTTCATTCCGAGGGGCACGACGAGCCGGTCGCGCATGCCACCGGGACCTATTCCATCCCGCCTGTCGCCTGACGCGACGTCCTTTTCGCGCGGCCAAGCCCGGCTTCAGGAGGCGGGACCGGCTGCAGCCATCGCCTTCGGCGCCTCGACATCCTCACCGTACACGCGGTCTGCAGACTGCACCTTTTCGGCTGCTTGCTGCATGAACGGAACGTAAAGTTTATCGCGGCCGACGATGTGCGCGGTGAGCCAGTTCTTCAGGAACGACAGCACCTCGCGCCCGTGAATCGATTCGGAATTGCGCCGGTAGCGGTCGCGGATTTCCTGAACCTGCGCGCGCAGCGTTGCGTGCGTGCGGATATGGGCCTCGATATCGGGATACCCGCAGGCGCGCATCAGTGCTTCCTCGCGGCCGAAGTGATAGTCGGTATAGTCGAGCAGCGCATCGAGTACGCGATTGATGATCTCGCTCGATTCGCCACCTCTGACCGCGTCGTCGAGCTGGTTGATCAGGCTGATCAGCACCTTGTGATCTGTATCGAGAGAGTTGACACCGACGCTGAATTCCAGCGTCCAATGAATAATCGGCATTGAGGATGTTTCCACCAAATTCTATCTACGCGCGACCGACTCGCAACCGCACGATGCGTGGAAGACGTTCCGGCATGCCATTTACCATCCGGCCGACCGCCGCCACGATTGCGCAAAGGAAACCACTAATCGGGGCTATAAACAACAGTTTGGAAACGCAACATACCGCCCGCAAAGCAAAATCCTGTGCTGCCGTTGCGCGCCAGCACCCTTTCGCCGTTGACACCTGCAAGGGCCGTGGCATATTCCACGGCTCTTCGAGTGCGCCGCCAAGAGTTCTGGGCGCTGCTCTTTCGTTCGATTCGCCTCGTATCCGGGGAAAGACAATGAAGACTTATTCCGCCAAGCCGGCGGACGTAACTCAAGGCTGGTACGTCATCGATGCGGAGGGTTGTGTCCTCGGTCGGTTGGCGGTCATCGCCGCCATGCGCCTGCGTGGCAAGCATAAGCCGATGTTCACGCCGCACATCGATTGCGGGGACAACATCATCGTCGTCAACGCCGAGAAGGTGCGTCTGACCGGCCGCAAGCGCGAACAGAAGGTGTTCTATTGGCACACGGGCCATCCGGGTGGCATCAAGCAGCGGACGATGGCGCAGATCCTTGATGGCCGCTACCCCGAACGCGCGATCGTCAAGGCGGTCGAGCGAATGGTGCCGCGCGGCCCGTTGGGGCGCGAACAGATGCGCAAGCTGCGGGTCTATAAGGGACCGGAACACCCGCACGCGGCGCAACAGCCCGAGCCGCTCGACATCGGCGAATTCAACTCCAAGAACAAACGATAGCAGGCTTTCATGGCGGACCCGATCACCACCTTCGAGGATTTGAAGCACATCGCCGAGCCGCTCGCTGTCAGCGACGCGCCGGCGGAACCGAAGCTCGACCGATACGGCCGCGCCTACGCCACCGGCAAGCGCAAGAATGCCATCGCCCGTGTCTGGCTCAAGCCGGGACGCGGCACGATCAAGGTGAACGGACGTGACGTCGCGCAATTCTTTGCCCGTCCGACGTTGCAGATGGTTATCAACCAGCCGTTTGTCGTCGCCGGTCGCGACGGTCAGTACGATGTGTTGTGTACTGTCTCCGGGGGAGGTCTGTCCGGACAGGCGGGGGCCTTGCGCCACGGCATCAGCCGGGCCTTGGCCTTTTTCGAGCCGAACCTGCGTGGCGCGATGAAGAGCGTTGGTTTCCTGACCCGCGATTCGCGTGTCGTTGAGCGAAAGAAGTACGGACGCGCCAAGGCCCGCCGCAGCTTCCAGTTCTCCAAACGTTAGCCGGCGCGATCGCTCCGCGGTGCCCGGGATCGGGTGGGGCGTGATCCACGGCCTCGGAAAGGGAGAGGCGCATGGCGGAAGCGGGGGATAACCCGGGTCGGGTGCGGGTCGCGATCGTCGGCGCCAGTGGCTACACTGGCGCCGAGTTGGTTCGACTCCTTGTCAACCACCCGCACGTCGACATCACGGCGATGACCGCCGACCGCAAGGCCGGGCAGAGTTTCGGCGAGGTCTTTCCACATCTGGCCGGCGTCGCGCGCGGGCGCGGGCTGCCCGACCTGCAACCGGTCGATGCCGTCGATTGGGAGACGGTCGACGTTGCCTTCTTCGGCCTGCCGCACGGGGCGGCGCAGCCGCTGGCGGCGGCGATGCCGGGGCGGGTGAAGATGATTGATCTGTCCCCGGATTTCCGCTTCGCCGACCCTGCCGTCTACGCCGCGACCTATGGTCAGCCGCATGCGGCGCCGCAGGTTCAAAAGGAGGCGGTCTATGGCCTGAGCGAGATCGCCCGCGAGCAGATCGCCGGCGCCCGTCTTGTCGCCTGCCCGGGCTGCTATCCGACGTCGGCGCTGCTGCCGCTCGTGCCGATCGTCCAAGCCGGACTGATCGACGCCGGCGACATCGTCATCGATGCTAAATCCGGGGTCAGCGGCGCCGGCCGCGCCGCCAAGGAAGGCTCGCTGTTCGCCGAGGTCTCGGAAGGCATCCAGGCCTACGGCGTTGCCGCGCACCGGCACGCGCCGGAGATCGAGCAATTGGTCGCGCGTGCCGCTGGGCATCCGGTGATGCTGAATTTCACGCCGCATCTGATGCCGATGAACCGGGGAATCCTCGCGAGCATCTATCTGCGTCTGGTCGGCATGGCGACGGTCGACGATGTGCGCGCGCTGCTCGAACAGCGTTACCGCAACGAAGCATTCGTTCGCGTCGTAGACAAGGGGGTCTCTCCGGCGACCCGCCACGTCCGCGGCTCGAACTTCAACCTGATCGGCGTCTTCGCCGACCGGGTGCCCGGCCGTATCATCGTCCTGTCGGTTATTGATAATCTCGTCAAGGGCGCTTCGGGACAGGCGGTTCAGAACATGAATCTCGTCTGCGGCTTCGACGAGACCGCGGGTCTTACTCAGCAGCCGTTGTTTCCCTGACCGCGCCAGGCCCACTACTCCCTCCGGAGCGGGTGGCCGGACGCAGCGGAAGCCGGTCCGGAGCGTTCCCCGCGACCGGCTTCCGCCACGCCTTTCGGCCGATTACTGCACAAGGTTGAACAAAGGACCTTTAACCGCGAAGTTGCTGGTGTTCAGGACCTGAATGCCAGCATTGTGCTCGCCGTTGAAGGGAGTGACGATGTTCGGGCAGCCGGCAGCAGCGGCATCCGCCGGGCTGTTGAACCACATGCCGAGGTGGAAGGTGTGCACCGGTTCGGTTGCGGGGTTGGTCGACGCATCTTCCCCGTCCACCACCGGCGCGGCGGTGCTGCCGGGCGCGACGATGAAGGTCTCGCGGCTGAAGCGACCGACGAAGACGCCAACGGCGCGGCCCTGCGAGTCGCTCTCCATGTCACCTTGATACCAGGAAAGACCGAAGGGCGCGTTCGCCTGCTGGATGATGAAGAAGTCGAAGCCGACGTTCTTCGGCAGACCGGTGGCGGCTACGGTCATGGTTTCGACTTCGCCAAGCGTGCTGATGGTCACCCGCGCCTTGGCGTTCGGCAGGCACGAGGCGACACCGGCCGAGCGGACCATGTTGAAGATGGCGATTGGGTTCGGGACCGCGGCCGAAGCCGGAGCTGCAGCGGCGATGCCGCCCAGGACGAACGCGCCGGCCAGCAGCCGGCGGGCGAAGGCAGAAGTGCGATTGGTGTGTTCCATGTCTTTGCTCCCCATCGTGTCGGCGCCGGATGTGGCACCGGTTGGCGAGGGGTAGAAGACACTTTTTTTGTAACCGACAGATGTCTTAAAACGATGTTTGTCGTTTCAGATTTTTCCGGATAAAGTGTTTAATTGAACTCATAATTATTACAGCATATATTTTTAATATTTATTATTTGTCACAATTCGTATGCTTATTATTTTTGACGATGTAAATATGTTTACAAACTTCACCTGAAATTATTGAAACAAACGACTCGGGCCGGTGACGTCTTGCCAGTTTTTCTGGGTGAGCCAGAACGAAGCGCATGAAGGCCATGGTCTTATATCGGTGCTGAAATGTGCCAGGGGGGCCGGGTTCCAGGCGCCTCAAGCGAGTAGCTGTTCAGCCTCATCGACCCTGCTTACCGCACGGCTCGCCCGATCGCGGCCGGTCTTGAGCGCGAATGTGATCTGGAATACAGATGAGCCGGTGCCACGGGCGTAAGGCGTCGGTATTGTCGGTGCTGAACGCGCGCTGGGGGATATGGGCCAAAAAAAACCGCGATTTAAAGCTGTGCTCTCGCCGAATGCGCATGCGGACCGTGCGCATGAAGTACAGCCGCGCGCGGGCGAAGGCGCGAAACAGGGAAGGTCTTTTGCGGGCGGCGGAACGCCCTGACTCAGGGCATCGCGGGCCCGTGTGGGGACAAATGCGAAAAACAGTAGGGAGAGCATCTCATGGCCAGCATCACCCGCGTCAGCACCGATGCTGACGGTCTAGAAGCGAACGATCGCAGCCTTACCCCGTCGATCTCCGCCGATGGGCACTACGTCGCTTTCGCCAGCATCGCCGGCAATCTCGTCCCGGGCGACGGAGCCGGCACATGGGACATTTTCGTTAAGGATACGCAAACCGGCTCGACGATCGCGGTCAGCACCGATGCGAATGGCGTGCTCGGCAATAACCAGAGCTACGCGCCGTCGATTTCGGCTGACGGCCGCTACGTCTCGTTCGCCAGCTATGCCGACAATCTCGTCGCCAGCGATGTCAACCACGAATTGGATATTTTCATCAAGGACCTGCACACAGGAACGATCAGTCTGGTCAACACTGCGGCGGACGGTACGCAGGCGAATTCATACGGGATTCTCTCGTCGATTTCGGCGGACGGGACGTTCGTGGCGTTCGAGAGCCTTGCCTCGAACCTCGTCGCTGGAGATACGAACGGCGTGTACGATGTGTTCGTAAAGAATGTGGAGACGGGTGAAATCACCCTGGTCAGCACTGCCAGTGACGGAACCCTGGGACGGGCAGCGAGCAAGAATCCATCGCTTTCGGCCGACGGACGGTATGTCGCCTTTTCCAGCGATGCCAATAATCTCGTCGCGCATGACACCAACGGCCGCACCGACGTGTTCGTCAAGGATCTGCAGACCGGGGAGGTCACGCTGGTCAGCGCCGCGGCTGATGGCACGCTCGGCAACAGCTTCAGCACCGACGCTTCAATCTCCGCCGACGGGCGATATGTCGCCTTTTCCAGCAATGCCTCCAACCTCGTCGCCGGTGATACCAATGGCACGTACGACGTGTTCGTGAAGGATCTGGCAACTGGAAACATCGTCCGTGCCAGCATCGCCCCCGACGGTAGCGAAGGAACGTTTGCCGCCCTCTTCCCTTCGATCTCGGCGGACGGTCATTACGTCGCCTTCGAAAGTTCTTCGAACACGCTCGTCGCCGGCGATGTCAACGGCGTCTCCGATATCTTCGTCAAGAATCTGCTGACCGGCACCATCTTCTATGCCGATACGACCGCCGACGGCAGCACCGGTGACAGCACCGGCACCAGCGCCGCGATGGCGGCCGACGGTCATCATGTTGCGTTCGAAAGCTGGGCGAGCGACCTCGTCAGCGATGACGCGAACAGTCGCCAGGACGTGTTCGTCGCCGACGTCGCCGGCACCTTCGTCCGCTCGCTGATCGGCAGCGAATGGAATGACACCCTCCAAGGCACACGTTTCGGCGAGACAATCCGCGGCCTTGGCGGTGACGATCTCCTGCTGGGCAACGACGGTATCGATTCGCTCAATGGCGGCGATGGTCGGGACCGCCTGTTCGCCGGCGCCGGTGCCGATTTGCTCGACGGCCATTTTGGCAACGACCGCCTGCATGGCGGCAACGGCAACGACCGCCTCATCGGCGATGCGGGGAACGATACCCTGATCGGTGGTCTCGGCCAGGACACGCTGACCGGCGGCCTTGGGCGTGACTGTTTCGTCTTTCGTCCCGGCAATTCCGTGTTCGATCACGGTGACGTCGTCACCGACTTCACCACCGGCCAGGACCGGTTGGATTTGCGCGCCGTCGGCGTCGACACCTTTATTGGAACGGCCGGATTCATCGCCGGTGACGGGGTCATCGAGGTGCGAGTGGGCGCACGCGGCGAACTGCAGGCCGATCTCAATGACGACGGCGCGTTCGATGCGGGAGATTTGCAGATCTTGGGGATCAACAATGTCCACGTCGTCGATATCCTGCTTGCCTGAGACCGGCGGCCGCTAGACGTCGAGGGTATCGGCGACGAACCGCGCGTGCTCGGAAATCAGCGCGAAACGAAGCTCCGGCCGTCGGCCCATCAAGGTCTCGATGCGTTCGGCGACGACGGAGCGCTCGGCGGACGCTTCGGCCGACGGAAGAACGATGCGTAGCAGTGTTCGTGATGCTGGCGCCATGGTCGTTGTCTTGAGCTGGGCGGCGGGCATCTCGCCCAGCCCTTTGAAACGGCTGATGTCGACGTCGCCGCGGCCGACGAACTCGCTGGCGAGAAGTTGTGCCTTATGGGCATCGTCGCGCGCATAAAGCGTCTTCGCGCCGCGAGACAGGCGGTACAGCGGCGGTGCCGCGAGAAACAGGTGCCCATGCTCGATCAGCTTGGGCATCTCACGGAAGAAAAAGGTGATTAACAGCGAGGCGATGTGGGCGCCGTCGACGTCGGCATCGGTCATGATGACGATCTTCTCGTAGCGTAGCGCCGCTTCGGCGTAGGCCGTGCCCGAACCGCAGCCGAGCGCCTCGATCAGATCGCGCAGTTCCTGGTTGGCGCGCAGCTTTTCCGCCGAGGCGCTGGCGACGTTGAGTATCTTGCCGCGCAAGGGCAACACTGCCTGGGTTTCCCGCTCGCGCGCCTGCTTGGCCGAGCCGCCGGCGGAATCGCCTTCGACTAGAAACAGCTCCGTTCCCTGGGCGCTTTCTCGGGCGCAGTCGGTGAGCTTGCCTGGCAGGCGAAGCCGGCGAGTCGCCGACTGCCGCTTGACCGATTTGTCCTGCCGGCGTTGGAGGCGTTGCTGCGCCCGGTCGAGGACATGTGCCAGGAGCGTGTCGGAAACGGCGGGGGTGGCCGAAAGCCAGTGATCGACGTGGTCGCGAACCGGCACTTCGATCAGGCGGGTGGCGTCGGCGTTGACGAGCTTCTCTTTTGTCTGGCCCTGGAACTGCGGCTCGCGCAGGAACAGGGACAGCATCACGCAGGCACCGGCAATGACGTCGTCCGCAATCAGTTTCTCGACGTCGCGGTTCTTCACCCGCTCTCCGTAAGCCCTGATCGCCTTGGTCAGAGCCGAGCGGAATCCGGCCTCGTGGGTTCCGCCCTGTGGGGTCGGCACGGTGTTGCAGTAGGAGGTAAAGAAGCCGTCCTCGTCGGTGGGCCAGGTGACCGCCCATTCGATACGTCCGCGATCGCCAGCCAGCGTGGCTTCGCCGGTAAACGCCTCGGGCGTGACCGTCTCGCGATCACCGAGGGCCGAGCGCAGATAGTCGGCGATGCCGTCCGGGAAGTGTAAAACCGCCTCGTCCGGAACGTCCTCACCGGCGCTAAGCTGCGAAGCGGCGCACGACCAGCGGATTTCCATGCCGCGGAAAAGATAAGCCTTCGAGCGGGCCATGCGGTAGAGCACGGCGGGCTCGAAGCGGGCAGCACTGCCGAAGATGAGCGGATCGGCGCGAAAGGTGATGCTCGTTCCCCGGCGATTCTGGACCGTGCCGGCATTGTTCAACGGTGATGTCGGCACGCCGCGGGCGTAGGACTGCGTCCACAGCATGCGATCGCGCGCCACCTCGATAGTTAGGGACTCGGCCAGCGCGTTGACGACGGAGAGGCCGACGCCATGCAGCCCGCCGGAGGTCGCGTACGCGCTGCCCCCGAACTTGCCGCCTGAATGCAGGGTCGTCAGGATGACCTCAAGTGCCGAGCGATCGGGGAATTTCGGATGCGGATCGACGGGAATGCCACGGCCGTTGTCGCGCACGTTTACCCTGCCGTCCTCGGTCAGCCGCAGCTCGATGCGGCTGGCATGTCCGGCGACGGCTTCATCGACGGCATTATCGAGCAGTTCGGCGACGAGATGGTGGAGCGCCCGCTCGTCGGTCCCGCCAATATACATTGCCGGGCGTCGCCGCACCGGCTCCAGCCCTTCGAGGACCTCGATATCCTTGGCGGTGTAGGCACTCGGCTCCTGCGCGGCGCGAGCGAAAAGATCATCGCCGCTGTTCGTCACCGGCGCAGAGCGGCTCGTTCGCTTCGTCGCGGGATTGTTCACAATCGCGGCTCCAGCTTTGGGAACGGGTAACGGCAAAACGCCGGTTCCGGCCTGGGGCCACAGCTCCAAGCCGATCCCATCATGATGTGGCGCCGATTTGCCCGACGCCAACATATGGCAAGCTTCGGCTAAACGGAACAGTTTGCGAACGCGCGTGCCGGCATCTGGCGCCGACTTACATAATACAAATATCAATTGTAGTTTAAATAGAAACTACAAACGCCTATGTATTTTCCGTCGGAGCGGACAGGCATCCGGCCGACAATGGATCGATGCGCCAGGCCCTGCGTGCCGGCGGATCGGCAACAGGGCACACACATGCAATATTTTCCGCTGTTTCTGAGTCTCCGTGACCGCCGGGTTCTGGTGGTCGGCGGGGGGGGGGCCGCTGAGCGCAAGGCCGCTATGCTTGCCGACGCCGGCGCCCTGGTCACCTTCCTCGTATCGCCGCATTCGCCGGTGGCGAACGGGCACGGACGGGTTATCGAGCGGACGTTCGTCGATGCGGACATCGCAGGGGCGGCGCTGGTCGTCGTCGATTGCGGCGATCCGGCGCTCGCTGCTCGAATCTCGGCGGCAGCGCAGGTGGCGGGCGTGCCGGTGAACGTCGTCGACCAGCCGGAGCTGTGCACCTTTGTCTGGCCGGCGATCATCGATCGCGATCCGATCACGGTTGCCGTGACCAGTGCGGGCGCGTCCCCGGTCCTCGCCCGCAGCGTGCGCGCGCGCATCGAGGCCCTGCTGCCGGCAAATCTCGGACGCTTGGCCCGCTTTGCCGACAACTTTCGGGGCGCGGTCAAGGCGACGCGGCGCACCGGCGGGCAACGCCGGCGGTTCTGGGAGCGCTTTTTCAGCGGTCCGGTGGCGGCGGCGGTTCTATCGGGCGCGGACAGCGCGGCGCGCGAGCGCATGCTGGCCCTGATCAACCGTCCCGACGACGTCGCGGGAGAGGTCGGCAGCGTCGCTCTCGTCGGCGCCGGGCCGGGCGATCCGGACCTCCTGACGTTAAAGGCGTTGCGCGCCCTGCAGGAAGCCGACGTGATCGTTCACGATCGCCTCATCGGCCCGCGCATCCTCGATTATGGACGGCGCGACGCCGAGCGGATCGATGTCGGTAAGGCGCCGGGGTGTCAGGCGATGCCGCAGGACGCGATCAACGCGCTGCTGGCCTCGCTTGCCGGCAGCGGCCGACGCGTCGTCCGTCTCAAAGGCGGCGATCCGTTCATCTTCGCTCGCGGCGGCGAGGAGCGGGACCATTTAACGCGCCTCGGCATTTCCGTCGAGGTGATCCCGGGCGTCACTGCGGCTGTCGCGGCGGCGGCGACGACCGGCATTCCGCTGACCCATCGCGACGATGCCCAGGCGGTCACGCTAATGACGGCGCAGGGTCGGCATGGCGAGCCTGATCACGACTGGCAGGACCTCGCCCGCAATCGTCATACGCTAGCGGTTTACATGGGCGCGGCCAAAGCCGGTGCGCTGGCGCGGCGCCTGGTCGCTGCGGGGCGCGATCCGCAGACCCCGGCGGCGGCGATCGCGGAGGTCAGCGGCGAGGGACAGCGCGTGGCCGTCGGAGCGCTGAGTGAATTGGCGCGCCTCGTGCGGCAAGTCGAGCCTGGCCCGGTGATGATTCTTATCGGCGAGGTGGTTCGCCACGCCGATGCGCATACCCGATCGGCGATGGCGCAGGCCGCGGCGCGTTGATCCCGCCTGACGCGGCGGGTTGATTTTGGGAGAGGTCCTGATGAGCAAGGCAGCGGGCGCGACGGCAGCGAAGCCGGCGCCACGGGCGAGACAAGAAGCGTCCGATATCTCGGCCGCGCGCAGCGCGCGTGGCGGCAACCTGAAGGCCGTGACCGCCAACCGCCTCGGCGATGGCATCGTGGTCTATCTCGCCGAGGGCGGAACGTGGTCGGAGCGACTCGTTGACGCCGTGGCGAGCGAAAGCAAGGATGTGGCGGCCGGGCTGCTTGCCGTCGCCGAGGGCGATGCGGCGCGGTGCCGCGTCGTGGCTCCCTACTTGATCGATGTCGTCCGCAGCGAGGGCGGCGCGCTGTTGCCGACGACCTATCGCGAGCGCATCCGTGCGGCTGGCCCATCGACGCATCCAGGTCTCGGCAAACAGGCCGATCCCGGCAACCAGGCAACAGAAGGCTGACGTCCATGTACCGGTACGACGAGTTCGATCATACCTTCGTCGCCGAGCGGGTGGCGGAGTTCCGTGGCCAGGTGGCGCGCCGGCTCTCGGGTGAGCTGAGCGAGGAAGAATTTCGGCCGTTGCGGCTGATGAATGGCCTTTATTTGCAGCTTCACGCCTACATGCTGCGCGTCGCCGTGCCCTATGGCACGCTGTCGTCGCGACAGATGCGCATGCTTGCCCACATCGCCCGAGCCTACGATAAGGGCTACGGGCATTTTACCACCCGCCAGAACATCCAGTACAACTGGCCGAAGCTTGAGGACACGCCCGACATTCTCGCCGACCTCGCGTCGGTCGAGATGCACGCGATCCAGACCAGCGGCAACTGCATCCGTAACGTCACCGCTGATCAGTATGCCGGCGCCGCCGCCGACGAGATCGAAGACCCGCGTCCGTGGTGCGAGATCATCCGCCAGTGGTCGAGCCTGCATCCCGAATTCTCGTTCCTGCCGCGCAAGTTCAAAGTGGCGGTGACTGGCGCGCCCGCCGACCGGGCGGCCGTCGCTGTGCACGACATCGGCCTGCGCATCGTCCGCGATGCTGGCGGCGAGATTGGCTTTGAAGTGCTCGTCGGTGGCGGCCAGGGGCGCACGCCGATGATCGGTAAGGTGATCCGACCATTCCTCGCCAAGGCCCACCTGCTCTCCTACCTGGAGGCGATTCTGCGCGTTTATAACGGGTACGGTCGGCGGGACAACATGTTCAAGGCGCGCATCAAGATCCTCGTCCATGAGGTTGGAATCGAGGAGTTCCGTCGCCGTGTCGAAGACGAGTGGACGCACATAAAAGGCTCGCCGGTCGAACTGCCCGAAGGCGAGGGCGCGCGTATCATGGCCTATTTTGCGCCGCCGTCGTTCAAGCCGTTGTCCGCGACTTCGTCCGGCTTCGAGCAGAAAAGGCGCGACGATGTGGCGTTCGCCCGCTGGTCGCGAGTGAATCTCGTCGCCCATAAGCAGCCGGGCTATGCCATCGTCAATCTTTCGCTCAAGCCCGAAGGCGGGGTGCCGGGCGATGCGACGGCAGAGCAGATGGAGGCGATCGCCGATCTCGCCGACCGCTACAGTTTCGGCGAGGTGCGGGTCACCCATGAGCAGAATCTGACGTTCACTCACGTCGAGCAGGGCGACCTCTATGCGTTGTGGCAGGCGCTGATGCCGCTCGGTCTCGCCACGCCCAACATCGGGACGGTGACCGATATCATCGCCTGTCCCGGCCTCGATTACTGCGCGCTCGCCAACGCCCGCGCCATACCGATCGCCCAGCAGATCTCCCGGCGCTTCGGCGATCTCGATCGCGTCCACGACGTGGGCGAGCTTAAAATCAAGATTTCCGGGTGCATCAACGCCTGCGGCCACCACCACGTCGGCCACATCGGTATTCTCGGCGTCGATAAGAAGGGCGAGGAATTTTACCAGATCACCCTCGGCGGCGATGCCACCGAGACGACCGCGATCGGCGCGCTGGTCGGCCCGGCCTTCGCCTACGACGAGGTGGTGAATGCGGTCGAGAATCTCGTGGAAACCTACGTCGGCCTGCGCGAAAACGGCGAACGCTTCCTTGATACCTATCGCCGCGTCGGCCTCACTCCGTTCAAGGAGAAGCTTTATGCCGCTCATTAAGGATGGCCGGTCCGTCCCCGATCCGTGGATCGCGCTGGGCGACGGCGACGCCGTGCCGGCGAGCGGTCCGGTGATCGTCTCGCTTGCCCGTTTTCATGCCGACAGCGGTGCCCTGCGCGATCGCGCCGACCCGCTGGGGGTGCGCATGACGTCGGCTGAGCACGCGCACGAAATCGGCGAGCACGCCACGTCGCTCGCCGTCATTGCCCTTGAATTTCCGGCATTCAAGGACGGGCGGGCCTATTCGACCGCTCGCCTCTTGCGCGAGCGCTACGGTTTTGCCGGTGAGCTGCGCGCTGTCGGCAATGTTTTGCGCGATCAATTCCTGTTCATGCAGCGCTGCGGCTTCGATGCTTTCGAAGTCGCTGACGAACGCGCCGTCGCGGCATGGACGGAGGCAACCCAGGCTTTCAGCGTGTTCTATCAACCCGCGAGCGACGCCCGCTTATCCGCGTCGCGCCTGCGTAGCCAGGAAAGGGGCGGCCGATGACGCCACATGGGCTGCCTCCCGCGGCTGAGGCGACGCATCCGGAGGCCTGGACGAAGGCGCGGCTCGCTGCCGGGCACGCCCGCGCCGAGGACCTGGTGCGACGCTATCACGATGCTGATACGCGCGCGCTGCTTACCGGGATGCTCGAGGGCGAGTTCGCCGGGCGCATCGCTCTGGTCTCGTCGTTCGGCGCCGAGGCGGCGGTGCTGCTGCATCTGGTGGCGACGATCGCTCCGTCGACACCGGTGATCTTTTTGAATACCGGCAAACTGTTCGGTGAGACGCTGCGGTATTGCCAGCGCCTGACGAACCTGCTCGGCCTGACCGACGTGCGAGGGGTCAAACCCGACGAGGACAAGATCGCGGCCTTCGATCCGGATGGCGTGTTGTGGTACGGCAATCCCGATATGTGCTGCTACCTGCGCAAAGTGGAACCGCTCGATCATGCGCTCAAGGGCTTCGATGCCTGGATCACTGGCCGCAAGGGCTTTCACGGCGGCAAGCGGGCCAATCTGCCGCGCATCGAGGTTAATCTGGACGACGGTCGGATCAAGATCAACCCGCTCGCCGACTGGAGCAAGGATGACCTGGAGGCATATTTCGCCCGCCATGACCTGCCGCGCCACGAGCTTGAAGAGCAGGGCTTCTTATCGATCGGCTGCATGACCTCCAACGACCGGGTTGCTCCAGGTCACGACGTGCCCGCCGGCCGCTGGCGAGGACGCGACAAGACGGAATGCGGGATTCACCTGCCGATGAGTGGCAAGTGGCAAATGAACGGCATTGACTGACGCACAAGACAATGCGCGCCGCTTAACTATTTCTCAGGCTTCGTTGCGTAGTGTTCGATGGCACCGCCGGCAAGCACTTGTCGGCGGTGCTCTGCGATCACCACGAGGCTTGAGGCGAGCATGGCCGACGTCGCCCCCAACATTGATGACCGTCTGGACTTCCTCGTACTCGACCCGGCCACGCGAGAGCGTCTGCGCCGATTGCAAGCGGACATTGCCAAGGCGTTGCCGGACGTTGCCGACGCGTTTTACGACCATCTGCGCAAGCGTCCGGCGCTCGCGGCGATGCTCAAGGACGATGCCAACATCGCGCGGCTGAAGGGTGCGCAGCAGACGCACTGGGACAACCTCTTTTCCGGCCGTTTCGATAGCGATTATGTGCGCCGTGCCGATGCCGTCGGGCAGGCGCATGAGCGGATCGGCCTCGAGCCGCGCTGGTACATCGGTGGCTATTGCTTCATTCTTGAGCGTCTGGTTGGCCATATTCTCGGTCGCAAGGCCAAGGCAAGTGGACAGCTCGACGATATCTGCGCGGTGATGCGCGCGGCGTTCCTCGACATGGACCTGGCGATTTCGACCTACCTGAAGCAGGGTGAGGCGAACAAGCTGAAATCGGAATTGCTCGGCCTGTCGGACCTTCTCGACCGCGAAGTCGAAGACTCCGTGGGGCTGATCGCCGCCCAGGCCGATCAGATGAGCGAAAGCGCGCAAGAACTGTGCAGCATCGCTGAGAAAATGCATTACGCGGCGTCGTCCGTCGGCTCTTCGGTTTCCACCACGCTCGACAACGTCGGTGCGGCGAGCAGCGATTCGAGTCGTCTCGAAGAGGGCTGCCGGCAGATTTCTCAGGATGCCGGGGAAGCGTCCCATCTGACGGTCGGCGCGGTGACCCAGGCGGAGTCGGCAAGCCGGACCGTGAGCGGTCTCTCGCAGGCGACGGCGCGCATCAGCGAGGTTGTCTCGCTGGTCGAGGCGATCGCGTCGCAGACCCGGCTGCTGGCCCTGAATGCGACGATTGAGGCCGCTCGTGCCGGCGAGGCGGGCAAAGGCTTTGCCGTCGTTGCCGCCGAAGTGAAGAACCTCGCGCGGCAGACCGAAGAGGCGATCGGTACGATCAGGGGGCAGGCGGAGGAAATCCAGCGCACCACCGTCGAGACGGCGGCGATGGTCGACGAGGTGACGAACACGATCCGTGCGGTCCATGCCGCCGCCGACCGGGTGACGACGGCGACGGGTGAGCAGCAGGTGGCGGCCACGGGCATCGCCGGGAGCGTCTCTGCGGCGGCGTCGCACACGCAACGGGTTGTCGACCAGGTGAACGACCTGTTCGTCGAGGCGCAGAGAACGAGCGGTACGTCACAGACGGTCGGCCGCTTGTCTGAGCAGGTAAGCGGCAGCATCCACGATCTGCAACGGCGGTTGACGACGATCTTGCGCTCGTCCGGCGTTGGTAATCGGCGACGCGAGCGACGCGAGCCGGTCGCCATCCGTTACCGGCTCGGCGTTGGCGGCAAGGTCATCGAAGGATTTACCGCCGATCTGACGTGCTCCGGCGCCGCCCTGGTTTCGACGGTCGCGGTGGATGCAGGCGTCGTCGGTGGTCTGCATCTCGAGGGTATCGGCAGCGTTACGGCGAAAGTCGGCGGATATAGCGGTTACGATCTGCATATCCAGTTCGTCAAGGTGGGCGACGCCGAGCGCGCCAAAATTGTCGAGGTGATCGATACCAGCAAGCGCGCCGATGAGGGATATGTCGCCCAGGCGCAAAAGATGGCCAAGCAGATCGGTCAGACGTTCGAGCAGGCGGTTCGCACGGGGACGATCGCGCCCTCGGCATTCTTTTCCGGTCGATACGATCCGATCGCCAACAGCGACCCGCAACAGTTCATGTCTGAATTTACCGAACTGACCGATCGGCTTTTGCCGCCGCTCATCGAAGCGCCCTTGTCAGACAAGCGGGTCATCTTTTGTTGCGCGGTCGATCGCAACGGTTACCTGCCGACCCATAATCAGAAGTATTCGCATCCGCAACGTCCCGGCGAACGCGACTGGAATACCGCGAATTGCCGCAATCGGCGAATCTTCGATGATCGCACTGGATTGCTGGCGGCGCGCAACACCCAGCCGTTCCTGATCCAGGCCTATCCGCGGGAAATGGGTAACGGCCAGATCATCGTGCTGAAGGAATACGACTCGCCGATCATGATCGGAGGCCGACAGTGGGGCAACGTCCGTCTCGCCGTCGTTCCC